>NZ_JAOCDI010000029.1:0-83437 GCF_029840855.1 Pseudomonas sp. GD03862
GCCAATCCCCACCCGCCGTTCACCGTTGCCGCCGCCACCGTATTCGCGGGTAAACCCGCTCCTACCACGGTGGTGAACACACATCAGTGATTGCTCGCGAATGGGCCCGCGCAGGCAACAAGCCTCAGGCAGGAAACCACTGTCGCAGCAACCGCCGCGCTTCCTGCGATCCCTGCCCTGCCGCAAGCTCAAGCCAATAGCGCGCCTGCTCCGGCTCGTTGTGCTGACACAGCCGGGCGTACTCCAGCTGCGCCCGCCGATCCCCTGCGCGGGCAGCCTGACGCAGCAGCTCATGGCCTATACGCCGGTCACGGGCGTTGCCACAATCGCGGCACAGCATCTGCCCCAGGCGGCTCTGCGCCACAACCACACCTTGGCGCGCCGGCTGCTTCAACAAGCGCCCGGCCAGGTGCTTGACCTGAGGGTTGTCGCCCAAGCGCGGACTGTCGAGCAACCACAGGGCCACTTTCAGGGAAAAGCGTTTGGCGGGAGGTGCAAGTGTCGATGCAGCAGGGCTGGCGAGGTTTTTACCGCGAAACTTCATGAGCAACAGGTTTGGTAACTCGAAAGGCGCGCCACTCTACTCTTTTTTTTTCGCCCTGGCCTGTCGATTTCTGGAGGATTGAAAAAAAATTCCATGATCTTTTCTTGACGTTTTCAGGTGGATGACCAACCAGTCTGTTGGAGCATGGCAATTGTCGGACAGTCCATCCCATTGCTGGCACGCCCGTGCTAGAGCAAGCGCTCGGGACAATCCACAGTTCCTGTGGATAACTCGGTGGACAACCCCCTCTCACACCCCTCAAACCCCCGTGAATTGGGGGCTTTGGTCAAACTGACGATTTTTTCACCAGCTAAAAATAGTGTTTTTTTTCATTGACTTAACCACGCAGTCAAGGCATTGGCGAGGCTGCCGGGTGGTGTTACCAGACCGTTACAGGCGCTGCCCCGAATGTGAACAAGTGCACCATGAACCTCCATTTGGGTGCACGAAAAGGGCACATCGGCCGGCATTCGGGCCATTTTCCCCCTCTTCCCAGCAACGAAAATTCGCGCCATACTGCGCGGCTCACCTGAACAAACGTAGCGCTTGCCAAACATCTGCACTTCCGGTAAGGTGCCCCTCGTTAGTACCAAGCTGAAAGTCAATTCTGGCCGCAAGCGTCCTTGCAGACTCGCTCCCCCCAAGAGCGTCCCTGCTGAAACAAGGACCGGCCCATTCAATGATTCACTCGCCAGCCTTACGCTGCGCAAGCACGAATCACATGACAGATTGATCAGGATCCCACCTCGACGGCCTAGAACCTTGGCCCCGGCGTGCTGCCTGCCTTCCGAAGTACCTACCAGTCAGCCCAAGCGCCTACATTTGATTGCGCCCCCTCTGGCTGCCCTGTTCCAGTCAGGTTCGTTCGTCCCTTAATAAAGGCGTCACTGGAACGTTTCTATCATGCACGGATCATAACCCCCGTGTTTAAAGCAGGAACCTCCAACAATATGCAAACTCATCATCAGATTCAGGCTGCCATTGGCACCCTCTCCCAGGCCTTCTCGCCGTTGAAGTGCCTTATCGTTGCCCCACGCAAGGGCAGCTTCAGCTTTACCTTGGTAGACGAACACGGCGTTGCCTGCCACACAGAACGCCTGTACCACGAACAGTACAGCCGCCATGAACCGCTGCAGGCGGTGATCGCCCGGACGCGTCAGTCGCTCACCGCGTGACCGGCGAATACCGTGGTATTCAAGCGCTGAATCATCCGATCGCAAGACTGCCTGAACGCTCTGGGCGTAATTGCCTTAGGGCATATAGCCCGGAGCATCAGGCAGCAATCGATTTAAAAACAGCTCTTTACACCATGATTATCACACTACACTTCAACTCGAGCGGTGCTTTCCGCTCCCGGCGGGCCTGATCATTCACCAGCTGCCAAGCTCCAGCGCCCGTCCGGCCCTTACCTGCTCGAGGGCATCATGGGTATTGCGGCGAATGAATTGTGTCAGTATGTGATCCGACCCACCCTGGTCTACCTGAACCGTCACTGCGCCAGCGCCGAAGCCTTGCTCCTGGGTATCGCCGCCAGCCAGTCAGCACTCGGCTCAGCCCTGCACGACCGACGCGGGCACGGCCTCTACCGCATCGGCGAACATCGTCACCAGGCGCTCTGGGACGAATACCTGGCCCGTGACCCCGACCTCGCCAGCCTGGTCCGCGGCCTGGCCAGCCAGCACGCCTTCCTTGGTGGCCCGCACCTGGAGCTCACCGTCAACCTGCGCTATTCCACTGCCATTGCCTGGATGCTCATCGAAGAGCAGGCCACCCCATTGCCTGCGGCGGACGATCTGCTGGCACTGGCGCGTATCTGGCGACAGATTTTCAACCCCCAGGGTCGTCTGCGCGACTTCACCCATGCCTGGCATGCCTGCATAGATCAGAAATTGCCACAGGCATCTTGAGACGCGTCCTACAAGTAACCCGGAAAAAATGGAATTTTGGTCGGATTGTCCTACAAAACCGCTCTAACTCCTGCGATTGAGCCTATAGCGCAGCGCGTGATTTGTTGGTAGCTTTTCGCCCCGGAGACCCAAGGAGTTTTCTAATAATGAAAAAAGTAATGCTCAAAACCTCCCTCGGCGTAGCCGTTGCGCTTGCTTCCAGCCAACTGCTCGCCGCCGGGTTCGCGCTGAACGAACAAAGTATCAGCGGCATGGGAACCGGTTTTGCTGGGCGCTCGTCTTCTGCCGACGATGCCAGCACTGTGTATGGCAACCCGGCCGGCATGTCCCGCCTCAAGCGCGAACAATTCACCGTGGGCGGCGCTGCCGTCATCGCCAAGACCGACATATCGGGCCCAGGCAGCAACTTCGGGGGGGAAACCGATGGTGACATGGTGCCTCTCGTTGGCGTACCCATGGGCTACTACGTCAAGCCGATTGATGATCACTGGAGCGTTGGCTTCGGCGTTTACGTGCCATATGGCCTGATCACCGACTACGGTAGCGATGACGCTGCACGCTACTGGGGCAAGAAGAGCAAGGTCGAGGTTGTCACCTTCCAGCCAACCGTCAGCTACGCCTTCAACGACAAAGTGTCGATCGGTTTTGGCCCGACTATCAACCGTATCAAGGGTGAACTGGGTTCGAACCTGAGCAGCAAGGCCCTCCTGGGGCCCAATGGCCCTGATGGCGAGACCAAGATCAAGGGCGACGACACTGCGATCGGTTACAACATCGGCGTTCTGGTGCAAGCTACGGACCGTACCCGTCTGGGCCTGACCTATCACTCGATGGTCGACTACAAGCTTGAAGGCAATACCCGCGTTTCCTACCCGATTCCACAGCTTGGCCTGAACGGCAAGTTCGACGCCAGCCTGAAGATCAAGACGCCAGAGTCTGTGGACTTCTCGGTCACTCATGAACTGGATGACCATTGGACACTGTATGCGGGTAGCACCTGGACGCGCTGGAGCCGCCTGGAAAGCATCGTCGTCGAGAACGAAGCGCCGGCAGGCTACCCGTTGAAGACCATCACCGAAGAGCAGAACTGGCACGACACCTGGGCCCACGCCATTGGCGCGTCCTACAAGGTGAACAAGGAGTGGACCCTGCGCGCAGGCTTCTCCGTCGACCAGTCGCCCACCAACAACCATGATCGCTCGCCACGCATTCCGACTGGCGATCGTAAAGCGGTCAGCTTTGGTGCCGGCTGGAGCCCGAACGATGACATGACCATCGACGTTGCCTATTCGTATTTGTGGGAAGAGGATACCAAGGTCAACAACCTGCCAAGCTCGCAACAACAAGGGCTGTTGAAAGGCAGCTACCAGGCCAAGTACGAGAACAGCGCTCACGGTATCGGTGCATCCCTCACCTACCGCTTCTGATTCCTGTGCGTTACATGAAAACCGCCTTCGTGGCGGTTTTTTCATGCCTGCACTTGCCAGCTGTCGCCCAGGCATTCGCGCAGGTAGTCCATGAAAGCGCGCACCTTGGTGGTCATGGCAAAGCGATCGGCCAGGCACAGGTAGATGTCCATGGGCTCGGTCTGGGCGTAAGCCTGGCTGCTGTCGCAGTATTCGAACAGCGGCACCAACGCACCCGAGGCCAGGTGCGGTCGCACGATGAACTCGGCCAGACGGGTGATGCCACCATCGTGCAGGGCCATCTGGGTCAGGGCATCGATATCGTCGCTGATCAATACACTGCCGAACTCCGCTTCGAAGCGCAGGCCGTCCCGCATGAAGCCCCAGCGCAGGAAGCGGCCATCCACCGGATAGCGAAACACAAGGCAACGGTGCCCGCGCAAGGCCTCGGGCGTGGCAGGTACGCCAGCGCTCTGCAGGTAACCGGGTGAGGCACAACAAATGAACGGGATGCGGGCGATGCGCCGGGCCAGCAGCTGGTCTTCGAGCTGTGGGGCAATGCGCAAGCTCACGTCAACGTCTTCACGGGCATGGTTGACCCGACGATCAGTCGTTACCAACTCTATCGAAAGTAAAGGGTAGCGGGCACTGAAAGCAGGTATCAACGGCGCCAGCACATGGCGCCCAAAGGCAGAGGTCGAGGCAATGCACAGCCGCCCCTGAGGCTCGCTGTCGGGTGTTGTCACTGCCTGTTCGGCCAGGGCCAGATCACGCTCGATATGCTTTACACGCTCGTAATACTGGGCGCCAGAGGGCGTCAGGGCCATGCTGCGTGTGGTTCGGCTGAGCAGGCGTACTTGCAGGTGGCCTTCCAGCCGCGCCAGGTTCTGGCTGACGGCTGCCGGACTGAGGCCGAGGATACGGGCACCAGCAGCGATGCTACCGGCCTCGACCACCTTGATGAAGCAGCGAATGGCGTTGAGCAGGTCCATGGTGAGCGCTTGGATTCGTAAGAGTTTCTTTATAAAGAACTCAATGCTGCCGGTCTACAGCTGCAGGGGGCAGGTTGCTAATCTGCGCTTCCACTCAGCTTTCAGGAGTTCGCATGAGCAACCTGTCCCGATCGCGCAGTCGACGTAAATTGCACCCGGTCGCTACTCCCTACGTTTTCGCGTTCTACATGTCGTCGATCATGGCGCTGTTGATGTGCTTCGTGATCACGGCGGCCAATGCCGGGTTTACCCCTGAGTATCTGGGCAATGTGCTCAAGGCCTATCAGTTGGCGATGCCGGTGGCATTTGTGTGCGTGCTGGTGGTCCGGCCGGTGGTGGTGCGGTTGGTGGCGATTACCGTGCATGCACGGTGAAGTGACCCGCAGCCAGCCACTTCCTGTTTTTGATCTTGATCCCGCGACTTCAGGAGGACGGCGTAAGGCCTCCTGAAGTCGCAATCTGCGTCGCCTGAACTGCCTCGCGCTTAAAATCAAACGCCGCAGCAAGCGCAGCCTGGTTACTGCTGTGAGGCGATGGCCTTTTCGATAGCGGCGCGGAACGCGGGATCATCCGGTTTGGTCAGGCTGGAGAAGTTACCGATCACCTTGCCCTTGCGATCGACAACATACTTGTAGAAATTCCACTTCGGCGCACTGCTCTGGCTGGCCAGCTCCGCAAACAGCGGTATCGCATCCTTGCCCCGCACCGCCTGCGTCTTGGTCATGGTGAAGGTGACACCGTAGTTGGCATAGCAAACCTTGGCAGTCTTCTCACTGTCGGCGTCTTCCTGCTTGAAGTCATTGGACGGCACGCCGAGCATTTCCAGGCCTTGCTCGTGATACTCCTTGTAGGTCGCCTCGAGCCCCTCGAACTGCGGGGCAAAACCGCAATAACTGGCAGTATTCACCACCACGAGCGGCTTGCCGGCAAAGCGCTCGCAGAGGTCGACCTGCCCCTTACCGCGCAATTCCGGCAGGCTGCCCTGCAACAATGCCGGGCAATCTGCAGCCCAGCTCGATGTACTGGCAAGCAGGGCCAGCACCGGCACCGTCAACCAATGTGCACGCATGACTCGTTTCTCCCGCATGACAATCCTTGAGCTTGCAGGGTAGCGCCTAACACACACTCATGCCCAGTTGCATCAGCGCCATCCCACCCTGATGCCAGCCCCACCACACCAGTGCCAGCAGCAACAGGGCGGCAATAGCCAACAGGCCGCGTATCAGGTAGCGGTTCATACAGCCTGGGCCTGAAGGCGTGAAACCGGGCGTTCGCGCACCGGCCAGTTAAGGGCAGCGGCCAGCAGGCTGAGCAGGATGGAAATCTGCCAGACCAGGTCATAGCTACCGGTGCGGTCATACACTATCCCACCCAGCCAGCCCCCCAGGAACGCACCCAACTGATGGAACAGGAACACGATACCGCCCAGCATGGACAGGTTGCGCACCCCGAACACCGTGGCCACGGTCCCATTGGTCAGCGGTACCGTGGACAACCACAGAAGGCCCATGGCAATGCCGAACAGGTAAGCACTGAACTCGCTCACCGGCGCCCACAGGAACAGCACGATCACCACCGCACGCAGCAGGTACAACCCGGTCAGCAGGCGCGGCTTGGACATGCGCCCGCCCAACCAGCCAGCAGTGAAGGTACCGACGATGTTGAACAGGCCGACCAGCGCCAGCACTGTCGTACCGGTGGCCGCAGCCAGATGCTGGTCAACCAGGTAGGCCGGCAGGTGAACGCCAATGAATACGACCTGGAAGCCACAGACAAAAAAGCCCAGCGCCAGCAACCAGAAGCCGGAGTGCGTGCACGCCTCGCGCAGCGCCTGGCCCAGGGTCTGCTCGGCACCGTGACTGGGTAACGGGCGATCGCGCAGCAGACAGACGAAAGGCACGATGAACGCCACCAAAAGGCCCAGTACCAGCAACGCTGCCGACCAGCCCAGCCACTGAATCAGGCCTTGGGTGCCCGGCAACATGGCGAACTGGCCGAACGACCCGGCGGCGCTGGCGATCCCCATGGCCATGCTGCGCTTTTCGGCCGGCACTGCACGCCCGACCACACCGAGGATGACCGAGAACGACGTGCCGGACAGGCCGATGCCGATCAGCAAGCCCGCACTCAGCGACAACGACCAGGGCGAATCAGCCAAGCCCATCAAGATCAAGCCGACGGCATAGAGAATACCGCCGATGATGACCACCCGCGCCGCGCCAAGCCGGTCGGCCAAGGCGCCAGCGAACGGCTGCGCCAGGCCCCAGATCAGGTTCTGCAGGGCAATGGCGAAGGCAAACACTCCACGCCCCCAGCCAAAATCAGCACTCATCGGCCCCAGAAACAGGCCAAAGCCGTGCCGTACGCCCAGAGACAGCGCCAGTATCAAGGCCGCCCCCACCAACACCCATCCGCTGGTTCGCCACACCGAAGTCATTGTCGTTATCTCCAGCACATCGCAAGGTTTACGGGTATATACCCGCTTATAGTCGTATCAAATCAGGCCAGTTGTTCCAGCAGTCGCACCAGTTCATCCCGCTGCCCCACCCCGAGCCGTTCAACCAGCTCTTTCTGGGCCTGCTCCCAGGCCGGGTGGGCAACGTGCAGCAGTTGCTTACCCGCCGCGGTCAACAGCACCACGCGGTTACGCTGGTCGTCGCCCTCGCCCAGTGCTACCAGCCCATCCGCCTCCAGCACACGCAGGTTGCGGCCCAGGGTACTGCGCTCGAGCCCCATGGCTTCGGCCAGGGCTGTGATGCTGGGTCGGTCGAGCCGCTGCAGGTGCCGCAGCAGGGAAAACTGGGCGACATTGACCCCGAAGCCGGCAAGGGCTTCGTCGTAATGCCGGCTCACGCCGCGGGCGGCGCGACGCAGGTGGGTACAGATGCATTCACTGGTCAGCATGGATACGTGTATATACCCGCGTGCGGAGTGTTGCAAGAAGTTTCACGAAAGATTGAGAAGCGTCAGTCAGGGTTCAAGCGCCTGCGGATCGGCTCGAACTCAACCGTCGCCTTGCGCGCCAAGGGGTCCGGCGCGCCCTGCTCGACCGCCTGCCAGTAGCGCCACGGCACCTTCGCCGTGCCCAGCTCGTAGTCCATGCCATCCCAGTTGTCTTCACGGAAGCTATAGAATGCCCAGTGCAACCGGTTGCGATCCAGCACGACGAGTACATCTTCAAGGTACTGCCGACAACCCGGCAGCCTGCGCATGCAGCCAAACTCGCCCACCACCAGACGAGAAAGCGGTAGCCCCACGGCCTCGGCCCATGCCAGCGGCTGGCGCAAGTAGCCTTCAACTCGCCGCCCATCCCACAGCTGTGTCTGCCCGGCAAAAGATACGGGGCCTGGATAGGCGATGGGCTGTTTGCGCGCCATGTTCGGCGCACTGGTTGCGGCATAGGGCTCATACATGTGCACGCTGTACAGCACTCGCGGGTCCTCCAGCGGCGCCGGCCAGTAGCCGAACGCGTCTGCGCCTGCATACCAGCCGGCATCGACCATGATCGGCGTATCAACGTCTTCTTCGCGTATGGCCGCTATCAGTTGCCGGTACAGCAAGGGCAGATCGCGCGCACCGCCCTGCGCTTGCGCATACCACTGCTGCATCTGCCCGAGTTCGGCATGTTCAGCCAGGCCACCCTGTTTCTCCGGTGCTGGCTCATTGATCAGGTTGTAGGCCGCGATGGCCGGATGACTTTTCAGTTCGCGCGCCATATCTCGCCAGAACGCCGCAGCCTGGGACCAGTAACGTTTGTCTTGCCACAAGCGATCATCGAACTGGCCCTGGTTGTTTTGCGACCAGCGCATACCCGGTAGCGAGAGTGGCGCGATGACCACCTTGAGCCCCGCCTGGTGCGCCCGGTCGAGGGTGGCACGCAGCACCGCCAGGTCGGCGTCGGGCAGGCCTTCATAGGTATCGGCGCTGCCGAGGAGGAAATCACGTTTCACCGGTTGCCATTTGTCGTACGACAGCCGCACCCATGTGGCGCCGTACCCCCTCAGGGCATCGAAGTAGGCTTGATCGGGTGGCAGCCGGTTGAAGCTGTTGCCGCCGTGGCGTGGGGTGTCCCAGAACGCCATGAGATCTGCAGCAGTGGCTGGGAGGGTGGACAGGACCAATAGACTGGCAAAGATCCAGTGACGCACGGGAAGCCTACCTGATTGCTGGGGGGGAGGCTGAGGATACGCCGGCAAGGAAGAGGCAGGCGCTTCCGGACCGTTTCTGGAAGTTACTGCCCCTCCACACCTATGGCCTGCTGCGAAAGCACCGCAAAGCAGCCGCTAAAGCGCCGTCCAGATCAAGCGCTCAAAGCCCCAGCGCCAACCCGAGCACGACGGCCAGCTCCAGCAGCTCCAGCAACGCACCGGCGGTATCACCGGTGGTCCCGCCCAGGCGCCGGCACATCAGATGCCGCAACCAGGCAAACACCGCCAGCGCCAGCAGCACGCTCCATCCGCCCAGGAAGAGGCAGAACAGCCCACAAACCAGCAACACCCACCCCGCCGCGCACCGGGGCATATGTTCGGCCAACGCCTGGCCCAACCCGCCAGGTCGCACATAAGGTGTACAAAGGAACAGACCCAACATAGCCGCCCGCCCGATCAACGGCGCCAGCAGCAATTGCGCCCCGATGCCCTGCCCGACCAGCACCCACAATGCGCAGAACTTCAGCAACAACACCAAGACCAGGGTGACCACGGCAATCGGCCCGCTGCGCGGGTCTTTCATGATCCGCAAGGTGCGCTCACGGTCGCCGAAACCACCTAGCCAGGCGTCGGCACTGTCCGCCAGGCCATCCAGGTGCAAGGCACCACTGAGCAATACCCACAACGTCAGCAGCAAAGCCGCATGCAGCGGCGACGGCGTACCCTGTAGCAGATGACTGGCCAACCACAGCAGCAAGCCGAACAGCAGCCCGACCAGCGGGTAGTACAGCAGCGAACGCCCTACCTCACGCGGTGCCGGCATGCCCGGCAGGCTCACCGGCAGGCTGCTGAGAAACTGCAGGGCGATCCAGAACGGCAACATCTCAGGGCGCCTCGACCAGTTGCCCATCGCCACCCGGCACCAGCCGCATCAACGCGCCATGGCCAACCTCGACCTGCAGCAACTGCTCCCTGGGCAAGCCACGGGCACGGGCCAGTAACAGCCGCATCACGCCGCCATGGGTCACCAGCAGCACGCGCTTGCCGGCATGCTGAAGGCGCAAACGCTCGACAGCCGCCAGCACCCGTTCGGCAAACGCCTCGACCGGCTCGCCATTGGGCGGTGTGAAGGCGTAAGGGTCGGCCCAGAAACGGCCCAGTGCATCGGCCTGGTGCTCCATGATCTGCGCGGCACTTTGGCCCTCCCAATCACCGAAGTGCAGTTCCTGCAGGGCGGGCTCACGCTGCACAGGCAGGTTCAACTGCGCACCCAGCTCATCGGCAAAGCGCCCACAGCGTTGCAGCGGCGAGCTGACCAGCACCTGCCACGGGCCGGCGTCGGCCACGGCGCGGCGCATCTGCGCCCAGCCCTTGTCGGTCAAGGCATCATCAAGGCTGCCACGCAGGCCGCCCTGTTCCGTCTCACCATGGCGCAGCAAGTCGAGGATCATGCCGGGCGGTCCGCCACCGCGGCCTCGGCAAAGGTCGCCATCTGCCCATGCAGCGCACAGGCCAGGCGCAACAGCGGCACCGCCAGGGCAGCGCCACTGCCCTCACCCAGGCGCAAGCCCAAGGCCAGCAAGGGCTCGGCCTGCAGCGCAGCAAGCAAGGTTTTGTGCCCGGGCTCAGCCCCCTGGTGAGCGAACAACAGCCAGGCCCGACACTGCGGGTTGAGGCGCACTGCCACGAGCGCAGCGACACTGCAGATAAAGCCATCCACCAACACCGCGACACCCGCCTGCGCGCAACCGAGGTAGGCACCCGCCAACGCCGCGATCTCGAAACCGCCAACACAAGCCAGTGCCTGTAACGGGTCTTCAGCACGCAAGCCATGCAGGCACAGCGCCCTCTCGATGACTTCAGCCTTGTGCTGCACCCCGGCGTAGTCCAGGCCGGTACCAGGGCCGCTCAGCTCCGACGCCGGACACCCCAGCAGAACACTGGCCAAGGCTGCGGCGGCGGTGGTGTTACCGATGCCCATCTCGCCACCGATGAACAGCTGTGCGCCCTGTTCGGCGGCGCGCTGGGCACTGTCGCGACCAGCCTGCAAGGCCGCTTGCAGCTGGTTTTCGGTCATCGCGGGTTGACGGGCAAAGTTGGCAGTACCGGTGCCCAGGCGCAGATGACGCACGCCGGGCAGCTCCAACTGCGCGTCAATGGTGCCCAGGTCGACCACGTCCAGGCTGGCCTGCAGTTGCCGCGCCAGCACACTGATCGCCGCGCCCCCGCCGACGAAGTTGCGTAGCATCTGCCCGGTCACCGCCTGCGGGTAGGCCGAGATGCCCTCTTCGACCACGCCGTGGTCGCCGGCAAAAATGCTGATGGCTACCTGATCCAGCATTGGTCGTTCAAGCCCCTGCAGGCCAGCCAGCTGAATGGCCAGTTCTTCAAGTTGACCGAGCGAGCCAGCAGGTTTGGTCAGTTGCTGCTGCCGGGCGCGGGCCTGGTCCATGGCGGCGTTGTCGAGGGGTTGGCAGGCGTCACGCCACCAGGCTTGGGTCATAGTGCAGGTCCTTTGAGGATTAGGGGCAGGCCGGCCACGGTCAGCACTACACGCTGACAGCGTTCGGCCACGGCCTGGTGCAGCCAGCCGGCCAGGTCGACATAGCGCCGGGTCAGCTCGCCCATGGGCACGACGCCCAGGCCGGTTTCGTTACTGACCAGGATAAGGGTGCCAGGTAACTGTTCCAGGCATGCCAGCAGGGCATCACGCTCCTCGGCCAGGCGCTGGTCATCTTCCAGCATCAACAAATTGGTCAGCCACAGGGTCAGGCAATCCACCAGCAGGCAGCGCCCCTCGGCCGCTTCGGCGCGCAGTACCGCGGCCAGGGCCAAGGGCTCTTCGATCAACCCCCAGTCATCCGGCCGGCGCTGACGATGCAGCAACACGCGTTCGTTCATTTCGCCATCCAGCGGCTGGCTGGTGGCGATGTAGGTCACCGGCAAGCCGCTGGCGCTGGCCAGTTGTTCGGCCAGGCGGCTTTTGCCAGACCGGGCGCCGCCGAGAATCAGGTTACGCATGTCAGGCTACCCCACACAGTTGGCGCAAATGCGCGGTGTCCAGGTGCTTTTCCACCAGATCGGCCAGGCGCTCGATGTCGTGTTCGCGCAACGCTTCGTAGTCGATAACCTGCACATCCTCCAGCCCGGCCCAGCGCAATAGCGCGGCACACGACTGGCTGCCTTCGAACAGGCCATGCAGGTAGGTGGCGAGGATCTGGCCATCGGCACTGACAGCACCATCATGGCGGCCATCAGCCAGTTGGACCGCGGGTTGCGCCAGCGCAGGCCCCGTCGTAACGCCAGCATGAATTTCATAACCGGTTACCGTTGCCGCTTCAAGGCTCAGCGTGCCGGCCACATTGCGCAGTTGCTTCTCGGCTTCGAGCACCGTGGCATAGTCGAGCAGGCCGAGCCCCTGGCTTGAGCCTGCGGCTCCCTCCAGCCCCAGCGGGTCATGCACTTCCCGCCCCAGCATCTGCAGGCCACCGCAGATACCGATCAGCTTGCCGCCATAGCGCAGGTGCCGCTCGATGGCCTTGTCCCAACCGCGCTCGCGCAGTTGTGCCAGGTCGCCACGCACGCTCTTGGAGCCTGGCAAGATGATGAGGTCGGCAGCCGGAATCGGCTGGCCTGGGCCAATGAACTGCAAGTCCACCTGCGGGTGCAGGCGCAGCGGGTCGAAGTCGGTGTGGTTACTGATGCGCGGCAGCACTGGCACGATCACCTTTAGCACTCGCTCGTGCTTGACGCCTTGGCGCACATCGATGCCATCTTCGGCTTCCAGGTGCAGGTCGGTAACGTAAGGCAGGACGCCCAGTACCGGTTTGCCGGTGCGTTGTTCCAGCCAGTCCAGCCCTGGCTGCAGCAGAGCAATGTCGCCACGGAAGCGGTTGATGACAAAACCTTTGACCCGCGCCTGTTCAGTGGTCGACAGCAATTCCAGCGTGCCCACCAGGTGGGCGAACACACCACCGCGGTTGATGTCGGCCACCAGGATCACCGGGCAGTCCACCGCTTCGGCAAAGCCCATGTTGGCGATATCGCCGGCACGCAGGTTGATCTCTGCCGGCGACCCCGCCCCCTCGACCATGACCACCGGGTACGCGGCACTCAGGCGTTGATGAGACGCCAGCACCGCTTGCATGGCCGTGGTTTTATAGTCGTGGTAGGCCACTGCATTCATGCTGGTGACCGCCCGACCGTGGATGATGACCTGGGCGCCGGTATCGCTGTTGGGCTTGAGCAGCACCGGGTTCATGTCGGTGTGCGGTTGTAGCCGGCAGGCCTGGGCCTGCACCGCCTGGGCCCGGCCGATTTCACCACCATCAGCCGTCACCGCGCTGTTCAGCGCCATGTTCTGTGGTTTGAAGGGCACCACAGCGACGCCCTGGCGCAACAGCCAGCGGCACAACGCGGTCACCAGTGTGCTCTTGCCTGCGTCGGAGGTGGTGCCTTGCACCATGAGGGTCGTCATGCCGTTTCCTTCTGATAAGCCGCCAGGGCCTGGGCCAGGCGCTGTTCGTCCGCCGTGCAGGCAGGCAACCCCAGGCGCACTGCCGCTGGCTGTTCGAACAGCCGTACCAGGATGCCGCGCCGGGCGAGAAATTCATGCAGCCGCGCAGCATGCTCGCTACGCACGTACTGGAACAGGTCGCAGCCACCACTAGGCGCCAGGCCGGCACTGCGCAACACGTGCGCAAGCCGCTCGCTGGCAGCAGCACAGCGTTCGGCCTGCGCGCGCTGGGCAGTCTGATCAGACAGGCTGGCCTGGGCCAGCACCCGGGTCGGGCCGTTGACGGTCCAGGGTCCGAGCAGCTCGGCCAGGCGCAGCAGCAAGCTGTGTTCGGCGGCAACGAAGCCCAGGCGCACGCCGGCCAAGCCGAAGAACTTGCCAAACGAGCGCAGCACGATCAGTCCCGGGCGTTCGGCGCAGTCCACCACGCTGTCCGCCGGGGTGTTGTCCATGAATGCTTCGTCGACCAGCAGCCAGCCACCGCGGGCAGCCAGGCGAGCATGCCAAGCCAGCAGGCGTTCGCGCGACACCCGCTGGCCGGTCGGGTTGTTGGGGTTCACCAGCACCAGCACATCGAGGCCGTCGAGCGCAGCCTCGACTTGCGCTTCATCCAGCGCCAGCAGTTGATGCCCCGCCCGTTGCCAGGCATAGGGGTGTTCGGCATAGCACGGCGTCAGCACGCCTACTCGAGCGGCTGGACGTAGCAGTGGCAAGGCCTGGATCGCGGCCTGGGAGCCGGCTACCGGCAGCAACTGGCGGGCGCCGTAATACAAGCGCGCGGCGTCCTCCAGGCCGTCCTCGGTTTCCGGCAGGCGGGCCCAGGCGTCGACGGGAATCGGCGGGACAGAAAATGGCCAGGGCGCAATGCCGCTGGACAGGTCGAGCCACTGCTCACGGGGGATACCGTATTGCTGCACCGCGCGTAACAGGCGGCCACCATGTTCAAGCATTGATATAGGCCCCCAGGCAGATCACCAGCAGCCACAGCCACACGCCGCGCTGCACCAGCTGCCAGCCGCGCTCGATGGCATCGGCATCGGCCACTGGCCCCTCGCCCAGACGCGGCCGCTCATGCAGTTCGCCGTGGTACACCGCCGGGCCACCAAGCTCCACGCCCAGCGCGCCGGCGCCGGCAGCCATCACCGGCCCGGCGTTGGGGCTGTCCCACAGCGGGCCCTGCTTGCGCCAGCAGGCCAAGGCCAGACGGGTCTTGCCCAACAGAGCATAAGTCAGGGCCACCAGCCTTGCAGGTATGTAGTTGAGCACATCGTCGATGCGCGCCGCGCACCAGCCAAAGCGCTCGAAACGTTCGTTACGGTAGCCCCACATGGCATCCAGCGTGTTGCTCAGGCGGTACAGCACCACACCGGGCGCACCGGCCACCACAAACCAGAACAACGCGGCGAACACTGCGTCGCTGCCGTTCTCCAGCACCGACTCGGTCGCCGCTCGGGCCACCGCGGGCTCGTCCAGTTCGCGCGTTTCTCGGCTGACCAGGTAGCCAACCCGTCGCCGCGCCTCCGCCAGGTCGCCCTGGCGCAAGGCGCTGGCCACCGGCAGCACATGCTCGCCCAGGCTGCGCAGCCCCACGGCGCAGTAAAGCGCCAGCACGTCAACCAGCCAGCCAATATACGGCAGCCACGAAAGGACCAGCGCCACCAGGGTCAGCGGCACCACCGCCAGAAACCACGCGCTCACGCCGTGGCTGCGCCAGCCGCGCCCGCCCGCATTCAGGCGGCGCTCCAGGTTGCCGGCCATATTGCCGAACGCCACCAAGGGGTGACGGCGCTGTGGTTCGCCCAGCAAAGCGTCCAGGGCCACCCCGGCCACGGTCAGCAAGGCCACGCTCATTGACGCTCTCCCCATTGGTTTTCGTAAAGCATTTCACTCAGGGGCCGCTCTTCGGCCCAGCTTTCCTGCACCAACATCGGCACCGGATAGAACTCGGCGACCGGCCCAAGGCACAGTACCGCCACCGGCTTGGCCCCGGCGGGCATGCCCAGCAGCGCGGCCAACGCCTGCGGGTCGAACAGCGACACCCAGCCCATGCCCAGCCCTTCGCCACGCGCGGCCAGCCACAGGTTCTGGATGGCACAGGCCAGCGAGGCCAGGTCCATCTCCGGCAGGGTGCGGCGGCCGAAGATGTGTGGCTCGCGGTTGTCCATCAAGGCCGCCACCAGCAGCTCGGCACAATCGTTTATGCCCTCCACCTTCAACTTCATGAAGGCATCGGATCGCTCGCCCAACGCCTCGGCCGTGCGTACCCGCTCCGCTTCCACCAAGGCCTGGATGCGCCCGCGCAGGTCACGCTGGGTGATGCGGATAAAGCGCCACGGCTGCATTAGCCCGACACTGGGCGCCTGATGTGCGGCGGCCAGCAAGCGGCCAAGCAGTTCGGGCGCCACCTGGCCACCCGCAAAATGGCGCATGTCGCGGCGCTCGCCGATGACCCGGTAAATGGCGGCGCGCTCGGCGTCGCTGTAGGCGTGATCATTCATGGTCGCAACAGCGCCGCCGCCGCATCCGGGCAGGAAGGGAAATAGAAGTGCACGTAAGAGGCCGTCAGCCGGCCCAGACGATAAACCGCCTCGTTGCCACGCCCGCCGTTGGGGCTCAGACCCCGGGCGATCGGTTCCAGCGCAGTACTGGTCAGCGAATGGTGATAGGTGTGACCGCGCAAGGTCCCCTCCGGCAGTTCCACCGCCTGCAGCGCCAGGGCAGCCAGGCGCTTCTGCATGGTCGCCTCACCCGGCAGCAGGCCGAGCAGTTCGGCACGTTCACCGGCCACGTCAGTCAGAGCATCAAGCAGGTACAGCATGCCGCCGCACTCGGCCAGCAATGGCTTGCCCTGCGCGTGGTGGGCGCGGATCGCCTCGCACATCGGTGCGTTGGCGGCCAGCGCATGGTGATACAGCTCAGGATAACCACCCGGCAGATACAGGCTGTCTACCGCCGGCAGTTCGTGGTCGTGCAGCGGCGAGAAGAACACCAGCTGGGCACCCAGGTTGCGCAACAGGTCGAGGTTAGCGCCATAGATGAAGGCGAACGCCTCGTCCCGCGCCACGCCAATGCGCACACCGGCCAGCGAGGCAACGCTGGCTTGCGGTTCCGGCTCGGCAAAGCTGACTGGCGGCGGCAACGCCGCATCGCAACTGGCGCCCAGCGCTTCGGCGGCAGCGTCCAGGCGGGTGTCCAGGTCATTCAGCTCGCTGGCCTGCACCAGGCCCAGGTGGCGGCTGGGCAGCTCGATGCCGCGCTCGCGGGACAAGCCGCCATACCAGCGCAAGCCCTCGGTCAGGCTGCCTTCGAGCAGTTGCGCATGACGCAGGCTGCCTACCCGATTGGCCAGCACGCCGGCGAACGGCAGATCGGCCTGGTACCGCGCCAGGCCCAGGGCCAGGGCGCCGAAGGTCTGGGCCATGGCTGTGCCGTCGATCACCGCCAGCACCGGCACGCCAAAGTGGCGCGCCAGGTCGGCGCTTGACGGGGTACCGTCGAACAGCCCCATCACCCCTTCGATGAGGATCAGGTCAGCCTCGCCAGCAGCTTCCCACAGCAGACGACGGCTTTCCTCCGCACCGATCATCCACAGGTCCAGCTGATACACCGGCGCGCCACTGGCCCGTTCGAGAATCATCGGGTCAAGAAAGTCGGGCCCGCATTTGAACACCCGCACCTTGCGCCCGAGGTTGCGGTGCAGGCGGGCCAGCGCAGCAGTGACGGTAGTCTTGCCCTGGCCAGAGGCCGGCGCCGCGATCAACACGGCGGGGCAGTGCCGCGATCGACTCACAGTTCGACGCCTTTCTGTGCGCGGATACCGGCCTGGAAGGCGTGCTTGAGCATGCCCATTTCGGTCACGGTGTCGGCCAGTTCGATCATCTCGGGCTTCGCAGCGCGGCCAGTGACAATCACATGCTGCATGGGCGGGCGGGCCTGAATGTCGGACAGTACCTGGTCCAGGTCGAGGTAACCATGTTTGAGGGCGATGTTGAGCTCGTCCAGCACCACGAACTGTACACCTGGGTCCTGCAGCAACTGGCGCGACACCGCCCAGGCGGCTTGCGCAGCAGCGATGTCACGCTGGCGGTCCTGGGTTTCCCAGGTAAAGCCCTCGCCCATCACGTGGTAGCGCACCTGTTCGGGGAAGCGACGGAAGAACAGCTCCTCGCCGGTGCTGTTGCGGCCCTTGATGAACTGCACCACACCGCATTGCATGCCGTGGCCCAAGGCGCGCGCGAGCATGCCGAAGGCCGAACTGCTCTTGCCCTTGCCATTGCCGGTCAGCACCAGCAGCAGGCCGCATTCGTTAGGGGAATTGGCGATGCGTTCGTCGATGACCGCCTTCTTGCGCTGCATGCGCGCCAGGTGGCGTTCGTCGCGTTCGGTGGAATCGCTCATCAGGGTTCTCCGCTGGCTGGCACCACGGCAATGCGCGGCGACAGGTAATAGGCAGGCAAACGGAGAACGCGCAGAGGCCATGGCTGGGCGCCACGGTGCACCGCGCATCACCCTCCGTGATGCCGTTGGCAGTATCAGGCCGGTCTCCGGGCTTGTGAGTGGGCCTTGGCCCTGGCCTGCGCGCCTTCCCGGATGCTGGCATCCAGTGGCCCTGCGCGGCCTTTTACTCATCCACCGTTGCGGGGGCAGCGCCGGAATCGCGCCATGCTGGCGCCCACCGGCTTCCCAGTTTCACCCTGCCCAGTCGGGGCTGGCAGGGCACCTGAAACACGCCGCGAAGGTTAGAGGGTTGCACCGGGAGCGTCAATCGAAGCGGGTGGTCTGGCGGGTGAGCAAAACACCTTGAATCCAGGCAGCCGGTATCGGCCCCGAGCTCGAGGGGCCGCTAAACAGGCATGGATATCAAGGGTTCTGTGCCAGATGCCCTTGCGGAATCACCCGCTTGGCCTGCAGGTAGGCCTTGGCCCAGTAGCTGTTCGACAGGTAGTCCAGGCGCACGGTGCCACCGGTGGAAGGTGCATGCACGAAGCGCCCGTCCCCGACATAGATGCCGGCATGGCTGACCTGCGAGCCGCCACTGGTGGCGAAGAACACCAGGTCACCGGACTGCAGCGAACTGGCATCCACCGTGGGTGCGCGCATGACGATCATCTCTCGCGTCGAGCGCGGCAGGCTGATGCCAGCAGCATCACGGTACACATACTTGATCAGGCCGCTGCAGTCGAAGCCGGAGTCCGGGGTATTGCCCCCCCAACGATAGGGCGTGCCAACCAGACCAATGGCGCGAATCAGCACGTCATCGGCAATCGGTGAAGGATTGGGCTGGCTATAGGTAACCTGCGGCTGTACCACAGGGGCCGGCGCAGGCGCACGGCTGGAGCATGCAGCCAGCAAGGCTGCCAAGGAGAGAAATGCGAAGCGCGCCATCTTTATCATGGCCAGAACATCCTGTCTGAGACCGCTGCGCTGCAGCCGAAAAGAGTTGAGAATTTAGATTAGACGCTTTCTGTAAATGCGCACGGCGGTGTGCTTTTTTTCAAAGCATCACCGCCGCGGCAGGGTACATCATTTTGATATCAGTTGCGCGCGATGTTGGTCGGCGCCATGGCCAAGGCGCGCTTGGCTTCAATGAAGGTCTTGCTCCAGTAACGATCACCGAGGCTGTCGATGCGCACACCACCACTGCGGCGGCTGCTGGAGTGGATGAACTGGTTGTCACCCAGGTAGATGCCGGCATGGCTTACCCGGCCGCGGCCATTGGTGCTGAAGAACAGCAAGTCACCTGGCTTGAGTTTGTTGCGGGCCACTTTCGGCGCATCGACGTTGATCATTTCACGCGTGGAGCGCGGCAGCGTCATGCCCGCCTCTTCGCGGAACAGGTAACCGATGAAGCCACTGCAGTCGAAGCCGGACTTTTCCGAGGTACCACCAAAGCGGTAGCGGGTGCCGATCAACGACATGCCGCGCTCGAGAATGCTGTCAGCCAGAACCGGCAATTGGTAAGGCTTGCTGCCGGAGAAAGACGCCAGGTCATCTTCGGTGGCCAGCTCTTCCGGCTCGCCGAATACCGACGAGGAAGAGGCCTTGGCCTTGACAGCCGATTGTGCAGTGATCGGGGTGTGATCCTGGGGCTGAGATACCGGGCCTTGGGCCGCGCAGCCAAAAAGCAGGGTCACGAGTGCGAGTGGCACGAGGGGTGCGAAGCGCTTCAGCATGGGCACGACCGTGTCTGTAATCCTTTAGAAGGGTGAAACTATGCCCTCTATCATGGCCATTTGCAAATTTTATCGAAAAAGATGTGACTTTTTTGTTTTACCGCTCTGGCCCAGGGTTTTCAGGGGGTTACCAGCCGAGGGTTTCCTTGAGAAAAGGGATGGTGAGCTTGCGTTGTGCCTGCAGCGACGCCTGATCGAGGCGCTCGAGCAAGTCGAACAACGCGCTCATGCTCCGCGCGCCGCGGGTGAGGATGAAATGGCCGACTTCGTCGGTCAGGTGCAGGCCACGGCGCGAAGCTCGCAGCTGCAAGGCGCGCAGCTTGTCTTCGTCGGACAGGCCGCGCATCTGGAACACCAGGGCCAGGGTCAACCGCGACTTCAGGTCCGGCAGCTTGATCGGCAGCTCACGCGGTGATGCCGAGGCAGCCAGCAGCAAGCGTCGGCCGCTGTCGCGCAGGCGGTTGAACAGGTGGAACATGGCCTCTTCCCAATCCGCCTTGCCGGCGATCACATGCAGATCGTCGATGCACACCAGTTCGTACTGGGCCAGGTAGTCGAGCAGTTCCACGCCACGGTCGAGCAATTGCGCCAGCGGCAGGTAGACAGCGGGCTCGCCACGTTGCTGGAAGCGATGGGTGGCGGCCTGCAGCAGGTGGGAACGGCCAACACCCTGCTTGCCCCACAGGTAGATAAGGCTCTCGGTCCAGCCGGCGTCGGCTTCGCATAGCCGCTCGACGTAACCCAATGCCGCAGCATTGGCGCCCGGATAGTAGTTGATGAAGGTGGCGTCATCGCGCAGGCGCACACCCAGGGGCAACTGGATCGGTGGTTTCATGCTCGCGGGCGGTCGACGGGACCGCTGGGGGCCTTTGGTGAACAATCTGCAAAGTCTATACCCGCAACGCGGGGCGCACAATCTCGACTGCAGATAGGGCAAGCAAAATCAACAAGTTGCGCTGCACAAGCGAGCGCCGCATGCAGGACGAACCATGCTCAGCGCCCGCGAAACAGCTCAAAACGAAACACGGGGCGTTCAAAGCTCCGGGTCGATATTCCCGGCGTACATATCCGATTCCTTGTACAGGTCATGCACATGCCGCAGCAGCACCATGATCACCGCCGCCACCGGCAGCGCCAGCAGCACACCGGTGAAGCCGAACAGTTCACCACCGGCGAGGATGGCAAAGATCACCGCAACCGGATGCAGGCCGATGCGATCGCCCACCAGCAGAGGGGTCAGCACCATACCCTCCAGCGCCTGCCCGACCATGAACACCGCAACGATGCCCAGCATCGGATACAGGTCGCCACCGAACTGGAACAGGCCGGCCACCAGCGCGGCACCAATGCCAATGATGAAGCCCATGTACGGCACGATGGCCGCAAGGCCTGCAAGCATGCCGATCAGCAGACCGAGTTCGAGCCCCACCAGCATCAGGCCGGCTGAATAGATGACGCCCAGGGCCAGCATCACCATCAGTTGCCCGCGCACGAATGCCCCCAGCACTTCATGGCATTCACCTGCCAGGCCCATCACTTGCGGCTCGCGCTGGCGCGGCAGCAGGCCGCGCAGCTTGCCCATCATCAAGTCCCAATCGCGCAGCAGATAAAAGCCCACTACCGGGATCAGCACCATGTTGGCCAACCAGGCCACCAACGCCAGGCTTGAGGCAGTGGCCTGGGACAGCAGCATGCCGACGATATCGGTGGTCTGCCCCATGTGCGCGCCGATGGCGGCCTTGATCTTGTCGAATTTCCAGAAACCATCGGCCAGGCCAAGGCGGCCCTGTACCCACGGCAGCGCAACATGCTCCAGCCAGTCGAGCATTTGCGGCGCCAACTCGTACAGGCGCACCAACTGCTTGGCCAGCATCGGCACAAGCACCAGCAACAACGCCAACAGCAACAGGGTGAACAGGCCGAACACCACCACCACACCCCAGGTACGCGAAAGCCCCAGGCGCTCGAGACGATCGACCAGCGGGTCGGCCAGGTAGGCCAGCATGATGCCGACCAGGAACGGCGTAAGAATATTGTGCAGGCTATAAAGCAGCACAGCGATCAGCAGTGCAGCGCCCAGCCAGATCCAGCGACGCATGTCAGTCACGGCAAGCGCCCCTTACCAGCGAAAACGCAAGCCGTCGAACGGCTTGGGTGCTGGCTGCGCAGGCGCGGGCTGCGCGGCTGCGGCATCCACTGCCGGTGCTGGCATGGCCGGCACCGCCGGTGCCTGCTCGACCGGCACTTCCTGCAGTTTGGCCAGGCCAAGCTGGGCACGTAGCTGTTCACGATTGCCCGTAACCCCGTAGGTCAGGGTAGTGCCTTCAGCCGCCTGCAAGCGTGGGCCATAGGGCTCCAGCACGCGGGCCAGTTCGGCATAGCGCTGCAGGTTCATGCCCTGCACTTGCACCTGCAACTGGCTGCTGGCACCCGGCCGGGTAACGTAGCGCGGCGCCAGGCGGCTGCTTACCGCCATCATCACCGCGTCAGCCAAGGCGGCCTGGTCGGCGCCCTCGGCAGTGCCCTGCTCACGCTGGTCGCCCAGCCACAGCTGCCACTTGCCCTGCCACTTGCCGTCGGCTTCCTGGGCATGTACCGCCAGCAAGGCATCGGCGCCGTAGCGCTCGGAAGCTTCGCGCAGTGGCGCTGGATCGTTGCCTTCGATCTGCTTGGCATTGGCGACCAGCTGCTCCTGCAAGTCGGCCAGCGGCAAGCGCAACGGCAGACCACGGTGCTGGGCGGCGCGGCGCAGGGGTTGGGCACTGGCCTGGCCATCACCGACCAGGTTGCTGCCCTCGACCGTGTCGTTCAACCACCACCCCAGTATCGAGGGCCGGTTACTGCCCCACAGCGCCAGGCCAGCCTTGCGCAAGGCCCGCTCGGTGCTACCTGGGTCGAACTCGACCACTACCGACTCGGGCGGGCCGGCTTCGCTGCCCACCTGGTTGATGATTTGCTGTGGGTCCTTGCGCAGCTCGGCCAATGCAGGGCTCTGCACGGCCTTTGGGTCACCGGTCAGACGCTGCACCAACGTGTCCAGGGCTTTGACTGTGGCCGCGGTACGGGCTTCGGCGCCCGGCCCGGTGACCGGCTCGCGCACCTGATAAAGGCCGGAGACATTTTCAGCCAGGGCAGTGGCCGAGATCAGGGCCAGGCAACCGGCTGCCAGAATATTGAACAAACGCATGGAGGATTCCTGTCCAGTCGAGCTTCAAGCCGTAAGCTTCAAGCTGCAAGAAAAAGCAGGCCGAGCGCCGGGCTGCATTGTCGTGCAGCGTAAAGCTCGTTGCTTGCAGCTTATACACATGCAACCGCATCAACCACCCTCCAGCTTTTTTCAACAATTACCGCCCTGCCCGTCGGCCTGAGGATGGCCGCTGCCCGGCAACCCTGATAAAATCGCGCGCCTTCACAGACCACTGACGTTTCAGACCGCCGCCGCTTATCAGCCGGCCTTGGCCGTCATGGTCGTTTTTAAGAATCCCTCCCTCCTAAAGGCCTGGATCAATGAGCAAGCAACCCTCCCTGAGCTACAAGGACGCCGGTGTAGACATCGACGCCGGCGAAGCACTGGTCGAACGCATCAAGGGCGTGGCAAAACGCACCGCACGCCCTGAAGTCATGGGTGGCCTGGGCGGCTTCGGCGCCCTCTGCGAGATCCCGGCCGGCTACAAGCAGCCGGTGCTGGTCTCCGGCACCGACGGCGTCGGCACCAAGCTGCGCCTGGCGCTGAACCTGAACAAGCACGACAGCATCGGCCAGGACCTGGTCGCCATGTGCGTCAACGACCTGGTCGTGTGCGGCGCCGAGCCGCTGTTCTTCCTCGACTACTACGCCACTGGCAAGCTGAACGTTGACGTGGCCGCCACCGTGGTCACCGGCATCGGCGCCGGTTGCGAACTGGCCGGCTGCTCGCTGGTCGGTGGTGAAACCGCCGAAATGCCTGGCATGTACGAAGGCGAAGACTACGACCTGGCCGGTTTCTGCGTAGGCGTGGTGGAAAAGGCCGAAATCATCGACGGCTCCAAGGTTGCCACCGGTGACGCGCTGATCGCCCTGCCGTCCTCGGGCCCGCACTCCAACGGCTACTCGCTGATCCGCAAGATCCTCGAAGTGTCGGCTACCGACATCGAGAACACCCAGCTGGACGGCAAGCCGCTGACCGACCTGCTGATGGCGCCGACCCGCATCTACGTCAAACCGCTGCTGCAGCTGATCAAGAACACCGGCGCAGTCAAGGCCATGGCCCACATCACCGGCGGCGGCCTACTGGACAACATCCCGCGCGTACTGCCGAAAAACGCCCAGGCCGTGGTTGACGTAGCCAGCTGGCAGCGCCCGGCGGTGTTCGACTTCCTGCAGGAAAAAGGCAACGTCGACGAGCACGAAATGCACCGCGTACTGAACTGCGGCGTGGGCATGGTCATCTGCGTGGCCCAGGACCAGGTCGAAGCCGCCCTGAACGAACTGCGCGCCGCCGGTGAGCAACCGTGGGTAATCGGCCACATCGCCGAAGCCGCCGAAGGCGCTGCCCAGGTCGAGCTGCAGAACCTCAAGGCACACTGATGCCGAGCAAGACCTGCAATGTAGTGGTACTGCTGTCGGGCTCCGGCAGCAACCTGCAAGCCCTGATCGACAGCTGCCAAGGGCAGGACAGCCCGGTGCGTATCCGCGCGGTGGTTTCCAACCGCGCCGATGCCTACGGCCTGCAACGCGCCGCAGCGGCCGGCATCGACAGCGTCGTGCTCGACCACACCCAGTTCGACGGCCGTGAAGCCTTCGATGCCGCGCTGATGGCGCGCATCGACGGCTTTGCCCCGGACCTGGTCGTGCTGGCCGGTTTCATGCGCATCCTCAGTGGCGGCTTCGTGCGCCACTATCAGGGCCGCCTGCTCAACATCCACCCGTCGCTGCTGCCCAAGTACAAGGGCCTGCATACGCATCGCCGGGCATTGGAAGCTGGCGACGCCGAGCATGGCTGCAGCGTACACTTCGTGACTGAGGAACTCGATGGCGGCCCACTGGTCGTACAGGCTGTGGTACCGGTGGCGTCTGATGACACCGTCGAAAGCCTGGCACAGCGGGTACACCATCAGGAACACCTGATCTACCCACTGGCGGTGCGCTGGTTCGCTGAAGGGCGCTTGCGTCTTGGCGAACAGGGTGCATTACTGGACGGCCAGCCACTGGCGGCCAGCGGTCACTTGATTCGATCCTAGGAGAATTTATGCGTCGCGCCCTGCTCTTGGCTCTCGCCGTGCTCGCCCTGCCCCTCCAGGCAGCTGATCTGAAGCCGTTCTCGGCCAGCTACACCGCCGACTGGAAGCAGCTGCCCATGAGCGGCACCGCCGAGCGCAGCCTGGTCAAAAATGCCAACGGTACCTGGGACCTTAACTTCAAGGCTTCCATGATGATCGCCAGCCTGACCGAGCAAAGCACCCTGCGCCTGGAAAACGACACCCTGCTGCCGCAGAAGTATCACTTCGAGCGCGGCGGCCTGGGCAAGGCCAAGAAGGTCGACCTTGACTTCGACTGGAGCACCAAGAAGATCACCGGCAGCGACCGTGGCGATGCTGTCAGCCTGCCACTGAACCGCGGCGTACTGGACAAATCCTCCTACCAGTTGGCCCTGCAGCACGACGTGGCCGCAGGCAAGAAGAGCATGACCTACCAGGTGGTCGACGGCGACGAGATCGACACCTACGACTTCCGCGTGCTGGGCACCGAAAAGGTCACCACCAAGACCGGCCAGGTCGATGCCGTGAAGGTCGAGCGCGTGCGCGATCCCAGCCAGAGCAAGCGCATCACCGAGCTGTGGTTTGCCAAGAACTGGGACTACCTGCTGGTGCAACTGCGCCAGGTAGAGACCGATGGCAAGGAGTACGTGATCGTGCTGCAGGATGGCACGGTTGATGGCAAGCCGGTGAAGGGCAACTGATCGCGCACTGCCTGCAATACCTGAAGCCCCGCCCAGTGCGGGGCTTTTCTTTGCTGCGAAAAAGCCCACCCAGGCAGCATCCCTTCGAGCTTCATGAAACTTGTTTCATGCCTGTTTTACTTACTTAGTCTGCTAACAAACTCTATAAAGAAGACGTGCGACACACTGTCGCAGCCATCTTGAAGAAGTGGAGTTTACCGATGACTGTCCAAGTAACCGAACGCGACGAATCGAGAATGTCCCACGAAGGCCTGGCCGCTGGCGTGCGGATCTGGGATGTGTACCAACAAGGTCAACTGGTGGGCATGTTCCATAACGAACACGAAGCACACCAATACCGCGTTGAGCTTGAAGACCTGGAAAACCAGCGCGCCACGCAATGACCCAACCTTCAAAGGGAAAACCCCGCCAAGGCGGGGTTTTCGTGTTTACCACATCAGATCATCAGGGATCTTGTAAGCCGCGTACGGGTCGTCTTCGTCCGTTTCCTCGACATGGCTGTTGAGCAGCAGAATACGGCCAGGGTCGCGCTCCTGGATCTTCAAGGCGGCCTCACGGGGGATAACCTCGTAACCACCGGCATGGGCTACCACGGCCAGCGCGCCGTTGCTCAGCTTGGTACGCATCAGGGCGTTGACGGCAATGCGCTTGACCTTCTTGTCGTCGACGAAGTTGTAGTAATCCTCGGTGCTCAGCTTGGGCAGGCGAGTGGCCTCGATCAGTTGCTTGACCTGCGCGGCACGGGCCTTCTGCTCGGCCTTTTCCTGCTGCTGGCGGTTCAGCTCCTGGTCACGCCGGGCTTTTTCAGCCATGGCTTCCTTGGCCATGCGCTGCTGGCTGTCGTCGACTTCGACCTGGCCTTTGTGCTCCATGCGCTTCTGTTTCTTTTCAGCTTTGTTGGTCTGCGAGACCTGTTTCTGGTTGACCAGACCGGCTTTGAGCAATTGGTCGCGAAGGGAAAGGCTCATGAATATTCACTCACTTATGCAACAGCTCAGCCGCAGCTGGGCAGGTTCTTTTCCTGACGTTTGGCTTCCCCCCAAAGGGCATCCAGCTCGTCAAGGTCACAATCTTCAATGGGGCGGCCACTGTCGCGCAATGCCTGTTCGATAAAACGGAAACGTCGTTCGAACTTGCGATTGGCGCGGCGCAGCGCATGCTCTGGGTCTTGCTTGAGGTGGCGGGCCAGGTTGACCGCAGCAAACAGCAAGTCGCCGACTTCATCTTCCAGCGCATCGGCGTCGCCGTCGGCCATGGCCTGCAGCACTTCATCCAGCTCTTCGCGGACCTTGTCCAGCACCGGCAACGCCGCCGGCCAGTCGAAACCGACCGTGGCCGCACGTTTTTGCAGTTTGGCTGCCCGCGATAGCGCCGGCAAGGTTGCCGGCACGTCATCAAGCAGCGACAGCTGTTCGGGCTGGCTCTTCTCCGCGCGCTCTTCGGCCTTGATTTCTTCCCAGCGCGACTTGACCTGGGCTTCGCTCAAGCTGGGCGTGTCCACCGGCGCGTACAGCTCGCCAGTCGGAAAAACGTGCGGGTGGCGGCGGATGAGCTTGCGGGTGATGCTGTCGACCACGCCATCGAACTCGAAACGCCCTTCTTCGCGGGCCAGCTGGCTGTAGTAGACCACCTGGAACAGCAGGTCGCCCAGCTCGCCTTGCAGGTGCTCGAAATCGCCGCGCTCAATGGTGTCAGCGACCTCGTAGGCCTCTTCGATGGTGTGCGGGACGATGCTGGCGTAGTTCTGCTTCAGGTCCCACGGGCAGCCGTACTGCGGGTCACGCAGGCGGGCCATGAGGTGCAGCAGGTCGTCAAGGGTGTAGGTCATACAGGCAGGTCCTTCGGTGGTGGCTTCTTCGCGGGCTTGCCCGCTCCCACAGGTACGGTGCAGATTTCAAACCTGCATCCATCCTGTAGGAGCGGGTTTACCCGCGAAGCAGACGCCCCGGTCTCAAGGGGTACGATTACGCCGCGTCTCGATGATGTTCGGCAACTGCGAGATCCGCCCCAGCAGGCGCCCCAGCGCGTCCAGGCCTGGAATCTCGATGGTCAGCGACATCAGCGCGGTGTTGTCTTCCTTGTTCGAACGGGTGTTCACCGCCAGCACGTTGATCTTCTCGTTCAGCAGCACCTGCGACACATCGCGCAGCAGGCCCGGGCGGTCGTAGGCGCGGATGACGATGTCGACCGGGTAGGTCTGCACCGGGATCGGCCCCCAGCTCACCTGGATCATGCGCTCTGGCTCCTTGCCCGCCAGTTGCAATACCGAGGCGCAGTCCTGGCGATGAATGCTCACGCCCCGGCCCTGGGTGATGTAACCGACAATGGCATCGCCCGGTAGCGGCTGGCAGCAGCCGGCCATTTGTGTCAGCAGGTTGCCGACACCCTGGATCTGAATGTCGCCACGCTTGCCGGTACGCGGCCCGGTAGGCTTGCGCGGCACCAACTCGATCTGCTCGATACGCTCAGGCTCCAGCAACTGCTGGGCAGCGTTGACCAGATGAGCCAGGCGCAGGTCGCCAGCACCGAGCGAGGCAAACATGTCCTCGGCGGTCTTGACGTTGGTCTTCTCGGCCAGGCGCTCGAAATCAACCTGCGGCAGGCCCAGACGACTGAGCTCGCGCTCAAGCAAGGTCTTGCCGGCAGCAACGTTCTGGTCGCGGGCCTGCAATTTGAACCAGTGGACGATCTTGGCCCGCGCCCGCGAGGTGGTCACGTAGCCCAGGTTGGAGTTCAACCAGTCACGGCTGGGGTTGCCGTGCTTGCTGGTGATGATCTCCACCTGCTCGCCAGTCTGCAGGCTGTAGTTCAGCGGCACGATACGGCCGTTGATCTTCGCGCCGCGGCAGTTGTGGCCGATCTCGGTGTGCACGCGGTAGGCAAAGTCCAATGGCGTGGCGCCTTTGGGCAGGTCGATGGCGTGGCCGTCGGGGGTGAACACATAAACCCGGTCAGGCTCGATGTCGACCCGCAACTGCTCGGCCAGGCCACCAATGTCGCCCAGCTCTTCGTGCCATTCCAGCACCTGGCGCAACCAGGAAATCTTTTCTTCGTAGTGGTTGGAGCTGGGCTTGACGTCGGTGCCCTTGTAGCGCCAGTGGGCGCATACCCCAAGTTCGGCCTCTTCGTGCATGCCGTGGGTACGGATCTGCACCTCCAGCACCTTGCCCTCGGGGCCGATTACCGCAGTGTGCAACGAGCGGTAGCCATTCTCCTTGGGGTTGGCGATGTAGTCGTCGAACTCCTTGGGAATATGCCGCCACAAGGTGTGCACGATGCCCAGCGCGGTGTAGCAGTCGCGGATTTCCGGCACCAGCACGCGCACCGCACGCACGTCGTAGATCTGGCTGAACTCCAGGCCTTTGCGCTGCATCTTGCGCCAGATCGAATAGATATGTTTCGCCCGACCGCTGATGTCGGCATTCACGCCAGTGGCGAGCAACTCGTTCTGCAACTGGTTCATCACATCGCTGATGAAGCGCTCGCGGTCCAGCCGCCGCTCATGCAACAGCTTGGCGATCTGCTTGTACTGGTCGGGCTCCAGGTAGCGGAAGGACAGGTCTTCCAGCTCCCACTTGATGTGACCGATACCCAGGCGGTGCGCGAGCGGCGCGTAGATGTCGAACACTTCACGCGCGACACGCAGGCGTTTCTCGTCATCGGCGGACTTGACCGCCCGGATTGCGCACGTGCGTTCGGCCAGCTTGATCAGCGCCACGCGTACGTCGTCGACCATGGCCACCAGCATCTTGCGCAGGTTCTCGACCTGCGCCTGCGAGCCCAGCACCAGCGACTGTCGTGGGCTGAGGCTGGCACTGATGGCGGCCATGCGCAGCACGCCGTCGATCAGCTTGGACACCACCGGGCCAAACCGCTGGCTGACCTCGGCGAGGGTGACCTTGCCCTCGCGCACCGAGCGGTAGATGACCGCAGCCACCAGGGAGTCCTGGTCGAGCTTGAGGTCAGCCAGAATTTCGGCGATTTCCAGGCCTGCCTGGAAGCTGGACGTACCATCCGCCCAGGAATGCTTGGCCGGGTTGCCCTTTTTCTCTACCTCAAGGGCAAACTCGCAGGCTTCTTTCAGCGCTGCGCGATCCAGTGCCGAATCGACGCTTACCACATGGTCCAACCATGCTTCGAGATTGATACTGCCGTCGGTGTTGACCGGCTGGTGCACTCTCACCTGTACCATCTTTGTTTTACCTTTCCATGCAGCACACCATACGGGTGTGCTGGCGATCACCGTGCGGCCGCCCTTCCGTGGCAACCGCACCAAGGGGCCAGTCAGCTAGCCCGCTTCGAATAACGCCATGGCCTCGACATGCGCCGTCTGAGGAAACATGTCGAGAATCCCGGCCCTTTTTAACCGGTACCCCTGGCCGACCAGCACTTGGGCGTCTCTCGCCAGCGTGGCCGGGTTGCACGATACGTAGACCAGCCTTCTGGCCTTGAGGCGGGCGATGCCTTGCACCACCTCGAAAGCACCGTCGCGCGGTGGATCCAAGAGTACCGCAGAAAAGCCCTCGGCGGCCCATCCGGTGCCGGCCAAAGGCTGCGATAAATCGGCCTGAAAAAACCGTGCGTTATGCACATTGTTGTTCCGGGCATTGGCCGCGGCCCGATCGACCATGGCCTGTACACCTTCCACTGCCACCACTTCACGCGCCTGGCGGGCCAGCGGCAGGGCAAAGTTGCCCAGACCGCAGAACAAGTCCAGCACACGCTCGTCGGCTTGTGGAGCGAGCCAGGCCAAAGCCTGCTCGATCATCGCCGTATTGACCTGGGCATTCACCTGCACGAAATCGCCCGGGCGCCAGGCCAGCTCCAGCTGCCAGGGTGCCAGGGCAAAGCCCAACTGCGCCGCTGGGTCCACTGGCGCCGGCTCACCTTCGCCTTGCAGCCACAGCTGGGCGTTGGCCTGCTCGCAGAACGCTTGCAACCTGGCCTGGTCCTCAGCCGGCAATGGCGCGACGTGGCGCACCAGAACCGCCTCGGCGGTGCCACTGAACAGCTCTACATGGCCCAGCGCCTGCGGCTTGCTCAACGAACGCAGCACAGTCGGCAAGTGGCGCAAAATGGACTGCAAGGGTTGTACCAGCACTGCGCAATCGTCGATGGCAATGATGTCCTGGCTGGCTTCGGCGCGGAAGCCCACCTCCAGCTGACGCGCCTTGACGTCCCAGCGCACGGCCACACGGGCCCGGCGCCGGTAGCCGAATTCCGGCCCGCTCAGGGGGGCAGCCCACGCCTCGGGTTGCACGCCGGCCACCCGCTGCAACTGCTCGGCGAGTGTGCGCTGCTTCAGCGCCAGTTGCGCTTCGTGCGGCAGGTGCTGCAGGTTGCAGCCACCGCAGCGGTCGTAGTAGCGACACGGCGCCTCACGGCGCTCGGGCGCGGCCTGCAGCAACCGCTCCAGGCGTGCCTCGACCACTTTGCCACGGGCGTTGAGCACCCGCGCCTCCACGGCCTCACCGGCCAAGGCACCGCTGACGAACCAGGTACGCCCGTCGAGGAAGGCGATGCCACGGCCGTCACCGGCCAGGCGCTCGATGTCCAGGCGCTGCTTCTTGCCCACGGGTACCTGGGGGGTGCGATTGCCGCCGGCCGGCTGGAAGCGCAGGCCGCTGTTGCTTTTTTTCTTGGACATTTAGCGTGGATCAAACAGGCCGGTGGACAGATAACGGTCGCCGCGGTCGCAAATGATCGCGACCATTACGGCATTTTCCACTTCGCGGGACAGGCGCAACATGGCCGCAACCGCACCACCAGAAGACACGCCGCAGAAAATGCCCTCTTCACGCGCAAGGCGACGGGTGGTGTCTTCGGCTTCCTGCTGCGACATGTCGACCACGCGGTCGACGCGGGTGGCATCGAAGATTTTCGGCAGGTATTCCTCGGGCCAGCGGCGAATGCCCGGAATAGCCGAGCCCTCCATCGGTTGCAGGCCGATGATCTGCACCGCGGGGTTCTGTTCCTTGAGGTACTGCGAGCAGCCCATGATGGTACCGGTGGTACCCATGGAGCTGACGAAATGGGTAATGGTGCCTTGGGTCTGCTGCCAGATCTCCGGGCCGGTGCTGTTGTAGTGGGCGATCGGGTTGTCGCCGTTGGCGAACTGGTCGAGCACCAGGCCACGGCCTTCGGCCTGCAGCTTCTCGGCCAGGTCACGGGCGCCTTCCATCCCCTCCTCCTTGGTCACCAGGATCAGCTCGGCGCCATAGGCCGTCATGGCGGCCTTGCGCTCGGCGGTGGAGTTGTCGGGCATGATCAGGATCATCTTGTAGCCCTTGATCGCCGCCGCCATCGCCAGGGCGATGCCGGTGTTGCCGGAGGTGGCTTCGATCAGGGTATCGCCTGGCTTGATCTGGCCCCGCAATTCGGCGCGAGCGATCATCGACAGGGCCGGGCGGTCTTTCACCGAGCCGGCAGGATTGTTACCTTCGAGCTTGAGCAGGAGGGTATTGCTGGTTTCGCCAGCGATGCGCTGCAGGCGAACCAGTGGCGTATTGCCGACGCAATCGGCGATGGTTGGGTACTGCAAGGTCATGGCGTATTTCGCAATCCGGACGGCGGGGGTGCCTATCATACCGGCAAACCCTTCACGGCCATATCACGCAATCTGTAGTGCATATAGCTACAAGCTATAACGGTGTGACATGTGCTGGCCTCTTCGCGGGTAAACCCGCTCCTACGGGGACTCGCAAGCCTGTAGGAGCGGGTTTACCCGCGAAGCGGCCGGCACATGCAACGGCAACCTCATCCACAAGCGCAACCCGCGGTTGCCATTCTGCGCCCACAAGGTGCCGCCCTGGCGCTGGATGGCACTGCGGGCGATGCTCAGCCCCAGGCCGAAGCCACCATCCCCGGGCCGCGAACCATCCAACCGCGAGAACGGCGCGAAGATCCGTTCCAGGTCTTCTTCAGCGACACCGCCACCCTCATCCTCAAGCCACAGCCACCAATAGCTGCCCTCACGCTGCCCACCCAACCGCACCACACCCTCGGCCGGCGAGTGGCGAATGGCATTGCGCAAGATGTTCTCCAGCGCCTGAGCCAGGTGGTTGAGGTTGCCCTGCACCCAGCAGTCGGCCGGTACTTCGCAGCGCAGTTGCGCAGGCGACCAGCCGCTCTCGTAGCTGGCATTTTCGGCCAGCAACTCCCACAAGGCGTGGACCTCGATCGGCTCAAGGTTCATCGGCGCACGCTCGGCGTCCTGCCAGGCCAGTTGCAGGGTGTCTTCGACCAGTTGCTGCATGCAGTCCACTTCACGGATCAGGCGGTCACGCAAACGCTGCAGGTCGGTTTCACCATCGCAGGCCACCCGCAGCCGGCTCAGCGGCGTGCGCATTTCGTGGGACAGGTCGCGCAGCAACTGCTGCTGCATAGCCACCGTGCCCTGCAGCCGCTCGGCCATCTGGTCAAAGGCACGCGCCAGTTCGCCCAGCTCGTCATGCCGGGCGATGGTGCGCGAGTCCAGCCGGGCCGACAGCTGATCGGCCCGCCAGGCATTGGCCTGCTCGCGAAGTTGGTTCAGCGGCACGATCAGCATGCGGTACAGGCCTACACACAACAGCAAGGTGAACAGCCCCGGGATGATGCCGTTGGTGACAATGCGCCACAGCAAGCGGTGCTGCCCCGGATTGAAGCGCTGCGGCAGTTCGATCACCAGCATGCCCTGCTCCGGCGCCCCCGGGAACGGTATGCGCACCCACGGCTGGTCGACACTGCGCCGACTCATCGGCCAATCGACACCGCGCAGGCGTGTCAGACGCTGCATGATCAGTGGGTTGAGTGTGGCGTTGTCGAGCGGGCGCAGGTTGATGTCGAGCACGCCCACCCAGCCCCGTTCGCGCTGATGCATGGCCGCCACCCACTGGTCCAGCCCTTCCCGCCCGCCGCTGCGCCAGGCCTGCTCAGCTTCGGCGGCATAACCCCGCAGGGTCTGCCGTGCCGACTCCGAGAGGAAGGCATTCTGGGTTTCCATGTGTCGGCCCCAGGTATAACTGAGGCCGATCATCAGCAGGCAGAAGCCCACCAGCAAGATGGTCAGCTTCCAGAACAGCGAATGGCGGTCGAGCATGGTTCACTCCGCCTCGCTGGCACTGAGCACGTAACCCTTGCCCCACACGGTGCGGATCTGCCGTTCGTGATAACCGATGCCCTTGAGCTTGCGACGGATCTGGCTGACGTGCATGTCCAGGCTACGGTCATGCCGTGAATAGCCGCGCTGCAACACGTGCTGGTACAGGAACGGCTTGCTGAGGACTTCGTCGAGGTTGCGGTTGAGGATATCCAGCAGGCGGTATTCGCTGGGGGTCAGGCCTGCCAGGCGGCTATTCAGGCGCACGTCGCACAGCCCCTCATCGAACTGCAGCTCGCCGCAGCCGGCTTGCTCCAGCGGGCCCTGATGCCGCCGCTCCAGTGCCACGCGGCGCAGAATCGCCTCGATGCGCACCTGCAACTCGGCCATGCTGAATGGCTTGGGCAGGTAATCGTCGGCGCCGCGCTGAAAGCCGCTGATACGATCCGCCTCGGCCCCCAGCGCCGACATCATGATCACCGGTGTGGTGCTGTGCCTGCGCAACTGCGCCAAGGCGTCCAGCCCATCAAGCCCGGGCAGCAGGATGTCCATGAGCACCACATCGAAAGCCTGGCGGCCAGCCGTTTCCAGGCCCTCCAGGCCATTGCGGCACCAGGTGACCTGGCAGCCGCCACGCTGCAGCTCTTCCTGCAGATAGGCACCAAGCACCGGGTCGTCCTCGATGGCAAGGATGTTGGTGTTGTAAATAGATACAGGATTCATTGGCAACTGCCATGCATTCTCAATTGCGTGATTATTGAGCATTCGCCACCTGCCAGGCAACCGCACTGCGACCAATGCCTCGGCAACGGCGCATATCACGTACTAAAGAGATGCAATGGTGCGGCAGGCGGAGTAACTTCGCGGCTTGGCCGTTACCACTTGACGGCATCCAGGCACATCAGAGGAGGCGAGTGTGCTCGATCGCTTGGGAATCCGCAGCCGGGTACTGCTGCTGGCACTGCTACCGGCCGGCTTGATGGCCCTGGTGCTGGGTAGCTATTTCACCTGGCTGCAACAGAACGACCTGCGCACCCAGCTGCTGCAGCGCGGCAAGATGATCGCCGAACAACTGGCGCCCCTGGCCGCACCCGCCATGGCCCGGCTCGCGCCTGCGCAACTGGAGAGAATTGCCGCACAAACCCTGGAGCAGGCCGATGTGCGCGCAGTGGCGTTTCTGGCCCCGGACCGCACGCGCCTGGCCCACGCCGGCCCGAGCATGCTCAATCTGCCGCCCAGCGGCGGTACCGGCACCCAACTCCTGCAGCGCAGTGGCAACGACGCCACCCGCTACCTGATGCCAGTGTTCGGCCACCACCGCGACCTGGCCACCGACGCCGTGCCGGCCGAAGCCGAGCGCCTGCTGGGCTGGGTAGAGATCGAGTTGTCGCATGACGGCACGCTGCTGCGCGGCTACCGCAACCTGTTCACCAGCCTGTTGCTGATTCTCGCCTGCCTGGCACTCAGCGGCCTGCTGGCGCTGCGCATGAGCCGCACCATCAACGACCCCATCGAACGCATCAAGCACGCGGTCAATCAGCTCAAGGACGGCCACCTCGAAGAACGCCTGCCGACCATGGGCAGCCATGAGCTGGACGAACTGGCCCACGGCATCAACCGCATGGCCGAAACCCTGCAAAACGCCCACGAAGAACTGCAACACAGCATCGACCAGGCCACCGAAGACGTGCGCCAGAACCTGGAAACCATCGAAATCCAGAACATCGAGCTGGACATGGCGCGCAAAGAGGCACTTGAGGCCAGCCGCATCAAGTCGGAGTTCCTGGCCAACATGAGCCACGAAATCCGCACCCCGCTCAATGGCATCCTCGGTTTTACCCACCTGCTGCAAAAAAGCGAGATGACACCGCGCCAGCTCGACTACCTGAACACCATCGAGAAGTCTGCTGACAACCTGCTGGGAATCATCAACGAGATCCTCGATTTCTCCAAGATCGAAGCCGGCAAGCTGGTGCTCGACAGCATACCGTTCAACCTGCGGGACCTGATCCAGGACACCCTGACCATCCTCGCTCCGGCCGCCCACGCCAAGCAGCTGGAATTGCTGAGCCTGATCTACCGCGACACGCCTGCTTCGCTGGTTGGCGACCCGTTGCGGCTCAAGCAGATCCTCACCAACCTGGTCAGCAACGCCATCAAGTTCACCCGCGAAGGCACCATCGTCGTGCGCGCCATGCTGGAAGATGAGCACGAAGACTGCGCGCAGTTGCGCATCAGCGTGCAGGACACCGGCATCGGCCTGTCGCCACAGGATGTGCGCACACTGTTCCAGGCCTTCAGCCAGGCTGACAACTCACTGGCCCGCCAGCCCGGTGGCACCGGTCTCGGGCTGGTGATTTCCAAGCGCCTGATCGAACAGATGGGCGGCGAGATCGGTGTCGACAGTACCCCGGGCGAAGGTTCGCAGTTCTGGATCAGCCTCAACCTGCCCAAGGCTCATGACGATGCCGAAGCGCTGCCACCGCAGCCATTGCTGGGCCGCCGTGCTGCCATTGTCGATGGCCACGAACTGGCGCGCCAGGCACTGGAGCACCAGCTGGAAGACTGCGGCCTCAGCGTGAGCCTGTTCGCTACCTACGACCAGTTGCTGCAGGGGGTGCAGGCCGCCAGCCAGGCCGGCCTGCCCTTCGAGTTCGCGGTGCTCGGGGCCAACCTGGGTAACCTGTCGCCCGAGCAACTGGGCCGTTATCATCAGCAGCTCGAGCGTTACCACTGCCAATGCGTGGTGCTGTGCCCGACCACCGAGCAGGCGCTGTACCACCCGTACCTGCCCAACGGCCATGGCCAGTTGCTGTCCAAGCCGACCTGCACCCGCAAGCTGCGGCGCCTCTTGCTGGAGCTGGTACAACCTCGCCGTCCGCTGGCCGAGGGGAGCAACGCCAACGGCCAGCGACGACCGAAAATACTCTGCGTCGACGACAATGCCGCCAACCTGCTGCTGGTAAAAACCCTGCTCGAAGACTTGGGTGCCGAGGTACTGGCCGTCAACAATGGTTATGCGGCGGTACAGGCCGTGCAGGAAGAGTTGTTCGACCTGGTGCTGATGGATGTGCAGATGCCCGGCATGGACGGCCGCGCCTGTACCGAACAGATCCGCCTGTGGGAAAACACCCAGAGCGGCAACCCGCTGCCGATCGTCGCCCTCACTGCCCATGCCATGGCCAACGAAAAACGCGCGTTGTTGCACAGCGGCATGGACGACTACCTGACCAAACCGATCAGCGAACGGCAACTGGCCCAGGTGGTGATGAAGTGGACCGGCCTGAGCCTGGGCACACCGCAGCAGGCACAGGCCGAGCTGCTGACCAACGGCGACGAACTGAAGGTACTCGACCCCGAAGAGGGCCTGCGCCTGGCCGCTGGCAAGGCAGATCTGGCGGCTGACATGCTGAGCATGCTGCTGGCCTCGCTGGATGCAGACCGCGAAGCCATACGCGCCGCCCGCGCCGCCGATGACCGCAATGGCCTGATCGAGCAGGTACACCGTCTGAACGGTGCCTCACGCTATTGCGGCGTGCCGCAGTTACGGGCAGCGTGCCAACGCAGCGAGACCTTGCTGAAGCAGGACAATCCCCAGGCACAGCAGGCCCTGGATGAACTGGACAGCGCGATCAGCCGGCTGGCGGCACAGGCCAGATTGAGCGCTTGAGGGGATCTGGGCCACGCTGGGCATGCCTTGACAGGCAGTGACCCACCCAAGACATGCATTGCAAAGGAGTTCGACCATGCGCGCCCTGTTGTTCAGCAGCCAGCACTACGATCAGGAAAGCTTCACCAAGGCTGCCAGCGGCACCGCCCTGGAGCTGCATTTCCAGCCCGCCCGCCTGACCCTCGACACCGCCGCCCTGGCAGATGGCTTTGAGGTGGTCTGCGCCTTCATCAATGACGAACTCGACGCGCCGGTGCTGCAGCGCCTGGCCGCCGCTGGCACGCGGTTGATCGCCCTGCGCTCGGCCGGCTACAACCACGTCGACCTGGCCGCCGCCCAGCGCTTGGGGCTGGCCGTGGTGCGTGTGCCGGCCTACTCGCCACACGCCGTTGCCGAGCATGCCGTGGCGCTCATCCTGGCACTCAACCGACGCCTGCATCGGGCCTACAACCGCACCCGCGAAGGTGACTTCACCCTGCACGGGCTGACCGGCTTCGACCTGCACGGGAAAACCGTCGGGGTCGTCGGTACCGGCCAGATCGGGGCCGCCTTCGCTCGCATCATGGCCGGTTTCGGCTGCCAGCTGCTGGCGTACGACCCCTACCCCAACCCGGAGCTGCTGGCCCTTGGCGCCCGCTACATGGCCCTGCCCGAGCTGTTGCGCGAAGCCCGCATCATCAGCCTGCACTGCCCACTGACCGAACACACTCGCCACCTGATCAACGCGCAAAGCCTGGCCCAGTTGCAGCCCGGCGCCATGCTGATCAACACCGGTCGCGGTGCGCTGGTCGACACCCCGGCGCTGATCGACGCACTGAAAAGCGGCCAGCTTGGCTACCTGGGCCTGGACGTCTACGAAGAAGAAGCCCAACTGTTCTTCGAGGACCGCTCCGACCTGCCCTTGCAAGACGATGTGCTGGCTCGGCTGCTGACCTTCCCCAACGTGATCATCACCGCCCACCAGGCTTTCCTCACCCGCGAGGCGCTGGATGCCATTGCCGCGACCACACTGGACAACATCAACCGCTGGGCGGCAGGCAATCCACAGAACCTGGTGATGGGTTAATGCTAGGATACGCGGCATTTCTGGAGGACCCATGGTCGAACACGATTTTCGCTACACCCTTTTCAACCCGCAACACACCCTGATCGAGTGCCGCGCTTTGGTGCCGGGCCGCTATCAGGTCACGGGCAACGGCGGTTCGATGCAAAAAGGCGACAGCCTGCTGGTCACGCTCAAGGGCAGCAAGGATTTGTCCATGCGCCTGACCGTGGAAAGCGTGCGCCACTTGATCAACCCACGCGGCCAGTGGGTGGCCGTGGCGAGCGGCCCGGTATTCAACGAGCTGGAAATCCTCACCTGGCAGGTCGAGTGCGATCGCTGCGATGCGGTGCTGGGCTTCGAGTTCGCAGTAGACGCCAAGCTCGGCAAGGCAGCTCGTCAGCCGGCTGCCAGCGCCCGTATCGCAGAGCTGGGCTGGGCCAGCCGTGGCGAAAAACACCTGTGCCCGCGTTGCCAGGAGAGCGCCGAGTGAAGAATCTGCTGACCGGCGTGCTGATTGCAACCGGCCTGCTCGGCTGCGCCACGGAACCTTCCCGGCTGCAGCAGGAACGCAGCTACGTGCTGGAGTGGATTGGCGAACGACCACTGATCGACTACAGCCACCTGACCTTGACCCTGGCCAGCGACGGCCGTGCCTATGGCAACGGCGGCTGCAACCACTGGTTTGCGCCTTACACGCTCGATGGCGAACACCTGAGCTTCGGCAAGGTCGGCAAGACCCGCAAGCTGTGCGCACCCGCGCTGATGGAACAGGAAAAGCGCTTCCTGCAGGCGTTGGAAACGGTAGAGCGTTGGGATGTATCACCGGTGGGGCAAATGCGCTTCTGGCCGGCCGAAGGCAAGCCGCTGCGCTTCTGGCCTGAAGAAGGCTGAGGATTGCCGGGGCCGCTTTGCGGCCCTTCGCGGGCGCGCCCGCTCCCACAGTTTGTCGCGTCCCCCCTGTGGGAGCGGGCCTGCTCGCGAAGGGCCGCGAAAGCGGCCCCGAATGCATCAGGCGCCTTTCAGGGCCTTGATCTTGGCCTGCAACCCTTCCAGGGTCTGCTCGCCCATCAACTGCTCACGCACCTTGCCCTTGTCGTCGATGATGTAGGTCACCGGCAACGCCTCGCTGCGCGGCAGGTCATAGCGCTCGGCCGGGTCCTGGGCAAGCACGGTGAAACCGATACCCAGGGTTTCGGCAGCCTGCTTCAGGTCCTGCCCCTGCAGGCCATCGAAGTTCACCCCCACCACCTTGACGCCATCAGCCGCCCATTGCTTGGCCGCCGCGTTCAGTTCCGGGATTTCGGTACGGCACGGTCCGCACCATTCAGCCCAATAGTTGAGCACCAGCCAGTGCCCTTCGATCTGTTCGGCCTTAACCGTATTACCGTGTTGGTCCACGCCGTAATCGGCACCGCAACCACCGAGCAACAGGCTCGCGGTGATGGCCAGTACTGCTGCCAGACGCCTTGCCATGGGTCAATCCTTCTCGAGTTTTAAAGCAAATTGGTCAGTCGCTGCGGTTAGAATAGCCGCCACACCCAGCTGGATGCGACCCGACATGACTGACCTCACGCTCTATCATAACCCGCGCTGCTCGAAATCCCGCGGCGCCCTGGAACTGCTCGAAGCCCGCGGCCTGGCACCGACCATCGTGCGCTACCTGGAAACCCCGCCCGACGCGGTCACCCTCAAGGCCCTGCTCGGCAAGCTGGGCATCGCCCCGCGTCAGTTGCTGCGCAGCGGCGAGGACGAATATAAAGCGCTGAACCTGGCCGACCCGGCACTGACCGACGCGCAACTGATCGAGGCCATGGCCCAGCACCCCAAACTGATCGAGCGGCCGATCCTGGTTGCCGGCGACAAGGCCGTGGTCGGTCGCCCGCCGGAAAAAGTGCTGGAGATCCTGCCGTGAGCGCGCCCTACATCCTGGTGCTGTATTACAGCCGCCATGGCGCGACCAGCGAAATGGCCCGGCACATCGCCCGCGGTATCGAGCTGGCCGGCATGGAGGCGCGTCTGCGCACGGTACCGGCTATTTCCACCGAATGCGAAGCGGTGGCCCCGGATATTCCGGCCAGTGGCGCGCTGTACGCCACCCTTGATGACCTGCGCCACTGCGCTGGCCTGGTACTGGGCAGCCCGACCCGCTTCGGCAACATGGCAGCGCCACTCAAGTACTTCCTGGACGGCACCAGCAGCCTTTGGCTCGGCGGTGAGCTGGTCGGCAAACCGGCTGGCGTGTTCACCTCCACCGCCAGCCTGCACGGCGGCCAGGAAACCACCCTGCTGTCGATGATGCTGCCACTGATGCACCACGGCATGCTGGTGATGGGCCTGCCCTACAGCGAGTCGGCACTGCTCGAGACCCGTGGTGGCGGCACGCCTTATGGCGCCAGCCACCACGCAGGCGCCGATGGCAAGCGTGAACTCGACCCACACGAAGTCACCCTGTGCCGCGCCCTGGGCCAACGTCTGGCGACCACGGCCAAGGCCCTGGAGGCGGCGCGTGGCTAGAAAGCCCAAGGTATTGCCGCCGCTGCAATGGCTGGTACCACGCCTGCGCCTGACGCGGGCATTGAGCCTGGCATGCTTCTTCGGCCTGATCGCCCTGCTGGTGGTGAACAACCTGTGGTTCGCCAACCTGCATGGGGCCCGGGTCGAGGTGATCCTGGCGATCGAGCTGGTGCCGTTGCTGTTGCTGCTGCCAGGCATGCTGAAAGGCAGCGCCCGGGCGCATGCCTGGACCTGCTTCGTGGTGAATATCTATTTCATCAAAGGCGTGCTGGCGGCGTTCGACCCGGCCCGGGCGGTATTCGGCTGGCTTGAAGTGCTGGTGAGCCTGGGGCTGTTCATTGCCGGGCTACTGTACGTGCGCTGGAAGTTTCAGCATGAGCGGCGCATGGCAGGCGAAGGCAGTTAGATTTTTCGCGGGCACGCCCGCTCCCACAGTTACTGCACAGGCCTTAAGTGCGGTGCGATTCCTGTGGGAGCGGGCGTGCCCGCGAATGGGAGCAACACAAGACTCAATGGTTGACGGTGTGCGCCAGCATCACCGACAACTGGCACAGCGGCCGCCCGCTCTCTGCATGCCACTGGTTGAACGCCTGCTGCACCAGAGCCAGGTCGCGCTGGCTGGTTGGCTGCTTGTCGATCACCTTCTGCGCAATCAACGCCGCTGCCATGTCATCGGTCGGGATGAACGTGTCCTTGCCGACCATGCGCAAGAACCGTGGCGCCGACAACCCGCCCAACTGGTTGCCGTGCTTGGCCAGGTACTTCCACAAGCCGACAATGTCGGTCACTGGCCAGTCGGCGATGAATGCACCAAAACTGCCATGCGCCTTGGCGATATCCAGCACCATTTGCGCATTACGCGGCACGCTCTTGAGCTTGCCCAGGTGGCGGATAATGCGCTCATCCTGCATCAACCGCTCCAGATGCTCGGCGCCCATCAGCACCACTTTCTCCGGGTCGAAGCCAAAGAACACCTGCTCGAACGCCGGCCACTTGGCATCCACCAGGCTGTGCTTGAGCCCCGCGCGGAACACGCGCAGGGCCAATGTCGACAGGTAGCGGTCGTCACTGATGTCGCGCAGTTGCGCCGGCGTGCGCGGCTGCGGCAGGAAAGCCTCCAGCGCCTGGGCCGAACCAAAGCGGTTCAGGCAGTACTCATGCAACCACTGGTAATCACGCATGGGCTCAGATGTTCAGCACGTCGAGGAAGCGCGGGGTAGCGTTTTCGTCGATCTTCAGGCTGGTGAAGTCAAACAGGTTCCGGTCGGCCAACTGCGACGGTGCCACGTTCTGCAAGGCACGGAAGATGCTCTCGGTACGGCCCGGGTGCTTGCGTTCCCACTCCACCAGCATGTCCTTGACCACCTGGCGCTGCAGGTTTTCCTGCGAGCCGCACAGGTTGCACGGGATGATCGGGAATTCCTTCATGTCCGAGTAGGCCTGGATGTCCTTCTCGCTGCAGTAGGCCAGCGGGCGGATCACCACGTTGCGGCCATCGTCGGCGCGCAGCTTCGGCGGCATGCCCTTGAGCGCGCCGTTGAAGAACATGTTGAGGAAGAAGGTTTCGACGATGTCGTCGCGGTGATGCCCCAGCGCCATCTTGGTAGCGCCGATTTCGTCGGCGAAGGTGTACAGGGTACCGCGGCGCAGGCGCGAACACAGCGAGCAAGTGGTCTTGCCTTCGGGTACCAACTCCTTTACCACCGAGTAGGTATCCTTCTCGACGATGTGGTACTCGACCCCCAGTTCCTTGAGATAGGCCGGCAGTACGTGCTCAGGGAAGCCCGGCTGTTTCTGGTCCATGTTCACCGCAACGATCTCGAACGTGATCGGTGCCACCTTCTGCAGGTGCAACAGAACGTCGAGCATGGTGTAGCTGTCCTTGCCGCCGGACAGGCAGACCATGACCTTGTCGCCATCCTCGATCATGTTGTAGTCGGTGATGGCTTCGCCAGCGAGACGACGCAGGCGTTTTTGCAGTTTGTTCTGGTTGACCGAGAGGGTGCCCATAGCGCTTGGATCCGCGAGGTGTGACAAAAGCCGGCTATTTTACGCACAAACGCGACGCCGCTGTAGGCATTCCGATAAAGACTTCATTGTAATCAACAGCACGGCTTACAGCGCAATTTGCTCTAAAAAGCGCGGTTTATGTAGGTAACGGCTTCCTATACTGCGACATAAGGCCACATTACCGCTTGCATCGGTGTTAGGGCCTCGGGCCGCTTACGCTCCATATTGGGGGGCGTTTGGCAACATTGAGAGGAGTGATCGGCATGATTCATCACGTTGTGGGGCTGTTTACCCATCCCGATCAGGAATGGCGGGAGATTCGTGGCGAAGAAGAAACCATCAGCCACATGTACCTGACACACACCCTGATCCTCGCGGCGATTCCGGCCGTTTCGGCGTTTATCGGCACTACCCAGGTGGGCTGGGTGATCGGTGACCGACCAGCAGTGATGCTGACCATGGAAAGCGCAATCTGGATGAGCATCATGTCCTACCTGGCCATGCTCGCCGGAGTGGCGGTAATGGGCGCGTTCATCCACTGGATGGCCCGCACCTACGATGCCAACCCGTCCATGGCGCAATGCATCGCTTTTGCCACTTACACCGCCACCCCCTTGTTCATCGGCGGCCTGGCGGCGCTTTACCCGCACCTGTGGCTGGGCATGCTGATCGGCACTGCCGCCATCTGCTACACGGTGTACCTGCTGTATGTCGGCTTGCCGACGTTCATGAACATACCGTCGGATGAAGGCTTCCTGTTCTCCAGCTCGGTGCTGGCAGTAGGCTTGGTGGTACTGGTGGCTATCATGGCCGCTACCGTAATTATCTGGGGACTGGGCGTGGGGCCCGTCTACACCAACTAGAACAGACCGAACCAACACTGGGGCATCAACCAGGGGCCGCCGCAAGGCGGCCTCTGGCTGTGCGCTGACCGGTGACTCGGCAAGCCACCTGCGCTTGCGGCATAATGCCTGGTCAGGAGAACCGCCCCGCCATGCCCGAGCAGCTCAAACAACGCGTCGAAACCTGTTACCAGCAAGCCGAAGCCTTTTTCAAACGCCGCTTCCCGCGCCCCGAAGTCAGCTTCAAACTGCGCGGGCAAAAAGCCGGCGTCGCCCACCTGCACGAGAATCTGCTGCGCTTCAACCTGCAGCTCTACCGCGAAAACCAGGAAGACTTCCTGCGCCAGACCGTGGCCCATGAAGTGGCACACCTGGTTGCCCACCAACTGTTTGGCGACCGCATCCAGGCCCATGGTGAAGAGTGGCAGCTGATCATGCGCGGGGTGTATGAACTGCCGCCCAATCGTTGCCACAACTATGACGTGCAACGGCGCGCAGTGACCCGCTACATCTACCGCTGCCCGTGCCCGCAAAGCGACTTCCCGTTTACCGCGCAGCGGCACAAGCTGGTGCACCAAGGGCGGCGATACCTGTGCAAGCGGTGCCGGGAAGTCCTGGTGTACAGCGGCGAGACGCGGGTCGAATAGATCGGGGGTCGCCTGCACCGGCCCTTTCGCGGGCAAGCCCGCTCCTACAGGTGCAGCGCACGTCTCGAGAATTGCACGCCCCCCCCCGTAGGAGCGGGTTTACCCGCGAAAGGGCCGGAACAGGCAATGCACAAATCCCAGGCATAAGAAAGGCGACCCGAGAGTCGCCTTCCTGTACCCACCTGCGCCTTACTTCTCGACGAAGGCACGCTCGATCAGGTAGTCACCCGGCTCGCGCATGCGCGGGGAGATCTTCAGGCCGAAGCTGTCCAGCACTTCGCTGGTCTCGTCGAGCATGCTCGGGCTGCCACAGATCATCGCGCGGTCGTCTTGCGGGTTGATCGGCGGCAGGCCGATGTCGCTGAACAGCTTGCCGCTGCGCATCAGGTCGGTCAGACGGCCCTGGTTTTCGAACGGCTCGCGGGTCACGGTCGGGTAGTAGATCAGCTTGTCGCGAACCGACTCACCGAAGAACTCGTTCTGCGGCAGGTGCTCGGTGATGAACTCGCGGTAGGCCACTTCGTTCACATAGCGCACGCCGTGCACCAGGATCACTTTTTCAAAGCGCTCGTAGGTTTCCGGGTCCTGGATGACGCTCATGAACGGCGCCAGGCCAGTGCCGGTGCTCAGCAGGTACAGGTGCTTGCCAGGATTCAGGTCGTCGAGCACCAGGGTGCCGGTAGGCTTCTTGCTGATGATGATCTCATCGCCTTCCTTCAGGTGCTGCAGCTGCGAGGTCAGCGGGCCGTCCGGCACCTTGATGCTGAAGAATTCAAGGTGCTCTTCCCAGTTTGGCGAAGCGATGGAGTAGGCACGCATGAGCGGACGGCCGTTGTCCTGCTGCAGGCCGATCATCACGAACTGACCGTTCTCGAAGCGCAGGCCCGGGTCACGGGTGCACTTGAAGCTGAACAGGGTGTCGTTCCAGTGGTGCACACTGAGGACACGTTCGTGGTTCATGTTGCTCATCGATGGGGCTCCTGAAGAAAAACGCGCGCGCAAAGCGCACAGTTGCGCAATAGTTTAGGGGCAGCGACAATATCTGTTAACTGGATTATCAAGATATGTGTTATCGGTTATATCGATATGCGATTCACACTCCGTCAAATGCAAGTCTTCGTCGCCGTCGCCCAGCACCAAAGCGTCTCTCGGGCCGCCAGCCTGTTGGCGCTGTCGCAGTCGGCCGCCAGTACCTCTATCACGGAACTGGAGCGGCAATCGAGCTGCCAGCTGTTCGACCGTGCCGGCAAGCGCCTGGCCCTCAATGCCCTGGGCCATCAATTGCTGCCACAAGCAGTAGCCCTGCTTGACCAGGCCAAGGAAATCGAAGACCTGCTCAACGGCAAATCCGGTTTCGGCTCACTGGCGGTCGGCGCCACGCTCACCATCGGCAACTACCTGGCCACCCTGCTGATCGGCAACTACATGCAGACACACCCGGAAAGCCAGGTAAAACTGCATGTCCAAAATACTGCGCATATCGTGCAACAGGTCGCGCACTACGAAATTGATCTGGGTCTAATCGAAGGTGACTGCAATCACCCCGACCTGGAAGTTCAGCCGTGGGTCGAGGACGAACTGGTGGTGTTCTGTGCGCCACAGCACCCACTGGCGAAACTGGGCCGCGCCGATATCGAAAGCCTTTCGCAAGAGGCGTGGATCCTGCGCGAACAAGGCTCAGGCACGCGCCTGACCTTCGACCAGGCCATGCGCCATCACCGCGCCAACCTCAATATTCGCCTGGAGCTGGAGCACACCGAAGCGATCAAGCGCGCGGTGGAGTCGGGCCTGGGCATCGGTTGCATTTCACGTCTGGCCCTGCGCGACGCCTTCCGCCGTGGCAGCCTGGTACCTGTGGAAACACCGGAGCTGGACCTGCTGCGTCAGTTCTACTTCATCTGGCACAAACAGAAGTACCAGACCTCGGCCATGCGTGAGTTTCTCGAGCTATGCCGCAACTTCACTGCCGGCTTTACCCGCAGTGACGAGATCGTGCTGCCGCCGATCGCTTAAAGCAGGATCACACCCCACACCAGCGCCACCATGGTCAGGGCCACCAGCTGTGCGGCGCTGCCCATGTCCTTGGCATTTTTCGACAGCGGGTGGCGCTCCAGCGAAATGCGATCGATGGCCGCCTCCACCGCCGAGTTGAACAGCTCGACGATCAGCCCCAACAGGCAAACGGCGATCATGATTGCCCGCTCGGCGCGGCTGACCGGCAGCCAGAAGGCGATCGGGATCAGCAGCACGTTGAGCAGCACCAGCTGGCGGAATGCGGCCTCGCCCTTGAAGGCGGCACGCAGGCCGTCCAGCGAGTAGCCAGCGGCGTTGAAGATGCGTTTGAGGCCGGTCTGGCCCTTGAATGGCGATGTCATCTGAGTCACTTCACAGCAGAAAGGCCAGCAGACTAGACCGGCTCGGGTCAAAAAAGCGTGAAGCCACACGCAGTCAGTTGCTGGCAACCGATTCAAGTTGTTGCAGCAGCAGTGCAGCCTGGGTCCGGGTACGCACGCCCAGTTTACGGAAGATCGCGGTTACGTGGGCCTTGATGGTCGCTTCCGACACGCTCAGCTCATAGGCGATCTGCTTGTTCAGCAAGCCTTCGCAGACCATGGTCAGTACGCGGAACTGCTGCGGCGTGAGGCTGGCCAAGCCTTCGCTGGCGGCCTTGGCCTCGGCCGAAACATCGACCTTTTCGAACGCCTGCGGCGGCCACCAGACCTCGCCGTCGAGCACCTTGCGCACCGCATCCTGGATCACTTCCAGGGTGCTGGACTTGGGAATGAAACCACTGGCGCCGAACTCGCGGGACTTGACCACCACGGCGGCCTCTTCCTGTGCCGAAACCATCACCACGGGGATCTGCGGGTACTGCCCGCGGAGCAGTACCAGACCGGAAAAACCGTAGGCACCCGGCATGTTCAAGTCCAGCAGCACCAGGTCCCAGTCGGCTTTTTCGCTCAGGCGGGTTTCCAGTTCGGCAATGCTCGCGACTTCGACCAGACGCACATCGGAGCCAAGCCCGAGGGTAACGGCCTGGCGCAGGGCGCCACGGAACAGTGGGTGGTCATCGGCAATCAGGATTTCGTATGTGGCCATCGATCTAAGGATCCTGTTCTGTGCCAGGCACTCGAGGGGAAGGGAAGCGCCCGGCGGGGAATCGGCGCCAAGGATGCCGAGCACGGTCAAGGGTGATCAAGCCAATCGCCCTGCCGCCTCGCCCACCCTGGCTGCCAGCTCCGTCATTATGAACCAAAGCAGGGGTTGTGCCCCTTGGACTATAGGAAGGTATGCAAACGCTGGTGGGTGTCGTCCTGCTCGTCAAGCGGCAGCCGCCGCTTGCCGCTCAGGTAATGCAGGCTGAACACATCCAGATAGGCATCCAGCGCCTGCGAAGCCTGACTATCGCCAGCAAGGTCCAGGCACATCGCCGCAACTTCTGCCGTACAGAAATGATCATCGCGCTTGGAGCGCCGCAGGCGGTAGCGCGACATCTGCTCGGCTTGCAGGCTCAACACCGGGAAGCGGTCCAGGTACGGGCTTTTGCGGAACATCTTGCGCGCTTCGGTCCAGGTGGCATCCAGCAGGATGAACAGTGGACGCTTGCCCGGCTCGCGCACCACCTCGCTGACCACCCGCTCCTGGGCAACGAACTCGCCCGGAAAAACGATATAGGGCTGCCAGCGCGGGTCATCGAGCAAGGCCAGCAGGCGCTCGTCAACCGCGGTGCGCAACCAGCCGAAGGCCCAGGTATCTTCAATCAGGTCGGCAATCAACCAGCCGGTGTTGGTGGGTTTCAGCGGCTCGGTGTCGTGCATCAGCAGGCACACACCTGCGTCAGCCTGCACCCTAGGCTTCCAGGCACACAGGCAATGGGTGGCGATGACCCGGCAATCCGGGCAACGCTCGGCACGCGAGCCACGGGCGATGAAAGGCTTGTTGCTGCGGGCCAGGCGTTCGGCGCGCAGACGCGCTACCGCATGGCTCATGCCGGCAGGCCTCTGGACAGATTGAAAATGGGCACAAGGATGACTCGGAGAAAACAAGGCGGCCAGTCTACCAGAACAGGTGGCAATTGCTGTGCAGCCGGCAATGCGCTCCTTATAATCGGGTTTCTACCGTGCCGGTCCTCGCCACGCGCAATTTTACGGAACGCCGTTGACCCGCGCATGTCAAAGCGCCAGTCATCGAACCAGGAGAGATTCATGCTGCGCCTTATCGCCCCCGCCCTGAGCCTGCTGCTCGCCCTGCCTCTGGCAGCCCAGGCGGCATCCAAGCAGGATTACGACCTGAACACCCTGCTGCAGAAGGTCGCCAAAGAGAGCAGCGTCGGCACCCCACGCGCAATCAACGAGGACATTCTCGATCAGGGTTACACCGTTGAAGGCAAGGCACTGGTCAACCATCTGAGCGTACGCCAGAGCCACGCAGCGCGCATGCAGGCCAACCCTGAGCAGGTGCGCAGCCAACTCGGCGACAGCGTGTGCCGCAACAACGGCTTCCGCAACCTGATGTCCAAGGGTGCCGTCATGGTCTACCGCTTCACGGTCTACAAGACCAACCAGCCAGTCATGGACCAGGCCTTCGACAACGCCAGCTGCGTGGCCGGCAACAAGAAGAAGTAAGCACAGCGACGACGCTACGCCTTCTCGTCCTCATGAGCGTGCCAGCGCCCTTCAGCGGCATCGGCGCGCATCTCCGCCAACAGCGCCTGCAAGTATCGCGACCGGCACTCCAGCCCCGACAGCCTGCGGCGGCACTCGGCTTCAAGGCTCAGGTGATGCACCTGGGCCGCGTTCTCCAGCTGCTGGTAGAGCTGCCAGTCCACTTCGATGACCAAGCGATGCATACCGCCACCTCCTGCATCGACACGTTTCACTCTACCAGTTAACCAAACCCGTGCTGCCGATGGCCGCCGGCCGACAGGCGGCTGCGCCGAACACCTCGGCACGATCGGGCGCAAGGGTCTAGATTGAGGTCAGAGGTATTGGTGCAGAAGGAGACGTCGCATGCCTTACCATTCGAATGAACTGCTTTTCAGCCACTTCCGCGACAACAATATCGACCTGAGCAATATCGAAGCACAACTGCAACTGGTTGCCCCCAACAGCCCCAACCTGCCGCTCTACCGCGACATGATGCTGACCATCCTGCGCATGGCCCATGACGACAGCGACCGCTGGAGCGCCAAGATCACCCTGCAGGCCCTGCGCGAACTGGACCAGTCGTTCCGGACCCTGCAGCGCTACAAGGACCGACGCAAAGTGACCGTGTTCGGCTCGGCACGCACCCCGCTGGAGCATCCGATGTACGCCCTGGCCCGCGAGCTGGGCGCCACTCTGGCGCGCTCCGACCTGATGGTTATCACCGGCGCCGGCGGCGGCATCATGGCGGCCGCCCACGAAGGCGCCGGTAGCGAGCACAGCTTGGGCTTCAACATCACCTTACCCTTCGAACAACATGCCAACCCGACGGTGAACGGTACCGACAAACTACTGCCGTTCCACTTTTTCTTCATTCGAAAGCTGTTCTTCGTCAAGGAGGCCGACGGCCTGGTGCTGTGCCCTGGCGGCTTCGGCACCCTGGATGAAGCGCTGGAGGTACTGACCTTGATCCAGACCGGCAAGAGCCCACTGGTGCCGGTGGTGCTACTGGATTCGCCGGGCGGGAGCTTCTGGCACGACTGCCTGGACTTCATCAGCCGCCAGTTGGAAGAAAACCGCTACATCCTGCCCAGCGACCTGAAGCTGGTGCGCCTGGTGCACAGCGCTGACGAGGCGGTTGAGGAAATCAACCAGTTCTACAGCAACTACCACTCCAGCCGCTGGCTGAAGAGCCAGTTCGTGATCCGCATGCACCATGCGCTCAGCGAGGCGGCGTTGTATGACATTCAGGAAGGGTTTGCCGATTTGCGCCTGAGTGGCAAATATCACCAGCAAGCGGATAGCAGCGCCGAGCACGAAGTTGGCAATTACAGCCACCTGACCCGCCTGTCATTCGCCTTCAACGGCCGGGATCAGGGCCGCTTGCGTGAGCTGGTGGATTTCATCAACCTGCCGGAGAACTGGGCCAAGCCACAACCCATGCATACCACGCAGAGGGCCAGGCAGGCGCTGAAAGTGAGTTGATGCTTTTCTATAACAGCTCGCGTGATACCTGCAGGAGCAACCTTAGGCTGTTTGCTCCTGCACATGATCGGTTGTTGGGCGCAGACCTTCGTAGGAGCGGGTTTACCCGCGAAAGGGCCTGACCTGCTGCCCAATATCCCTGGCCATTCAGCGTCGCAGCCGCCACCGTATTCGCGGGTGAACCCGCTCCTACACATGGAATGGAGACAGCCTGGGGCATTTGGCAAAACAGATTATCCGCTACGGGCACGTGCCACTGTGGTTTAGAGCGTCAATAATCGTCGAGATCACGCCCGCTGAGCAGACGACCGATCATGTCCATAGGGAACCCACGGTAAGCCAGGAACCGGGTCTGCTGGGCGCGGCTGCGCGGATCTTGCGGGCGCTGCCCGGCAAACTTGCGCTGCCACACGTCGCGCATACGCTCGCCCCAATTCACCTCGCTTTCACGCAGGGCCTGGTCGATATCTGCACGCGCCAAACCACGCTGACACAGCTCTTCGCGAATACGCGCAGGGCCATAGCCAGAGCCGGAACGATAACGAATGAAACTCTCAAGGTAGCGGGCTTCACTAAGCAGCCCTTCTTCGGCGAGCCGATCGAGTTCAGGCTCGATCAGCTCGTCCGAAGCGCCGCGCTGACGCAACTTGCGCGTCAGCTCGACTCGACCGTGCTCACGTCGTGCGAGCAGGTCCATGGCTGTCCGCCGGATGGCGACGGGGGTGTCGAGTACGGCAGACATATTTGGCTATCTACTGCGCAATCAATAACCGGCGTCAGCGTCGGCCATGTCATCGGCATCAGCTTCGGCAGCAGCAGCTTTGCCGGCTTCAGCAGCAGCACCCGCTTTCAGCAACTTCTCACGAATCTGCTTCTCGATCTCGGCACCAATAGCCGGGTTCTCAGCCAGGTACTTGGCAGCGTTGGCTTTGCCTTGACCGATCTTGTTGCCTTGGTAGGCGTACCAGGCGCCGGACTTCTCGACCAAGCCCTGAGATACCCCCAGATCAATGATCTCGCCGTTACGGTAGATACCTTTCCCATAAAGAATCTGGAACTCAGCCTGACGGAACGGAGGCGAGACCTTGTTCTTGACGATCTTGACGCGGGTTTCGCTGCCGACCACTTCGTCGCCTTCCTTGACCGCGCCGGTACGGCGGATGTCCAGACGGACCGAAGCATAGAACTTCAGGGCGTTACCACCGGTAGTGGTTTCCGGGCTGCCGAACATCACACCGATCTTCATACGGATCTGGTTGATGAAGATGACCAGGCAGTTCGCGTTCTTGATGTTACCGGTGATCTTGCGCAGTGCCTGGGACATCAGGCGGGCCTGCAGGCCCACATGCATGTCACCCATCTCGCCTTCGATCTCGGCCTTCGGTACCAGCGCGGCAACGGAGTCGACAATGATCACGTCGACCGCGTTGGAACGCACCAGCATGTCGGTGATTTCAAGGGCCTGCTCACCGGTGTCCGGCTGCGAAACCAGCAGGTCATCGACGTTGACGCCCAGCTTGCCGGCGTACTCAGGGTCAAGGGCATGTTCGGCGTCGACGAAGGCGCAGGTAGCACCGTTCTTTTGCGCTTCAGCGATGACAGACAGGGTCAGCGTGGTCTTACCCGACGATTCCGGGCCGTAGATCTCGACGATACGGCCTTTTGGCAGACCGCCGATGCCCAGTGCGATATCCAGGCCCAGCGAGCCGGTGGAGATGGCCGGAATGCCTTGACGCTCATGGTCACCCATGCGCATGACCGCGCCTTTACCGAATTGGCGTTCGATCTGACCCAGGGCCGCAGCCAAGGCGCGCTTCTTGTTGTCGTCCATTGAAATCCTCACGTGTTCGACTTGGCCCTGACGGCCGGAATACCTGTATAAGTAGCCAGTATTATTCCACAGGCAGACGCCCGCGCAAACCCCTGTCGTCGATTTACTCGGCACCAAGCTGTAACAAGCCGTCTAACGCGGCGATCACCGTCTGTCGGCGCACCGCCTCGCGGTCACCGTCGAACTGCCGACGTTCGCTGAACACCCGGTCGCCATCACCCCAGGCCAGCCACACAGTGCCCACCGGTTTGGCTGGCGAGCCGCCGTCCGGCCCGGCCACACCACTCACCGCCACGGCGAAGCGTGCGCCACTGGCGGCCTGAGCCCCACGAACCATGGCTTCGACCACCTCCTGGCTGACTGCCCCCACCTGACCGAACAACGCTTCAGGCACTCCCAGCTGGCGGGTTTTCTGGGCATTGGAATAGGTGACGTATCCGGCTTCGAACCAGGCCGAGCTGCCAGGTATACGGGTAATGGCTTCGGCAATGCCACCACCGGTGCAGGATTCGGCGGTAGTCACCTGCGCATTGAATCGGCGCAGGTGTTCACCCAGGCGGGTGGCGAGCGTAGTGATCGGGTCCATGTGGGTGCTCCTTGAGGGCGGCTCTCTACCCTATCACCCTGCTTCGGGCTCTGGCTCAGGAAACTTTCAGGCTGGCCCGGGCGATTTCGCTGAACGCCAGTTCGTCACGCTGCCCCAACCGCGGCAGCCCCTCAGGCCACTCCCGGCTCCATTCGAAGCCGCCCAGCGTGCGCATGTCCTCGATTGCCGAACGCCACCAGACCACCTTGCACGCGCGCTGATAATCATCACCACTCATCACACTGCCGTAGAGCAACTTGCGGCCGATGCCACGCAACTCCCGGGGTACATGCTTGAGGCTCCATTTCACCGAGAGCCGAGCCAACCACGAGGGCACCGGGCGATGCGCCGGCACCTTCAGGGCCAGACCTGGCATCTTCGAATGAAAATGCTCGCCATGCCGGGCAAAGAAGATTTCTAGAATGGCATGCACGTACTGCTTCATCGCAAAGTAATGGCTGATCACGCCGCGCGCCTCGTTGATCGGCGCGCCATGCAATTCGAAGGAAAAGGCGATCTGCTCGATCGTATGCAAGTCACGGGCATACGGCGTCCAGTCGTCAATCCGGACGATGGCGCGCTCGGCGATGCCAACGTTGTCGCGGGTAAAGCCCATCACACCGCTGTTACACAGCCGCAGGTCATCGGCCGGTGCTTCGCCCGACTCCGCAAGCCCCTCGACGAAGCTGTGGTAATAGCTGCTGCGCGAGGCCTCGGCCCAGCTCATTTCCACCTCGTCGACCAAGAACTGCCCGGCATTGACCTGGCTGAACAGCTTTTGCGGTGACTGCAGAAATACCGTATCGGTATCGATGAACACGGTCTTGTCCGCCCACTGCCCGGCCTGGGCGATGGCGCAGGCCTTGCGCCGATGGGTGTAGCCGCCGTCGCCGGCCCAGGCCTGCAAGGTCTGCTCGTCCAGTGCGATCACTTCCACCGGCCAGCCGGCAAAAGCCTGTGGCTGGTCGGTAAGCACGCGGATCACCGGCAGCTCAGCCGGCTTGCAACGGGCCAGGGCGGTGAGAATGCTGAGTTTTGCCTCCAGCTGATAGATCCGGCGCTCGCCATAAAGGAGGTAGATCAGCTGTTGCGTTACATAAGGGACAGGGCTGGACACATTCATCGTGCAGGTCACGGCTAGGGGCATTCATCGAGGGGCGCGCATTCTAGAGGGTTACGCGGCGCAGCTCCACCATTGCCCGCCAGACTGCAGGCGCACGCCCCACAGCACGCGCCTGCAACGCAACGAAAAAGCCTGTACCATTACGGGTTTACCATCGCCAACCAGATCCCCCCTGTAAGGCCCTGAATGTCAGATCTTTCCGCACACACCCCGATGATGCAGCAGTACTGGAAGCTGAAAAACCAGCACCCGGACCAGCTGATGTTCTACCGCATGGGCGACTTCTACGAGATCTTCTACGAAGATGCGAAAAAGGCCGCGAAACTGCTGGATATCACCCTGACCGCCCGCGGTCAGTCGGCCGGCCAGTCCATCCCCATGTGCGGGATTCCGTTCCATTCGCTGGAAGGCTACCTGGCCAAGCTGGTCAAGCTCGGCGAGTCGGTGGTGATCTGTGAGCAGATCGGCGACCCCGCCACCAGCAAGGGCCCGGTGGAGCGCCAGGTGGTGCGCATCATCACCCCGGGTACGGTCAGTGACGAGGCACTGCTCGACGAGCGCCGCGACAACCTGATTGCCGCACTGCTCGGTGACGAGCGCCTGTTCGGCCTGGCGGTACTGGACATCACCAGCGGCAATTTCAGCGTGCAGGAGATCAAGGGCTGGGAAAACCTGCTGGCCGAACTCGAGCGCCTGAACCCGGTCGAGCTGTTGATCCCCGACGACTGGCCACGGGACCTGCCTGCGGAGAAACGCCCAGGCGCCCGCCGCCGCGCACCCTGGGACTTCGACCGCGACTCTGCACGCAAGGCCCTGTGCCAACAGTTCGCGACCAAGGACCTCAAGGGCTTCGGCTGCGACAAACTGACCCTGGCCATCGGCGCCGCCGGCTGCCTGCTGACCTACGCCAAGGAAACCCAGCGCACCGCCCTGCCGCACCTGCGCAGCCTGCGCCACGAGCGTCTGGACGATACAGTCATCCTCGATGGGGCCAGCCGCCGCAACCTGGAGCTGGACATCAACCTGGCGGGCGGGCGCGACAACACCCTGCAATCGGTGATCGACCGCTGCCAGACCGCCATGGCCAGCCGCCTGCTGAGCCGCTGGCTGAACCGCCCGCTGCGCGACCTCAAGGTGCTGCAAGCACGCCAGGACTCGATCCGCTGCCTGCTCGACAGCTACCGCTTCGAAAAGCTGCAGCCGCAGTTGAAGGAAATTGGCGATATCGAGCGGATCCTCGCCCGGATTGGCCTGCGCAATGCCCGCCCGCGCGACCTGGCACGCCTGCGCGATGCGCTGGGCGCGTTGCCAGAACTGCAGAACGCCATGACCGAGCTCGAAGCGCCGCACCTGGCGCGTCTGGCGGCCATTACCGGTACCTATCCGGAGCTGGCCAGCCTGTTGGAGCGGGCGATCATCGATAACCCGCCGGCGGTGATCCGCGACGGCGGCGTACTGAAGGCCGGCTATGACAACGAACTGGACGAGTTGCTGGCAATCAGCGAGAACGCCGGCCAGTTCCTGATCGACCTGGAAGCCCGGGAAAAGGCTCGCACCGGCCTGGCCAACCTCAAGGTCGGCTACAATCGCGTGCACGGCTACTTCATCGAACTGCCGACCAAGCAGGCCGAACAGGCCCCGGGCGACTACATCCGCCGCCAGACCCTCAAAGGCGCCGAGCGCTTCATCACCCCGGAGCTGAAGGCGTTCGAGGACAAGGCATTGTCGGCCAAGAGCCGCGCCCTGGCCCGCGAGAAGATGCTCTACGACGCACTGCTGGAAACCCTGATCAGCCACCTGGCGCCACTGCAGGACAGCGCAGCCGCCCTGGCCGAACTGGACGTGCTCAGCAACTTGGCCGAGCGCGCACTGAACCTCGACCTGAACTGCCCACGCTTCGTCGACGAGCCTTGCCTGCGCATCGAGCAGGGCCGCCACCCAGTGGTGGAGCAGGTGCTGACCACGCCGTTCGTGGCCAACGACCTGGGCCTGGACAACAGTACGCGCATGCTGATCATCACCGGCCCGAACATGGGCGGTAAGTCGACCTACATGCGCCAGACCGCCCTGATCGTGCTGCTGGCGCACATCGGCAGCTTCGTCCCTGCGGCGAGTTGCGAGTTGTCGCTGGTCGACCGCATCTTCACCCGCATCGGCTCCAGTGACGACCTGGCCGGCGGGCGCTCGACCTTCATGGTGGAGATGAGCGAAACCGCCAACATCCTGCACAACGCCACCGACCGCAGCCTGGTGCTGATGGACGAAGTGGGCCGCGGTACCAGCACCTTCGACGGCCTGTCGCTGGCCTGGGCTGCCGCTGAGCGCCTGGCCCAGCTGCGTGCCTACACCTTGTTCGCCACCCACTACTTCGAACTGACCGTGCTGCCGGAGAGCGAGCCGCTGGTGGCCAACGTGCACCTGAACGCCACCGAGCACAATGAACGCATCGTGTTCCTGCACCACGTGCTACCCGGCCCTGCCAGCCAAAGCTACGGCCTGGCCGTTGCGCAGCTGGCCGGCGTACCGACGGCAGTGATCCAGCGTGCCCGCGAGCACCTTGGCCGGCTGGAAACCACCAGCCTGCCCCATGAGCAGCCAGCGGCCCACAAGGCCAAGGACGCGCCGCAAGTGCCGCACCAGAGCGACTTGTTTGCCAGCCTGCCTCATCCAGCCATCGAGAAGCTGGGCAAGCTGCAACTGGACGACATGACCCCGCGTCAAGCTATCGAAATGCTATATCAACTAAAGAACCTGTTATAACGGCGCCCATTACAAGCTGGTAGAATCCGCCGCGGTTTGCTGGTGCTGCAGGTTATTAGCCTGGCCTGCAGCCACATGCCCGTAAACCGCGCGGCCCTGAGAGGAAGGGCCGCCGCCGTCGCCTGAGGAGAGAATTAGAAATGACCTTCGTCGTCACCGACAACTGCATCAAATGCAAATACACCGACTGCGTGGAAGTCTGTCCGGTGGACTGCTTCTACGAAGGCCCGAACTTCCTGGTCATCCACCCGGACGAGTGCATCGACTGCGCCTTGTGCGAGCCGGAGTGCCCAGCGCAAGCCATCTTCTCGGAAGACGAAGTGCCTTCGGGCATGGAAAACTTCATCGAGCTGAACGCCGAGCTGGCGGAAATCTGGCCTAATATCACCGAGCGTAAGGACGCCCTGCCGGACGCTGAAGAATGGGATGGCAAGCCCGGCAAGATTGCCGACCTGGAGCGCTGATAGCGCCCAGACGCGAAAAAGGCCCTTCGGGGCCTTTTTTGTTTTCCTACAGGCAAAAAAAGGGGCGGTTTGACCCGCCCACATTTTTTCCGTAGTCCCTGCTTGTCCCAAACATCATCCTGATGAAATCGCTTCTTGCGATGTCCTTGGCCTTCATCCTGAAAACCTGTGCATGTCCCTGTGCACAGTTCGAATACTAGCGGGTTCAGCCCGGCGAGCAAGCGATGGACCTTGCAAGGTATTTCCGCGGACACATTTACTCACCGGTGAATAAACCATGCTTTTCAATGGGTTGTAAAAATGCAGCCTTTGGAAACGACTTTGATTTACTGAAGGTTGCATGGAAAGCTTACACAACGAGTAAGCAAAGGCTTACACGCGATGTTACCGGGGTAGCGCGGTACACATTTGATAGGTGTCTTGCCAGGTAGCGTCTTGGCGCCATGCGCCCCGGCAATCTAAAGGGCAACTCGCTTTCCGCCACAAACAAAAACGCCCCGAGATGATCGGGGCGTCTTTTGTTACAGCGCTAGCTACTGGAACAATGACTCGCTGGACAGACCATTCTTTTCAAGGATCTCGCGCAAGCGCTTGAGCCCTTCCACCTGGATTTGCCGCACGCGTTCACGGGTAAGGCCGATCTCCAGCCCAACATCCTCCAGGGTGCTGCTTTCATGGCCGCGAAGGCCAAAGCGGCGTACAACCACTTCACGCTGCTTGTCGGTCAACTCGCCCAGCCACTGGTCGATGCTCTGCGACAGGTCGTCATCCTGCAGCAGTTCGCACGGGTCGGTCGGGCGGTCGTCGGTCAGGGTATCGAGCAGGGTCTTGTCCGAATCCGGGCCAAGCGACACGTCTACCGAAGACACCCGCTCGTTCAGGCCGAGCATACGCTTGACCTCGGCGACCGGCTTTTCCAGCAAGGTGGCGATTTCTTCCGGCGAGGGCTCGTGGTCGAGTTTCTGCGTCAGCTCGCGCGCGGCGCGCAGGTAGACGTTCAGTTCCTTGACCACGTGGATCGGCAGGCGAATGGTGCGGGTCTGGTTCATGATCGCCCGTTCGATGGTCTGGCGAATCCACCAGGTCGCATAGGTCGAAAAACGGAAACCACGCTCCGGGTCGAACTTCTCGACCGCACGGATCAGCCCCAGGTTGCCCTCCTCGATCAGGTCGAGCAACGACAGGCCACGGTTCACGTATCGACGGGCAATTTTGACAACCAGGCGCAGGTTGCTTTCGATCATGCGCTTGCGGCCGGCAGGGTCACCCTTTTGCGACAAGCGCGCAAAATGCACTTCTTCTTCCGGCGAAAGCAGCGGCGAGAAACCAATCTCGTTGAGATACAGCTGGGTGGCATCGAGCGCCCTGCTGTAATCGATGTACTTGTGTTGCTTGAGCGAAGAGCCCGATTTGGCCCTCGTCCGAACCGAAGATACAGCAGGTTCGTCTGACACCACATCCGTTTCCAAAACGATACCCGTCTCCATCAGGAGGACGTCATCGTCGATGTCAAACTCCGGCACTTCTTTACTGAGAGCCATTGTTATAATCCTTTGCTGAGTTCGAACTCAGACTCGAGCGGCACCTTTCTCCCTGGCAGCGCTTGAGCCTGTCCCCTCTACATCACAGGAACAGGCTGGGTACAACGGTCAACGACGTGGCAGGAACTGGAGTGGATCGACGGGTTTGCCCTGGCGGCGAATCTCGAAATGCAGCTTCACCCGATCTGTGCCCGTAGACCCCATTTCAGCAATCGACTGCCCTGCCTTGACCTGCTGCCCCTCCCGAACCAACAGCCTGCGGTTATGACCGTAGGCACTGACGTAGGTGTCGCTGTGCTTGATGATGATCAGCTCGCCGTAGCCCCTCAAACCACTCCCGGCATAAACCACCGCACCATCAGACGCAGCAAAAACAGGCTGTCCCAAATCACCGGCGATATCAATGCCTTTATTCAAACTACCGTTTGAAGCGAATTTTCCAATCAGTACACCGTTGGCAGGCCAGGTCCACCCACCTACCGCGCGCTCTGCGGCTGGTACGGTAGCAACCACAGGGGCAGGAGTGGAAGGCGCCGACGTGGCCGGTTTGCTGGTGCTGGCAGGCGCCGTGGCAGTGCTGCCCACAGGCCGCCGCGTGACCGTGGTGCGGCTTGACGAGGACGGGCTGGACACCACCGTGGTGCGGCTGCTGGAACCGCTGCTGAAACGAATCGCTTGGCCCGGGCGGATGGTATAAGGCGCCTGAATGCCGTTGCGTGCAGCCAGCTCCTTGTAGTCCCAGCCATAACGGAAGGCGATGGAGAACAGGGTGTCGCCTGGCTTGACGATGTATTGCCCAGAAGTCACCGCCGGGCGCTTGGGCACGGTGTTGTTGCGGTCGACCACCCGCGCGCTGTTGCTGCTGGTGCTTGAGCAACCCACCAGAAGCGAGCCCATGGCCAATGCAATCACCAGAAGCTTGAAACCCGACCCGTCCTTGCGCTGCCGAATGACTGTGTGACCCACCCGCGCTCCCCTCATGGTGCCGAAAATCGATATGAAGACAAGAAATGCAATATTGTTGCAATTATAACCAAGCCAGCCGGTAATGGCAGACGGGTACAAAAGACGGGCATAAAACCCCGGTGCACGCTGTGCGTCAGCGCTTCGCACCGCCTGATAGACAGGGCGAAGCGACAAGAATTCGCCACCGGCACAAAAATACACCGCGCCTCATGCCCGCACAGCTCGGATCAACAGGCCTCAGGCCAGAGGACCATTGAGCAGCGGCACGAAACGCACAGCCCCCAGTACGCGACGGGAGAATCCATGCTCCTCGCGCACGATCAGCATCAGTTGCTGCGCTTCGCCGGCCGGCCCTACCGGGATGACCATGCGCCCACCGGGTGCCAGTTGGTCGAGCAGTGCCTGTGGCACTTCCGGCGCCACGGCGGTGACGATGATGCCGTTGTACGGCGCAAGCGCCGGCCACCCCTCACAACCGTCACCCCAGCGGAAGACCACGTTGCGCAGGTTAAGCTCCACCAGACGCTCTTTGGCCCGGTCCTGCAGTACCTTGATACGCTCTACCGAAAACACTCGCTCGACCAGCTGGGCCAGGATCGCCGTCTGGTAGCCCGAACCGGTGCCAATCTCCAGCACCTTGTCCAGCGGCCCGGCCTCGAGCAACAACTCGCTCATGTGAGCAACCATGAACGGCTGGGAGATGGTCTGGTTGTGGCCGATCGGCAGCGCGGTGTCTTCGTAAGCCCGATGCGCCAGCGCCTCGTCGACGAACAGGTGGCGCGGCGTACGACGGATCACGTCGAGCACCTTGGTGTTCGAAACCCCCTCTTCGCACAAGCGCTGGATCAGCCGCTCCCGGGTACGCTGGGAGGTCATGCCGATGCCACGCCGCAGCATATCGTCCTCACGCATCAGAGCAGGCCCTCCAGCCAACCATCGAGCTGCTCGAAGGCATCATTGAAGGTGCGGTCGAGCTGCAACGGGGTAATCGATACGTAGCCTTGCATCACCGCGTGGAAGTCGGTGCCCGGGCCGCCGTCCTCGGCATCACCGGCCACGGCAATCCAGTAGCCTTCCTTCCCACGCGGGTTGACCACCTTGGTGGGCGCCGCCGCCCGCGCCCGGTGACCGAGACGGGTGAGCTGGATGCCACGGATGTGCTCCAGCGGCAAGTTGGGAATATTGACGTTGAGTACGGTGCGTGGCGGCAACACCAGGCGCGACTGTGCCTCGACCAGACGACGGGCGATATAGGCCGCAGTCGGCAGGTTGTCCGGCTGGCGCGACAACAGCGAGAACGCCAGCGAGGTACCGCCGAGGAAGCGGCCCTCCAGCGCCGCAGCGACCGTTCCCGAATACAGCACGTCATCGCCCAGGTTGGCACCGAGGTTGATCCCAGACACGACCATGTCCGGCATCTGCGGCAACAGCCCATTGAGCCCCAGGTGCACGCAGTCGGTCGGCGTGCCGTTGAGGCTGATGAAGCCATTGGCCAAGGTCTGCGGATGCAGTGGCCGGTCCAGCGTCAGCGAACTGCTGGCGCCGCTCTTGTCTTGATCCGGGGCGATCACCGCGCACTCGGCATAATCCGCCAGCGCAGCGTGCAGCGCGGCGATGCCAGGTGCGGTAACACCGTCGTCATTCGAAATCAGAATACGCATGGGCTGTCCGTCTGCCCTGCCGACACCAGATCCACGACTTCACGCACCACCACGGTGGCGAAGCATCCGGCCGGCAGGACGAATTCCAGTTGCAGGATATCAGGCTCGGGATAATGCCACGTCAGGCCGCCAATAGGGAGCCGCAGAATTCGCCGTTCGTGATCCATGCCCGCCTGGGCCAGCCACTGGCAAAGTGCCGGCTGACGTGCGCCGATAGCGTTTTCCAGCTGCGCAGGCGCACCGCCAGCAGGTGAAGCGCCCTCCCCCCACATCGGGCCGGTTGGATGCAAGTCGAGAATCGCCAGGCGCGGGTCGGCACATTCCGCCTCACCCGCCGGGAAGAAACTGCGGCTGTCGGTGAACGCCAGCAGGTCGCCGACCTGGGCTCGGGCCCAGCTACCGTCAGCCACACGCGCAGCCAGCAACTGATTGAACAGGTAGCTGCGCCCGGCCGAAAGCAGCCGCGAACGCACGTTGCGCTGTTCAGGCAAAGCCTTGCGTGCAGCCCAATCGAGGGCGTCATGGACGTTGCCACCCCCGTGCCCGAAGCGCTGGGTGCCGAAATAGTTGGGCACACCTCGCTGCCTCAGCTGCTCCAGGCGGGCATCCACCGCCTGGTGATCGGCAGCCAGGGCGGTCAGGCGCAAGGTGAACCCGTTGGCCGAATGCGCGCCGCGCTGCAGTTTGCGCTGGTGACGCACCTGCTTGAGCACACGCAGGCTGGCATCCTCGGCACGCGACAGATCTGGGTCGGCCTTGCCCGGCAGGTGCAGGCTGAACCACTGGCGGGTCAGCGCCTGGCGGTCCTTCAGGCCGGCGTAGCTGATGCTGCGCACCGGCACGCCAGCGGCGCGGGCGAGGCGCCGGGCGGCTTCTTCAGTGTTCAGATCACGCTTCTCGACCCACAGCCACAGGTGCTCGCCTTGGCCCGATAGCGGTATATCCAGGACTTCGTCAACCTGAAAGTCTTCGGCGACCGCTTTGAGGATGGCGGTGCCCAGGGGTTCGCCCGATGCGCGCGGGCCCAGCAGTTCAAGTTCGGTCATGCTGGCAGCAGCAGGGCGACCGAATGCACGGCAATGCCCTCCTCGCGGCCGGTAAAGCCAAGCTTCTCTGTGGTAGTGGCCTTGACGTTGACCTGGTCGAGCTCGACCTGCAGGTCTTCGGCGATCAGCTGGCGCATGGTTTCGATGTGTGGGGCCATTTTCGGTGCCTGGGCGACGATGGTGGCGTCAACGTTGCCGACCTTCCAGCCCTTGGCCTTGACGATGCCGACCACATGGCGCAGCAGCACGCGGCTGTCAGCCCCCTTGAACTGCGGGTCAGTGTCAGGGAAGTGCTTGCCGATGTCGCCCAGCGCCGCAGCGCCAAGCAAGGCATCGCTCAGGGCGTGCAGCAGCACGTCACCGTCGGAGTGGGCCAGCAGGCCGTATTTGTGGGGGATACGCACCCCGCCCAGGGTAATGAAATCACCGTCGCAAAAACGGTGCACATCGTAGCCGTGGCCAATACGCATAAGAAAACGCCCTGAATGAGTCAGGGCGTGATTCTACCTGCTTTGCAGGGGATTTGTGGGATTGGGGCTGCTGTGCAGCCCTTCGCGGGCACGCCCGCTCCCACAGGAGGCGTTAAACCCGCCCCAGTGCCACCGCATGATGGCGCAGGTGTTCCTCGATGAAGCTGGCAATGAAGTAGTAGCTATGGTCATAACCCGGCTGCATACGCAGGGTCATTTCGTGGCCACCTTTGCGTGCCGCCTGTTCCAGCGCTTCAGGCTTGAGTTGCTTCTCGAGGAAGTCGTCACGGTCGCCCTGGTCCACCAGCAACGGCGGGCATTGGCCAGCAGGGGTTTCGGCCAGCAGCACGCTGGCATCCCACTCACGCCAGCGTCCACGGTCTTCACCCAGGTAGCGGCTGAAGGCCTTCTCGCCCCACGGACAATCCATCGGATTGCTGATCGGCGAGAATGCCGACACCGAGCGGTAGCGCCCCGGATTGCGCAAGGCGCACACCAGCGCGCCATGCCCACCCATGGAGTGGCCGCTGATGCTGCGCTCGCCCGACGCCGGGAAGTGTGCCTCGATCAGGGCTGGCAACTCCTCCACCACGTAGTCGTGCATGCGGTAGTGCTGGGCCCAGGGTTGCTGGGTGGCGTTGAGGTAGAAGCCAGCACCCAGGCCGAAGTCCCAGGCGCCGTCCGGATCGCCCGGCACCTGCTCGCCACGTGGGCTGGTATCGGGGGCGACGATGATCAGCCCCAGCTCGGCGGCCAGACGCTGGGCGCCGGCCTTCTGCATGAAGTTCTCGTCGGTGCAGGTGAGGCCGCTGAGCCAGTACAGCACCGGCAGCTTTTCGCCCTGCTCGGCCTGCGGTGGCAGGTACACAGCGAACACCATATCGCAACCCAGCACCTTGGAATGATGCCGGTAACGCTTGTGCCAGCCGCCGAAGCTCTTCTGGCAGGAGATGTTATCCAGGCTCATGGCAGACCTCAGAAGTGGATCACGCTACGGATGCTCTTGCCTTCATGCATCAGGTCGAAGGCCTTGTTGATGTCTTCCAGACCCATCGTGTGGGTGATGAAGGTGTCCAGCGGGATCTCGCCTTTCTCGGACATTTCCACGTAGCTCGGCAGCTCGCTGCGGCCACGCACGCCGCCGAACGCCGAACCACGCCAAACCCGACCGGTAACCAGCTGGAACGGACGCGTGGAAATTTCCTGGCCGGCACCGGCCACACCGATGATGACCGACTCACCCCAGCCCTTGTGGCAGCATTCCAGGGCGGCGCGCATCAGCTGAACGTTGCCGATGCACTCGAAGGAGAAGTCCACGCCACCATCGGTGAGGTCGACGATCACTTCCTGGATCGGGCGATCGTAGTCTTTCGGGTTGATGCAATCGGTGGCACCCAGTTGGCGGGCGATTTCGAACTTGGCCGGGTTGATGTCGATGGCGATGATACGCGAGGCCTTGGCCTTGACCGCACCGATCACGGCCGACAGGCCGATGCCACCGAGGCCGAAGATGGCCACGGTATCACCGGGCTTGACCTTGGCAGTGTTGAGCACCGCGCCGATACCGGTGGTGACGCCGCAACCCAGCAGGCAGACCTTTTCCAGTGGTGCTTCTTTCTGGATCTTGGCCACGGAAATTTCCGGCAGCACGGTGTATTCGGAGAACGTCGAGGTGCCCATGTAGTGGAACAACTGCTGGCCCTTGTACGAGAAGCGCGTGGTGCCGTCCGGCATCAGGCCCTTGCCCTGGGTGGCGCGGATGGCCTGGCACAGGTTGGTCTTGCCCGAGAGGCAGAACTTGCACTTGCCGCATTCCGGGGTGTACAGCGGGATGACGTGGTCACCCACGGCGAGCGAGGTCACCCCCTCGCCTACCGCTTCGACGATGGCACCGCCTTCGTGGCCGAGGATCGACGGGAAGATACCTTCCGGGTCAGCACCGGACAGGGTATAGGCATCGGTGTGGCAGACACCGCTGGCGACCACGCGCAGCAGCACCTCACCGGCCTTTGGCATGGCCACGTCGACTTCGACGATTTCCAGGGGTTTCTTGGCTTCGAAGGCTACGGCAGCACGGGACTTGATCATCAAAGGTCTCCAGACAGTGGATCAGATTCAGTCTTGCAGTGTAATTCAGCGCCATTTGATGAATAATCAGGCCAAAGACAAAACATTATTGCCATGCAGGGATAATCGATGAGCAGCCGATGGGAAGGCATCGACGAATTTGTCGCCGTGGCCGAATCGGGCCAGTTCACTGCCGCCGCCGAACGCCTGGGGGTTTCCTCATCGCACATCAGCCGGCAGATCGCCCGGCTGGAAGACCGCCTGCAAACGCGCCTGCTGTATCGCAGTACCCGCCGGGTAACCCTCAGCGAAGCCGGGCAGACCTTCCTGCAGCATTGCCAACGCTTGCAGGATGGCCGCGAGGAAGCGCTGCGCGCCATGGGCGACCTGGCCAGCGAACCCAAGGGCTTGCTGCGCATGACGTGCGCCGTGGCCTACGGCGAGCGCTTCATCGTGCCGTTGGTGACGCGATTCATGGCGCTGTACCCGCAGCTGCGCGTGGATGTGGAGCTGAGCAACCACACCCTCGACCTGCTGCATGAAGGCATGGACCTGGCCATCCGCCTGGGCCGCCTGGCCGACTCTCGCCTGGTGGCTACCCGCCTGGCGCCAAGGCGCATGTACCTGTGCGCCTCGCCGGCCTATCTTGAGCACTATGGCCGGCCACACAGCCTGTCGGAGCTGGCGCGGCACAATTGCCTGGTGGGGAGTTCGGACTTGTGGGCGCTACAGCAGGATGGCCGTGAGATCAGCCAGCGGGTACAGGGTAACTGGCGCTGCAACAGTGGCCAGGCAGTGCTGGATGCGGCGCTGCAAGGGATCGGGTTGTGCCAGTTGCCGGATTACTACGTGCTGGAACACCTGAACAGTGGTGCGCTGGTGTCGCTGCTGGAGGCGCACCAACCGCCGAATACGGCGGTGTGGGCGCTGTATCCGCAGCAGAGGCACCTGTCGCCGAAAGTGCGGCGGTTGGTGGATTACCTGAAGGAGGGGTTGGCGGGGTTGCCGGAGTATCGTTTCGGCTGACGGGATGTGCTGCATGTACTGGCCTCTTCGCGGGTAAACCCGCTCCTACGACGGTCTGTGTCCAACCCCCGATGCGTGTGTAGGAGCGGGTTTACCCGCGAAAAGGCCAGCCCAGGAGAGCGCTCAGCGTTTACCCGCCCAGCGCTGGCGCAACCATTCGAGATCTTCGGGCCGGGTCACCTTTATGTTGTCACTGCGCCCTTCCACCAGCCGCGGCGCCTGACCGGACCATTCGATGGCCGAAGCTTCATCGGTCACCACCACATCCGACACCAGGCACTCAGCCAGCGCCCGGTGTAACGCTCCAAGGCGGAACATCTGCGGTGTGTACGCCTGCCAGATCGTGCTGCGGTCCACGGTAGCACTCACCCGGCCATGGCTGTCGGCACGCTTGAGGGTATCGCGCGCTGGCACCGCCAGCAGGCCACCCACCGGGTCGTCCGCCAGCTCCGACAACAGCTTGTCCAGGTCGCTGCGCGCCAGGTTCGGCCGCGCAGCATCGTGCACCAGCACCCAGTCGCTGTCCCCCGCCCCCTGGGCATGCAGCACCAGCAAGGCGTTAAGCACCGAGTCAGCGCGTTCACGCCCGCCCGCCGCGCACTGGATGCGTGGGTCGCTGGCGCAGCGCAGGCCAGGCCAGTACGGGTCGTCTTCGGCAATGCTGACCACCACGCCCTTAAGCGCCGGGTGGCCAAGAAAACAGTCGAGGCTGTGCTCGAGAAGAGTCTGCCCAGCCAGCTCCAGGTATTGCTTGGGGCGGTCGGCAGCCATGCGGGCACCTACACCCGCCGCAGGGATCACGGCCCAGAAGGCCGGCAAGGTATCGATCATTTCTGTGGCAACTGGAAGAGGGTTTCGCCCTCTTTGACCATCCCCAATTCATGGCGGGCCCGTTCTTCAACGGTCTCCATGCCTTTTTTCAGCTCTAGCACTTCAGCATCGAGCACACGATTACGCTCGAGCAAGCGCTCGTTTTCGGCATGCTGATCGGCAATCTGCTGCTTCAGTTCGGTCACTTGCGCCAGGCTGCCGTTACCCACCCACAGGCGGTACTGCAGGCCACCCAACAGCAAGAGCAGAACGAGGAACAACCAATAGGGACTGCGCATCACGTTATCCAGGTTAAAAAGGCTGCCGCGTACTTTTTACTTCGGGGCCTCGAATAGCACGAAGCCTGGCCGAGGCCAGGCTTCGTCGACAGAAACCCGTTAGTACGTAGGAAAGTTCAGTACGAACGTTCCTACAACTCCGGCTGCTGCCTTTTTACCATCTCTTGCTTAGCCGCGAAACTCGGCACGACCGCGGTAAACCGCTTTGGCGCCCAGTTGCTCTTCGATGCGCAGCAGCTGGTTGTACTTGGAAACGCGGTCGGAACGGCACAGCGAGCCCGTCTTGATCTGGCCAGCAGCAGTACCCACAGCCAGGTCGGCAATGGTCGAGTCTTCGGTTTCACCGGAACGGTGCGAGATCACTGCAGTGTAACCAGCAGCCTTGGCCATCTGGATGGCTTCCAGGGTTTCGGTCAGCGAGCCGATCTGGTTGAACTTGATCAGGATCGAGTTACCGATGCCTTTCTCGATGCCTTCCTTGAGGATCTTGGTGTTGGTCACGAACAGGTCGTCACCGACCAGCTGGACTTTTTCACCGATCTTGTCAGTGAGGATTTTCCAGCCAGCCCAGTCGGACTCGTCCAGGCCGTCTTCGATCGAAATGATCGGGAAACGCTCGGTCAGGCCTTTCAGGTAGTCGGCGAAGCCTTCGGCGTCGAACGACTTGCCTTCGCCGGACAGGTTGTACTTGCCGTCTTCGTAGAATTCAGAAGCCGCGCAGTCCAGGGCCAGGGTCACGTCGGTGCCCAGCTTGTAGCCGGCTTTTTCGACAGCTTCAGCGATGGCGCCCAGGGCGTCTTCGTTGGATGCCAGGTTAGGGGCGAAACCACCTTCATCACCTACGGCGGTGTTCAGGCCACGGGCCTTCAGTACAGCCTTGAGGTGGTGGAAGATTTCGGTACCCATGCGCAGGCCGTCAGAGAAGGTCTTGGCGCCAACCGGCTGAACCATGAACTCCTGGATGTCGACGTTGTTGTCGGCGTGCTCGCCACCGTTGATGATGTTCATCATCGGAACCGGCATCGAGTACTGGCCCGGGGTGCCGTTCAGGTTGGCGATGTGCGCGTACAGCGGCAGGTCCTGGTCCTGGGCAGCAGCTTTGGCGGCAGCCAGGGAAACAGCCAGGATGGCGTTGGCGCCCAGCTTGGCCTTGTTCTCGGTACCGTCCAGTTCAATCATGGCGCGGTCCAGCGCCTTCTGGTCGGAAGGATCCTTGCCCAGCAGCAGGTCACGGATCGGGCCGTTGATGTTGGCGACGGCCTTCAGCACGCCCTTGCCCAGGTAACGGCTCTTGTCGCCATCACGCAGCTCCAGCGCTTCGCGCGAGCCGGTAGAAGCACCGGACGGCGCGCAAGCGCTGCCGATGATGCCGTTGTCGAGCAGTACATCGGCTTCCACAGTGGGGTTGCCACGCGAATCGAGAACTTCACGACCTTTGATGTCGACGATTTTTGCCATTGTTGTAAGCACTCCAGAATTTGACGAAAACAACTTAGCTTAGGAAATTCTTGCCGTTCACCGGGCGAACTTGCTTTGGGCAGGCCTGATGAAGGGAGCCCCTGACCGACTGGTCAGGGGTGGATCGGGCGGTACTTTACCCGAGAAATGAGCTTTACGCGGTTTCTACCGTCGGAAAACTTTTCACCAGGTCGTCCAATTGCTTGAGCTGGACCAGGAACGGCTCCAGTTTATCCAGGCGCAGGGCGCATGGGCCATCGCACTTGGCGTTGTCCGGGTCGGGGTGGGCTTCGAGGAAAAGCCCGGCCAGGCCCTGACTCATGCCGGCCTTGGCCAGGTCAGTGACCTGGGCCCGACGACCGCCGGCGGAATCGGCGCGGCCACCCGGCATCTGCAGGGCGTGGGTCACGTCGAAGAACACCGGGTACTCGAACTGCTTCATGATGCCGAAGCCCAGCATGTCGACCACCAGGTTGTTGTAGCCGAAGCTCGAACCACGTTCGCAGAGTATCAACTGGTCGTTACCGGCCTCTTCGCACTTGGCCAGGATGTGTTTCATTTCCTGAGGTGCGAGGAACTGAGCCTTCTTGATGTTGATCACCACGCCGGTTTTGGCCATGGCCACCACCAGGTCAGTCTGCCGCGACAGGAAAGCCGGCAGCTGGATGATATCGCACACCTTGGCGACGGGCTCGGCCTGGTAAGGCTCGTGCACGTCGGTGATCACCGGCACGTTGAAGGTGCGCTTGATCTCTTCGAAGATCTTCAGCCCCTCTTCCATGCCAGGGCCACGGTAGGACGTTACCGACGAACGGTTGGCCTTGTCGAAGCTGGCCTTGAACACGTACGGGATACCGAGCTTCTCGGTAACCCGCACGTACTCTTCGCAGACCTTCATCGCCAGGTCACGGGATTCCAGAACGTTCATGCCGCCGAACAGGACGAACGGCTTGTCGTTGGCGATCTCGATGTTACCGACGCGAATGATCTTCTGGGTCATCGATCAGGCCTTGTTCTTCTGAGCCAGGGCTGCCTTGACGAAACCACTGAACAGCGGGTGGCCGTCACGCGGGGTGGAGGTGAACTCCGGGTGGAACTGGCAAGCGACGAACCACGGGTGATCCTTGGACTCGACCACTTCCACCAGCGCGCCGTCTTCGGAACGGCCGGAAACCACCAGACCAGCGTCCACCAGTTGTGGCAGCAGGTTGTTGTTCACTTCGTAGCGGTGACGGTGACGCTCGGTGATCACGTCCTTGCCGTAGCAGTCGTGCACCTTGGAACCGGCAGCCAGCTGGCAGTCCTGTGCGCCCAGGCGCATGGTGCCGCCCAGGTCGGAAGCCTCGTCGCGGGTCTCGACGGCACCGGTGGCATCGGCCCACTCGGTGATCAGGCCGACCACTGGGTGGCCGCTGTTACGGTCGAACTCGGTGGAGTTGGCGTCTTTCCAGCCCATCACGTTACGGGCGAATTCGATGACGGCCACCTGCATGCCCAGGCAGATACCCAGGTACGGCACCTTGTTCTCACGGGCGTATTGCACCGCAGTGATCTTGCCTTCCACACCGCGCAGGCCGAAACCGCCCGGTACCAGGATGGCATCGGCGCCTTCGAGCAGGCTGGTGCCCTGGTTCTCGATGTCTTCCGAATCGATGTAACGCAGGTTGACCTTGGTCCGGTTGGTGATGCCGGCGTGGCTCATCGCTTCGATCAGCGATTTGTACGCATCCAGCAGCTCCATGTACTTGCCGACCATGGCGATGGTCACTTCGTGCTCCGGGTTGAGCTTGGCATCGACCACCTTGTCCCACTCGGACAGGTCGGCGCCATTGCACTGCAGGCCGAAGCGCTCGACGACGAAGTCGTCCAGGCCCTGAGCATGCAGCACGCCCGGGATCTTGTAGATGGTGTCGACGTCTTCCAGCGAAATCACCGCACGCTCTTCAACGTTGGTGAACAGCGCGATCTTGCGACGCGACGAAGCATCGACCGGGTGGTCGGAGCGGCAGATCAGCACATCAGGCTGCAGGCCGATGGAGCGCAGCTCCTTGACCGAGTGCTGGGTCGGCTTGGTCTTGGTTTCGCCAGCGGTGGCGATGTACGGGACCAGGGTCAGGTGCATCAGCATGGCACGCTTGGAGCCCACTTCGACACGCAGCTGGCGAATCGCCTCGAGGAACGGCTGCGACTCGATATCACCCACGGTACCGCCGATCTCCACCAGGGCCACGTCGGCATCGCCGGCACCCTTGATGATGCGACGCTTGATTTCGTCGGTGATGTGCGGGATGACCTGGATGGTCGCGCCCAGATAATCACCACGACGCTCTTTGCGCAGCACGTGCTCGTAGATACGGCCGGTGGTGAAGTTGTTGTTCTGGGTCATGGTGGTGCGGATGAACCGCTCGTAGTGCCCCAGGTCGAGGTCGGTCTCGGCGCCATCGTGGGTGACGAACACTTCACCGTGCTGGAACGGGCTCATGGTGCCCGGGTCGACGTTGATGTACGGATCCAGCTTGAGCATGGTGACCTTCAGGCCCCGCGCTTCCAGGATGGCCGCCAGGGAAGCCGAGGCAATGCCTTTCCCCAATGAAGAAACAACACCGCCCGTGACGAATATGTAGCGCGTCATGAAAAACCCTAGAAGTCTGCGTTAAGGCGGCCAGCGCCGCCGGAGAAAGCGAAGGAAGGCCGAAGCCCCCGATCACCTGCGTCAATCACAGTGCATCTCGAAAAACTGCCGCGTCTGTACAGCCAGGGTATACCCGGCATGGCGTTCGCTCGTCATTTCCAGAATCAGCTCGGCAAAAAACTGCTTGGTAATCGGCAACCCCTGTGTTTTCGCGGAACCCACAGAAGTTGTATCAAGAAGGGAGGGTAGTCTACCGGAATGTACCCTTCAGCTCAAACCTTGCGCGTTCGTCGGTAACTGCCAGTGCAGTTGGCAATCCGCCTGCACCAGCCCGGGCAGGTTGGCCACCGCCAGCAGGCGTTCGCCGTGATACAGCAACGGCAGGCGCGAGCGCAGGAAATGCGGCACCTGCTGTTCGTTGAGCAGGCGCTTGAGGTCCCGCCGGCCACGGCCGGGAACCTCCAGCATTTCCCCCCCCTGACGGTAGGCAATGCGCAACACGCTCGACACGGCTGCGCCAACAAGACGCACGCAACCATTGCCCGGCAACCGCAACGGCCGATCAGGGTCGGGCCAGGCCAGCGAGCCAGCCGGTTGCTGTAGCCAATCACCGCTCAGCCACCAGATGCGCCCGTGGCTACGCACCAACCGTCCATCGGCAAGCCGCCAGACTGGCCGGGCATCGGCAGCGGCATCGCGCAGGTCTGCCCAGCCGGCCCAGTGCCGGGTATCGGGCAAACGGGTGCGCTGGCTCAGCCAGTACTGCAAGGCATTGCGCTGACGGGCCGGCGATAACGCCAGCAGGGCGGCCAGGTCGAGGGAATCCAGCCCCGGCCAGGCGATGGGCGCCCCCTTGCCCGCAAGCGCCAGATCCTCTTGGGCCAGTTCGTCCAGCAAACCCAGCGCCTCGCCCAGATGCTCTGCTGCCCGGGCGAAGTTCTGGCTGGCCTGTGGCCAACGTTGCTGCAAGTGCGGCATCACTTCGCCGCGCAGGTAGTTGCGGGCGAATTGTGTGTCGAGGTTTGACGGGTCTTCGATCCAGGTCAGCCCTTGGGCTTGGGCATAATCCTGCAAATGTTGCCGGGAACAGGCCAGTAACGGCCTGACCAGGCTGCCCTGCCCCAGCGCCCGCTGCCCCGGCATTGCCGCCAGGCCCCGCAGGCCGGCACCACGCAACAGGCGGAACAGCAGGGTCTCGGCCTGGTCGTCGCGGTGCTGGCCGGTGAACAGGATATCGCCCGGGCCGAGCACTTGCCTGAAGGCGGCATAGCGGGCATCGCGAGCGGCCTGTTCAAGGCTGGCGCCTGGGGAGACCTGGACGTGGATGACCTGAAGTTCAACGTCGAAATTGTCGCAGATGGCCTGGCAGTGGGCGGGCCAGGCGTCGGCAGCAGCTTGCAGGCCGTGGTGGATATGGATGGCGCGCAGCGGGGGGGATGCGTGGTTGCGGGCGTATTCGGCCAGCAGGTGCAGGAGGACGGTGGAATCGAGGCCGCCGGAGAAGGCGACGTACCAGGTGGGGGCGTTGAGCCAAGGAGTGAGGTTGATCATCTAGCCCTCGCTCGATTCCAGAAAGCATTCGCGGGCATGCCCGCTCCCACACGTACGGCGCAAGCCTCAAGGGCAGCGCAATACCTGTAGGAGCGGGTTTACCCGCTAACACCGGCGAAGCCGGTGCCATCAATCACAAGGGCCGCAAAACGGCCCCGGGGCAAATCAGAATCAGAGGCCGTAGCTCATCAGGCGCTCGTAACGACGGGCCAGCAGCGCATCGTTGTCGAACTTGCCGAGCATGTCCAGCTGCTGCACCAGATCGGCACGGATGCTTTCGGACATCTTGGCCGGGTCACGGTGGGCGCCGCCCAGCGGCTCCTGGATGACCTTGTCGACAATGTTCAGGCTCTTCAGACGCTCGGCGGTGATGCCCATGGCCTCGGCCGCGTCTGCTGCTTTATCGGCAGTTTTCCACAGAATCGAAGCACAGCCTTCCGGCGAGATCACCGAGTAGGTGGAGTACTGCAGCATGTTCAGTTGGTCGCACACGCCAATGGCCAGTGCACCACCGGAACCACCCTCACCAATCACGGTAGCGATGATCGGGGTTTTCAGGCGTGCCATGACCCGCAGGTTCCAGGCGATGGCTTCACTCTGGTTGCGCTCTTCGGCGTCGATACCCGGGTAGGCGCCCGGCGTGTCGATGAAGGTCAGGATCGGCATCTTGAAGCGTTCGGCCATTTCCATCAGGCGACAGGCCTTGCGGTAGCCTTCCGGGCGCGGCATGCCGAAGTTGCGACGCACTTTCTCGCGCACTTCACGGCCCTTCTGGTGGCCAATGACCATGACCGGCTTGCCGTCCAGACGCGCAGTACCACCCACGATGGCGGCGTCGTCAGAGAAGTGACGGTCCCCGTGCAGCTCTTCGAACTCGGTGAAGATGTGCTCCAGGTAGTCCAGGGTGTAAGGACGACGCGGGTGACGGGCCAGGCGGGCGATCTGCCAGCTGGTCAGGTTGCCGAAGATGCTTTCGGTCAGGGTGTTGCTCTTGTCTTGCAGACGGGCAATTTCATCGCTGATGTTCAGCGAGTTGTCGTTGCCCACCAGGCGCAGGCCTTCGATCTTGGCTTGCAGGTCGGCAATCGGCTGTTCGAAGTCGAGGAAATTCGGGTTCATAGTCATCCGTCTTGGGTCTACGGCCAGGCGGCCGGCCGGTTGATCCGTTTGGCGCCATACCTTAAGGGATCAGGCGCATTCAGGTCGAGATTAAATTTTTATCGGTTCAACGATATTGCAGGAAGACGTTCTCACGCCCGAACTGGTCACGCAGCGCCTGAATCAGCCCATCGGCTGGGTCGATCGCCCACTGCTCGCCAAACTGCAGCATGGCCTTGGCGTCGCTGCCGGTGTACTCCAGCGTGATCGGGCAAGCACCGCGATGGCGGGTGATCAACTCGCCCAGCCATTTCAGCCGGTCGCCCTTCAGTGCGTCGTGCGCCACCTTCAGGCGCAGGCTCTCGGCCAGCTTGGTGCGCGCGTCTTCCATGGTCATCACCTGCTTCACCCGCAGGCGCAAGCCCCCGGAGAAGTCGTCATTGCTGACCTCGCCTTCCACCACCACCATGGCATCGGTCTGCAGCAAGGACTGTGCCGCCATGAAGGCATCGGCAAACAGCGATGCCTCGATCCGTCCGGAACGGTCATCCAGGGTGACGAAGCCCATCTTGTCGCCCTTCTTGTTCTTCATCACCCGCAAGGCAATGATCATGCCCGCGATGGTCTGGGTTTCGCGCGACGGCTTGAGGTCGACGATGCGCTGGCGGGCGAAGCGGCGGATCTCGGTCTCGTACTCGTCGATCGGGTGGCCGGTGAGGTAGAGGCCAAGGGTGTCTTTCTCCCCCTTCAGACGCTCCTTGAGGGTGAGCTCGCGCACCTTGCGATGGTTGGCATAGACGTCGACATCTGCCGCGTCGAACATGCTGCCGAACAGGTCGACATGACCACTGTCAGCGGTATGCGCAGCCTGCTCGGCTGCCTTGATGGCCTCGCCCAGCGCCGACAGCAAGGTTGCCCGGTTGATGTCGATGTTGGCGTGGTAGGCCTTGATCTCGTCATGGAAGTGCGGGCCAAGGCGGTCCAACGCGCCACTGCGCACCAGCGCATCAAGGGTACGCTTGTTGACCCGCTTGAGGTCGATGCGTTCACAGAAATCGAACAGGTCCTTGAACGGACCGCCTTGGGCACGGGCCTCGACAATCGCCTCCACCGGGCCTTCGCCGACACCCTTGATGGCGCCAAGGCCGTAGACGATACGGCCGTCGTTGTTGACGGTGAACTTGAAGTCCGAGAAGTTCACGTCCGGCGCGTCGAGGCGCAGCTTCATGCTGCGCACCTCTTCCACCAGCACCACCACCTTGTCGGTGTTGTGCATATCCGCCGACAGGACCGCAGCCATGAACGGCGCCGGGTAGTGGGTTTTCAGCCAGGCGGTCTGGTACGACACCAGGCCATAGGCGGCGGAGTGGGATTTGTTGAAGCCGTAGCCCGCGAACTTCTCTACCAGGTCGAAGATGTTACCGGCGAGGTCCGCATCGATATTGTTGGCTACGCAACCCTCGATGAAACCACCGCGCTGCTTGGCCATTTCCTCGGGCTTTTTCTTACCCATGGCCCGGCGTAGCATGTCGGCGCCACCCAGGGTGTAACCCGCCATGACCTGGGCGATCTGCATCACCTGTTCCTGGTACAGGATGATGCCGTAGGTCGGCGCCAGTACCGGCTTGAGGCCTTCGTACTGGTAGTCGGAGTGCGGGTAGGCCAGCTCGGCGCGGCCGTGCTTGCGGTTGATGAAGTCGTCCACCATGCCCGATTGCAGCGGGCCCGGGCGGAACAGCGCAACCAGTGCAATCAGGTCTTCCAGGCAGTCGGGCTTGAGCTTCTTGATCAGCTCCTTCATGCCACGCGATTCAAGCTGGAACACCGCCGTGGTTTCGGCCTTCTGCAGCAGCTCGTAAGTCTTGCGGTCGTCCAGCGGGATGAAGTCGATGTTGAGGTCGGGCAGGTTCTTCTTGGCCTGCTCGCGGTTGATGATCTCCATCGCCCACTTGATGATGGTCAAGGTACGCAGGCCGAGGAAGTCGAACTTCACCAGGCCGGCGGCCTCGACGTCATCCTTGTCGAACTGGGTTACCAGGCCACCACCCTCTTCATCACAGGCGATCGGCGAAAAGTCGGTGAGCTTGGTCGGTGCGATAACCACACCACCGGCGTGCTTGCCGGTACCCCGGGTCACACCCTCCAGCTTCAGGGCCATGTCCCAGATTTCACGGGCGTCTTCGTCGCCCTTGAGGAAGTCACGCAGGATTTCTTCCTGCTCGTAGGCCTTCTCCAGGGTCATGCCCACTTCGAAGGGGATCATCTTCGACAGGCGGTCGGCCAGGCCATAGGATTTGCCTTGCACCCGCGCCACGTCACGCACCACCGCCTTGGCGGCCATGGTACCGAAGGTGATGATCTGGCTCACCGCATTACGGCCGTAGGCCTCGGCCACGTAGTCGATCACCCGGTCACGGCCGTCCATGCAGAAGTCGACGTCGAAGTCGGGCATGGAAATACGTTCAGGGTTGAGGAAGCGCTCGAACAGCAGGTCGTAGGCCAGCGGGTCGAGATCGGTGATCTTCAGTACATAGGCCACCAGCGAGCCAGCGCCCGAACCGCGGCCCGGGCCAACCGGTACGTCGTTGTTCTTGGCCCACTTGATGAAGTCCATAACAATCAGGAAGTAACCGGGGAAGCCCATCTGGATGATGATATCCAGTTCGAACTTCAGGCGGTCCAGGTAAACCTGACGCTTTTCTTCGTAATTGGGCGTGGTCTCTTTCGGCCACAGCACGGCCAGGCGCTCTTCCAGGCCTTCGTGGGCCACATGCCGCAGGTAGTCGTCGATGCCCATGCCGTTGGGCGTGGGGAAGTCAGGCAGGAAGTACTTGCCCAGCTGCACCTGGATGTTGCAGCGCTTGGCAATCTCGACGGTGTTGGCGATGGCGTCGGGCAGGTCACTGAAGAGCTCGGCCATTTCCTCGGCCGACTTCAGGTACTGCTGGTCGCTGTAGCAACGCGGACGGCGCGGGTCATCGAGGGTCCAGCCCTCGCCAATGCATACGCGGGTTTCGTGGGCGTCGAAGTCCGTCTGCTTGATGAAGCGTACGTCGTTGGTAGCCACCAGCGGGGCGCCAAGCTTGTCGGCCAATGCCACCGCCGCGTGCACGTATTCTTCGTCGCGTGCCCGATTGGTGCGCTGCACTTCAACATAGAAGCGCTCGGGGAACATGCCCATCCAGTCTTGAAGAAGCGCTTCGGCTTCGTCTTGCCGACCCGCCAGCAGCGCCATGCCAATGTCGCCTTCCTTGCCCGCGGACAGGGCAATCAGGCCCTCGCTGGCCGGGGCGATCCATTCACGCTGGAGGATGACCAGGCCATTGCGCTGGCCATCGGTCCAGCCGCGCGAGATCAGTTCGGTGAGGTTGCGATAGCCCTTGGGGTCCATGGCCAGGAAGCAGATGCGCGACAGCGGGGCTTCCGGGTCGGCACCGGCCAGCCACAGGTCGGCACCGCAGATCGGCTTGATGCCGGCGCCCATGGCCGTCTTGTAGAACTTCACCAGCGAGCACATGTTGCTCTGATCGGTGATCGCGACCGCCGGCATGTTCATCCCGGTCAGCGCCTTGGCCAGCGGTTTGATCCGCACCAGGCCGTCGACCAGCGAGAATTCGGAGTGGACGCGCAGGTGAACGAAGGGAACCGACATGGAAGATCCTGTAGCAGAGCTTAACGACAAGGGCGGGATTGTAGCCTAACTAGGGGCTTTTTTTGGGCCTGCTTTGCAGCCCTTGGCGGGCACGCCCGCTCCCACAGGTACGGCCCCGCTGCTCAGACCGATGAATCCTGTGGGAGCGGGCGTGCCCGCGAAGGGCCGCAAAGCGGCCCCAATAGGTCAGATCAGGGAATCGGTGACGCCTTCGCGAGCATCCCAAGCCGCCCGCACCGGGGCGAAGGAACGCCGATGAATGGGCGTAGGCCCAAGACGCGCCAACGCCTCGAGATGCACCGGGGTCGGGTAGCCCTTGTGCCCGCCAATGCCATAACCCGGGTAGATCAGTTCGAACGCACTCATCTCCCGATCACGGGTCACCTTGGCCAGGATCGATGCCGCCGCAATGGCCGGCACCTGGCTATCCCCCTTGACCACCGGTGCTGCCGGCACCGCCAGCTTCGGGCAGCGATTGCCATCAATCAGGGCCAGCTTTGGCGTAATGTGCAAGCCCTCCACTGCCCGCTGCATGGCCAGCATGGTGGCCTGCAGGATGTTCAGGCTGTCGATTTCCTCGACTTCGGCGCGGGCGATGCAGAAGCTCAAGGCCTTTTCGCAGATCTCGTCGAACAGCGCCTCACGCCTGGCTTCGGTGAGTTTCTTCGAATCGTTCAGACCGAGAATCGGCCGCGCGGGATCAAGAATCACTGCCGCCGTTACCACCGCGCCGCACAGCGGGCCACGGCCCACTTCGTCAACGCCGGCGACCAGGTCTTCTACCAGGTTGAAGTCCAGTCCAATTTGCATGTCAGCGGTCCTTGAGCAGGGCCAGTACCGCCTCGGCCGCCTGATTGGAGGCGTCACGGCGCAGGGTGCGGTGAATTTCGTCGAAACGTTCGGTCTGCTGGCTTCCATCGCGCACCAGCGGCGCCAGGGTGTTGGCCAGCGCTTCGCTGGTAGCGTCGTCCTGCAGCAACTCGGGCACCAGCTCTCGCTGGGCCAGCAGGTTCGGCAATGACACGTAAGGGCTTTTCACCAGACGCTTGAGAATCCAGAAGGTCAAGGGCGCCAGGCGGTACGCCACCACCATCGGCCGCTTGTACAGCAACGCCTCGAGGGTGGCGGTGCCCGAGGCGATCAGCACCGCGTCACAGGCCGCCAGGGCCTGGTGCGACTGGCCATCGAGCAGGGTCAGCGGCAGGTGGCGCCCTTCAAGCATCTGTTCGATCTGGGCGCGCCGCGTGGCGTTGGCGCAGGGCAACACGAAGCGCACACCCGGCACTTGTTGGCTGAGGCGCTCGGCGGCGTCAAGGAACAACGCGCCCAGGCGCCCTACTTCGCCACCCCGGCTGCCCGGCATCAGCGCCACCACCGGCCCCTCGCCCAGGCCCAGCGCGGCGCGCGCGGCCGGGCGGTCGGCTTCAAGCGGTATGGTGTCTGCCAGCGGGTGGCCGACAAAACGCACTGGCACACCCTGCTCTTCGTAGAACCGCGCCTCGAACGGCAGCAGCGTCAGCATCAGGTCGCAGCCTTCGCGGATCTTCAGCACGCGCTTCTGCCGCCAGGCCCACACTGACGGGCTGACATAGTGCACGGTCTTGATCCCGGCCTGGCGCAGCTTCAGCTCGATGTTGAGGGTGAAGTCAGGGGCGTCGATGCCGATGAATACGTCGGGCTTTTCTTCGATCAGGGTCTGGATCAGCAGCTTGCGGCGCTTGAGCAGCTCGCGCAGGCGCCCCAGTACTTCGACCAGTCCCATGACGGCCAGGCGCTCCATGGGGAAATAGGATTGCAGGCCCTCGGCCTCCATCAAGGGGCCGCCAACCCCGATGAAACGCACGTCGGGGTGGCGCGCCTTGAGGGCACGCATCAAGCCTGAACCAAGAATATCGCCACTGGCCTCACCGGCGACCAGCGCTACGCAAAGCTGGGCCATATCAGCGCGTGATGCCGCGAGCGGAGCTCAGGATCGACTGACGGAACAGCTCGACCTCAGGGTGTTGCGTGGCCGGTTCGGCCAGCTCCTTGAGCGCGTCTTCGACGGTCAGGCCCTGACGGTAGACAATCTTGTAGCAACGACGCAGCACATGGATCACCTCGTCGCTGAAACCGCGGCGGCGCATGCCCTCGAAGTTCATGCTGCGGGCTTCGGCGGGGCTGCCGAACACGGTAACGAAGGCCGGAACGTCCTTGCCAATGGCCGTGCCCATGCCGGAAAACGCGTGGGCGCCAATATGGCAGTACTGGTGAACCAGGGTGTAACCGGACAGGATCGCCCAGTCACCCACATGTACATGACCTGCCAACGCCGTGTTGTTGACCAGGATGCAGTGGTTGCCGATGACACTGTCGTGGCCAATGTGGGCATAGGCCATAATCAGGTTATGGTCACCCACGGTGGTTTCCGCGCGGTCCTGAACAGTACCGCGGTGGATGGTCACCCCTTCGCGAATCACATTGTGATCACCGATCACCAGGCGCGTCGGCTCACCCTTGTACTTCAGGTCCGGGGTGTCTTCACCGATCGAGGAAAACTGAAAGATACGGTTGTGCTTGCCGATGCGGGTCGGGCCTTTGAGCACAACATGCGGGCCGATAACGGTGCCCTCCCCGATTTCTACATCAGGGCCAACGATCGACCAAGGGCCGACCTCGACGCCGTCGGCCAGCTTGGCCGACGGATCGATAATGGCCCGAGGATCAATCGAATTCATAGGGAGCGTTCCGCGCAGGTGATTTCTGCCGAGCAGACCGGCTTGCCATCGACAAGGGCGCGGCACTCGAACTTCCAGATCATGCTTTTACGGCTGAGGAACTTGGCTTCCAGCACAAGCTGGTCACCCGGCAGAACCGGCTGACGGAAACGCAGTTTGTCGGAACCGACAAAGTAGTACAGGGTGCCATCGGCCGGCTTGGCATCGAGCATCTTGAAACCAAGGATGCCGGCCGCCTGGGCCATGGCTTCGATGATCAGGACACCCGGCATGATCGGGTGTGCCGGGAAGTGGCCATTGAAAAACGGCTCATTGATGCTGACATTCTTGTAGGCACGAATGCTCTGGGCCTCGAAGTCCAGATCCGTCACACGGTCTACCAGCAGAAACGGGTAGCGGTGAGGCAGGTATTCGCGAATCTCGTTGATGTCCATCATTTCGGTGGGGAAGCCTGTAATAAGAATAGGGAGCGCAGGTGCTGACCACACGCTCCTTTTGCAATCCAAAGAGGAGCCAGCTAGCGACTGTTCACTCTTGCTCAGGGAATGGTATCAGCCTTCTGATGTCGGCAGGCCACCTGAGGTCACGGTATCGACGCGTTTTTCCAGCTGCTGGAGACGCTTGGCCATGTCGTCCAGGTGGCGGATACGCGCGGCGCTCTTGCGCCAGTCAGCCAGCGGCTGCATGGCAGTGCCGGAAGAATAGGAACCCGGTTCAGTGATCGAACGGGTAACCATGGTCATTCCGGAAACGAAAACGTTATCGCAAATATCGATGTGCCCAACCAGCCCCACACCCCCGGCCAGCATGCAGTGCTTGCCGATGCGCGTGCTGCCGGAGATTCCGACGCAAGCGGCCATGGCAGTGTGATCACCGATCTGCACGTTGTGAGCGATCTGGATCTGGTTATCCAGCTTGACCCCGTCGCCGATCCGGGTGTCGGACAGCGCGCCACGGTCAACAGCAGTATTTACGCCGATCTCCACGTCATCACCAATGGTGACGCCGCCGATCTGCGCAATCTTGCGCCAGATGCCCTTCTCGTTGGCAAAGCCGAAGCCCTCGCCGCCGATCACGGCACCCGACTGGATGACCACACGCTTACCGATGGTCACGTCGTGATACAGCGTGACCCGCGGTGCCAGCCAACCACCTTCACCGACCACACTGCGGGCACCGATGAAGCAGTGTGCGCCGATGCTGACGTTGGCGCCGATGCGCGCACCACTTTCGATGACCGCGAACGGCCCGATGCTGGCGCTGGCGTCCACCTGGGCATCTTCCGCCACCACGGCGCTGGGATGTATTCCCGCCTCAGCCTTGGGTTTGGGATCGAACAGGTGGGAAATCCGCGCGTAAGCCAGGTACGGGTCCGCCACGATCAGGGTATTGCCGGCAAAGCTTTCGGCATCCGCAGCCTTGAGCAGCACCGCGCCGGCCTGGCTGTTATCCAGGTACTTGCGGTACTGCGGGTTGGCGAGGAAGCTCAACTGCGTCGGGCCAGCCTCCTGCAAGGTGGCCAACCCGGTAATCTGCAGCGCCTCGGGCCCCTTGAGGGTAGCTCCGAGTACCTCGGCCAGCTGGCCTAGCGTCATGGTCACACTCATATCAACGGGCTTGGTTCATGCGCTCGATGACTTGGCGGGTGATGTCGTACTGAGGTTTGACATCGATGACCGCACCACGCTCGAGGACCAGGTCGTAGCCGCCCTTCTTGATCACTTCCTCGACAGCACCATCCAGCTTCGGCTTCAGTTGCTTGAGCATGTCGCGATCAGCAACGGCCTTGGCTTCGTTCAGTTCCTTGGACTGGAACTGGAAATCGCGGGCCTTTTGCTTGAACTCGAGCTCCAGGCGCTCACGCTCCTGCTGCTGCATCTTGTCGCCGCCCTTGATCAGGCGGTCCTGGATGCCCTTGGCACTGCTTTCCAGGCTTTTCAGCTTGGTCAGTTGCGGACCGAATTTCTTCTCGGCATCAACCGCATACTTCTTGGCGGCATCCGACTCGAGCAGGGCCATCTGGTAGTTCAGGACGGCAACCTTCATTTCGGCGAAAGCCGGGGTGGCTACCAACGCCGCGGCCACTACGGCCAATTGAGCCAATTTACGCACGATGCACTCCTGGATAAACCGTTGTCATTAAGCAAGGGCCGACCTTAGAAGGTCTGGCCCAGAGAGAATTGGAACACCTGGGTATCGGCATCGTCCGGCTTCTTGACCGGCATTGCCAGGCTGAAGCTCAGCGGGCCCAGTGCGGTAATCCAGGTCACGCCCAGGCCGACCGAACTGGCCATGCCCGAGAACCCGACCTTCTCGCAATCAGGTTTGTTGCCGCAATTGGTGTCGAACACGTTACCCACGTCCCAGAACACAGAGGTGCGCAGTGAACGCTGGTCCTTGACGAACGGCAGCGGGAACAGCAGTTCGGCACCGCCCTGCACCAGCACGTTACCACCAAACGGCAACGGATCCTGATCCGGGTCGGCGATGGTGCCTGGCTTGCCACCTGCGGCCTCGCCGATGCTCGGGGTACTGCGTGGGCCCAGGCTGCTGTCCTTGAAGCCACGGACGGAGTTGAAACCACCCGCGAAATAGTTCTCGTAGAACGGCAGACCGGAGGTGCTGCCGTAACCATCACCATAGCCCAGCTCGGTATGCAGGCGCAGGGTGTAGTCGCTGGTGATCGGCTTGAACAGCTGGCCACGGTAGTCAAGCTTGAAGAACGACAGGTCGCTGCCCGGAACGGTGGACTCCAGGGTCAGGCTTTGCGAGTGACCACGGGTGGCCAGTACGCCTTTGTTCAGGGTCGACTCGGACCAACCGATCGAGGCCTTGAAGTTCAGGAAGTTGTCACCCTCCTGCTCGAGGAAATCGAAGATCTCGTCGACGGTGTATTTGCCGGTCTTGATCTTGTCCTGCTGCACGCTCAGGCCGTAGGTCAGGCGCGAGGTTTCGCTGATCGGGTAGCCCAGGCTGACGCCGGCACCGTAGCTGTCCACCGCATAGCTGGCAACGTCGACGTCGAGGTCGTCGTAATCGGTGCTGCGGTAGAAGGCGTTGTAGCCCAGGCTGACGCCATCGGCGGTGAAGTAGGGATCAACGAAACCGAAGTTGTAACG
>NZ_JAOCDI010000003.1:0-216442 GCF_029840855.1 Pseudomonas sp. GD03862
GAGGCCGGCCCTGCTGGCCAATTTCTACCCGCCGCTCACCGTTGCCGCCGCCACCGTATTCGCGGGTAAACCCGCTCCTACACCGGATTGGTGGTGGGCGCACATCGGTGGTTGGACACAGGCCGCCGTGTAGGAGCGGGTTTACCCGCGAAGAGGCCGGCCCTGCTGGCCAATTTCTACCCGCCGCTCACCGTTGCCGCCGCTACCGTATTCGCGGGTAAACCCGCTCCTACACAGATCGGTGGTGGACCCACACGGGGGTGGACACAGCCCGTCGTAGGAGCGGGTTTACCCGCGAAAGGGCCGGCCCTGCTGGCCAATTTCCACCCGCCGTTCACCGTTGCCGCCGCTACCGTATTCGCGGGTAAACCCGCTCCTACGCCGGATTGGTGGTGGGCGCACATCGGTGGTTGTACACAGGCCGCCCGTAGGAGCGGGTTTACCCGCGAAGAGGCCAACCCTGCTGGCTCAAATCTGTGAAACCAGCGCCTCCAACTGCTCCTGCCGCTCAGCCTGATTCAGCTTGGCCCCGGGATTCAGGGTGGACCACTGCGGGTGCGCCCGCGCTTTGACCAACGCCTCCGGCAACTTGCCCTCACGCCAGGCCTTTTCATCCAGCTCACCCAGCCTGATGCTGTCCTGCGCCGCATGCCCGCGGTTATCCAGCGCCACCATCAACTGCTGCTGACGCAAGGCCAGCAGACGCAATACCGTGTCGTCCACGGTCAGCTCGCGCTTGCCCTTGAGCTTGCCCATCAACCGCGAACCATAGTTGCGCGCCGTCTGCAGCGCACCGCCGGCAATCGCCCCGGCCAGCGCCGCCGCGCCGAGGGTGAGGCCACCAACCAGCAAATCGACCCCGGCCCCCGCTGCCGCCCCCGCCGCCACGCCGCTGCCCAGGCGCACGCCCAGCAGTTTCAACGTCTCTGGATTGAACAAATCATCGCCCCAGCGGCCGTCCAGCAACGGCAGGTCGCTGGCATGGGCGTCCTCGCGGCGGAAGGCATACAGCTTGAGCAAGGCTTCGACGCAGCGTTGTTCTCGTTGGCGTATGTCCTGGCGCAGCGCCTCGATGGCCCGGGCTTCTGCCGCTGGTTCGGCCTCGACACTGCGCCGGCATGCAGCGCAATCGAGCAGCAGTTCGGCGATCAGGCGCTTGCCGCTGTGCCGGCGTGCCAAACGCTGTGCCTGCTGGTCGTCGATCAGCCGTTGCAGCGCCGGGCGGGCGTTTTCCAGCAGTAGCGCCAGGCTTTCGTACAAGCGGCGCTCGCCATCTTCCGGCGGGGCCACGCTGTCGAACCGTACCAATGCGTGAAGCCCAAGCCGGGCAAGGGCTTCACGCCATTCCGGCTCACGGTGCTGGCTGCTGGCGACGAAGTTGAGCACCGGCAGCAACGGCTTGCCGCAGTTGGCCAGTACTTCCAGTTCGTCGCGGTACTTGGCCAGCACCGGCTCGCGCGCATCGATCACATACAGCCCGGCATTACTGGCCAGCAGTTGGCGCAATACCTTGGCCTCCTGCTCGAAGCGTTGGCGCGCTTCGCTGCCCTGCAGAAAGCGCTCCAGCCGGGCCGGGCCGTCCAGGCGCTCGCCCGGGCGTTCCAGACGTTCAAGGTAGTCGAGCAGGGCGATGGCATCTTCCAGGCCGGGCGTGTCGTACAGCTCCAGCAAGGGTTCACCGTCCACAGACAGCCGCGCACCTTCCACATGGCGGGTAGTGCTGGGGCGGTGGGACACTTCGCCAAAACCGACGTCGCGGGTCAGGGTGCGCAGTAGCGAGGTTTTGCCGACATTGGTATGGCCGACCACGGCCAGTTTCAGTGGCTCAGTCATGGCCATGCTCCAGCCAGGTCAGCGGTGAGGTGTCGGCATGTTGCAGGCCAAGGCGGTCAAGAGCTTCGTGCCAATCGCCCAGGCGCTCGGCATCGAGGGGCTGGCCCGGTGCAGCCTGCAGCAGCCAGATACGGGTTGCGCCGGCATTGCGCGCCAGTTCGGCGAGCAGCGCCAAACTGCCGCGGTCTGGCGAGCGGCGTGGGTCGCAGGCGATGGCCAGGCGTGCCGGTGGGAAGCGGCTGAGCTGCTCCAACAGCCGGTTGCGTGATTCGCGGCTGTCGAGCACGCCGGCATCGGTCACGCTTTTGGGCAGGGCCGGTGGCCAAGGGCGCTGGTCGTCCAGCTCCAGGCCCACCAGCAGGGCACCGCTGCTGCCGCTTTCCAGCTGCCCGGCGGCAAACTGTGGCAAGGCTTGCGGGGCAGCATCCTGCACGCCGATGCGCTCGCTGCGCGGCATCAGTGCCTCGCGCAGTTGCGCGTAGCCGGGCAGGCCCAGGTCCAGCGTCAGGCGTTCACGGCCCTGGCGCCAGCGCCACAGGCATAGCCCGGCCAGCAGCAGGCGGGGCAGCAGGCCGTATACCAGCACCACGCCGAGCAGCCAGCTGGCCCAGGCCTGGCGTGCCATGTCCAGGGCCGGCAAGCTGTCGCCGCTGGCGCGGATCATGGCTTCGTCGGGCACGGCGAAGCCTAGCAACGAGGGCAGGGCGCCCAGTGCTTGGGTCAGGTGAATGAACGGCTCGGCGGCGAGCAAGGTGGTTTCCCAGACAAAGCCATAGCGTCGGGTCGCCAGCAAGGCCAGCAGCATGCCCAGCGCGGTGAGCATCGCCAGCAGCCACAGACCGTGTACCAACAGGCCGAGCAGCCACCGGTTGAGGCGTTGACGTTGCAGCAGCACCAGCAGCGCTGGCGCCAGGTGCGCGGCCTTGGCATCGCGGGCAAAGCGTTCGCTTAGCCATAGCCACAAGCGGCCCAGCCCTGCGCCATGCTCGCCGCTCAGGGCAAAACCCATGGCCCAGCCCAGCAGCATCACCAGGTTCAGCCCGAGCAGGCTGCCCAGCGCCCAGAACACATTCACCGGGCGCTGCCCGTCACCGAGGGCGGCCAGCCCCAGGCCTGCGCCGCTGAGCACGGCCAGCAGCAGCAGGGCCAGCAGCGCCAGGCGCGCGCCCTGCTTCCAATGGCGCAGGGCGCCGGTCATGTCATCGCGCTCGGCCAGGAACAGCGCACGTGTTTCGATGCGCGTGGCCAGGTCGCCACCTAGCTGGCGGGCGTGGCGGTTGGCTTCCTGGTCTTCCAGCGGGCCGGCATGTTCTTCGCGCAGGCGTACTGCTTCGGTGAGCCAGCGCTTGTCCAGTGGCGTGGGTGCAGTCACAAGGTCTTCCATTGCACAGGTCAAGGCAGAAGCATAACCCACACGCCCGGTGCTATCCTCGCCGGCATGAATACATCACTTCCCCTCAGCCTGATCGCGGCTTATGCCGAGAACCGCGTGATCGGCATCGACAACTCCATGCCCTGGCATTTGCCGGGGGACTTCAAATACTTCAAGGCCACCACCCTGGGCAAGCCGATCATCATGGGGCGCAAGACCTGGGACTCGCTGGGGCGGCCGCTGCCTGGGCGGCTGAACATCGTGGTCAGCCGCCAGCCGGGGCTTGAACTGGCGGGTGCCGAGGTGTTCGCCTCGCTTGAAGAGGCGTTGGTGCGGGCCGAGCAGTGGGCGCGCGAGCAGGGCGTCGGTGAGCTGATGCTGATTGGTGGCGCGCAGCTGTATGGGCAGGCGCTGGAGAAGGGGCTGGTCAGTCGCATGTACCTGACGCGGGTTGAGTTGGCGCCAGAGGGGGATGCGTGGTTCCCGGCGTTTGATGAAGGGCAGTGGAGGCTGACTTCTAGCGAGGCACAGGCTGAGGAAGGTAAGCCGGTGTATCACTTCGAGGTTTGGGATAAGGGGTGAGATTGTTGGGGGCTGCTTTGCAGCCCTTCGCGGGTGAACCCGCTCCTACGGGGGGCGCAGGGGGGCAGAGATTGTTGGGGCTGCTTTGCAGCCCTTCGCGGGTGAACCCGCTCCTACGGGGGGGGCCGCAGGGGGGCAGAGATTGTTGGGGCTGCTCTGCAGCCCTTCGCGGGTGAACCCGCTCCTACGGGGGACCGCAGGGGGTTTAGGTTTTGAGCAAGACACGAGCGGCCTTGTCGCGAAAGGGGCGCAATGCGCCCCGGCGATCTGTCAGGTGTGGCTCAGCTCGGCATGTTCATCACCGGCCAGCACTTCCTTGTCTGTCTCTTTCAGCAGCTGGCTGGTGACAACGCCCGCCGTCATCGAACCGTTCACGTTCAACGCCGTACGGCCCATGTCGATCAGCGGCTCCACCGAAATCAGCAGCGCCACCAACTCCACCGGCAAGCCCATGGCTGGCAGCACGATCAGCGCGGCGAAGGTGGCACCGCCGCCCACGCCGGCAACTCCTGCCGAGCTCAGCGTGACGATGGCCACCAGGGTGGCGATCCACAGTGGGTCGAAGGTGTTGATGCCCACCGCTGGCGCGACCATCACCGCCAGCATGGCCGGATAGAGGCCGGCGCAGCCGTTCTGGCCAATGGTGGTGCCGAACGATGCGCTGAAGCTGGCGATCGATTGCGGCACGCCCAGACGGCGGGTTTGTGCCTCGATGTTCAGCGGAATGCTGGCGGCGCTGGAGCGGCTGGTGAAGGCGAAGGTCAGCACCGGCCACACCTTGCGGAAGAAGCGCAGCGGGCTCACACCGGTGGCGGCGAGGATGATGCCATGCACCACGAACATCAACCCCAGGCCCAGGTACGACACCACCACGAAGCTGCCCAGCTTGAGGATGTCCTCCGTGTTGGAGCTGGCCACGACTTTGGTCATCAACGCCAGCACGCCATAGGGGGTCAGCTTCATCACCACCCGCACCAGGCGCATCACCCAGGCCTGCAGGGTGTCGATGGCCGACAGGGCGCGCTCACCCTTCTCGGCGTCGTCCTTGATCAACTGCAGCGCGGCCAGACCGAGGAACACCGCAAAGATCACCACGCTGATGATCGAGGTCGGCTTGGCCCGCGCCAGGTCGCCTACCGGGTTGCTGGGGATGAACGACAGCAGCAGTTGCGGGATGTTGAGGTCGGCGACCTTGCCCGCGTAGTCACTGTGGATAACCTGCATGCGTGCGCTTTCCTGGGCGCCGGCCACCAGGCCCTCGGCGCTGAGGCCGAACAGGTTGGTCAACACAATGCCGATCAGGGCGGCAATGGCCGTGGTCAGCAGCAGGGTGCCGATGCTCAGCACGCTGATGCGGCCCAGTGAAGAGGCATTGTGCAAACGTGCCACGGCACTGAGGATCGAGGCGAAGATCAGCGGCATGACGATCATCTGCAACAGGCCGACATAGCCGTTGCCGACCAGGTCGAGCCACGCGATGGTTGCCTTGAGCACAGGGTGGCCAGCGCCATAGATCGTGTGCAGCACAAGGCCGAAGACCACGCCCAGCACCAGGCCAAGCAGTACCTTCTTGGCCAGGCTCCAGTCGGTGCGGCGGGTTTGTGCCAGACCCAGCAACAGGGCCAGGAATGCCAGCAGGTTGAGTGACAGCGGCAGGTTCATTGAAGCTCCAGCAAAAAAAGCAGAAGTGGCATCGCCTCTGTGAGCGATTGCGAACGGAAATGCTAACAGCCTGAAAACAAACGAATTTATACCCAAATGGAATTTACATAGTCGTTTATGGAATAACGGGATGTCGCAGATTGCAATGAACAAGGCGTTTGCAGCTGCCTGGAGGTCGTTATCGGGGGCTTGCAGTGGGGATTGTTGCACTAGCGTTTCTGGGTCATTTCAGGAGATTCGTACATGAAAGTCGCTGTGAAAGCCGCCGCCATCGGCCTGTCCCTGCTGTTCAGTATCGAAACCTTCGCCACGGAGCTCAAACACTGGCCTGCCGACGCGGCCAAACAGCTCGACAGCATGATCGCCGCCAATGCCAACAAGGGTAACTACGCGGTGTTCGACATGGACAACACCAGTTACCGCTATGACCTGGAAGAAGCCTTGCTTCCGTTCATGGAAAACAAGGGGCTGCTAAGCCGCGACAAGCTCGACCCTTCGTTGAAGCTGATGCCGTTCAAGGACACTGCCGAGCACAAGGAAAGCCTATTCAGTTACTACTACCGGCTGTGTGAAATCGATGACATGGTCTGCTACCCGTGGGTAGCCCAGGTGTTCTCGGGCTTTACCTTGCAGGAGCTGAAGGTGCAGGTGGATGAGCTGATGGCTTCGACCAAGCCGATCCCCAGCACCTATTACGAAGGCGACCAGGTCAAGGCCATCGAGGTTCAGCCGCCCAAGGTCTTCAAGGGCCAGGCCGAGCTGTACAACAAGCTGATGGAGAATGGCATCGAGGTCTATGTGGTTTCGGCGGCCTCCGAAGAGCTGGTGCGCATGGTCGCCTCGGACCCCAAGTATGGATACAACGTGAAGCCCCAGAACGTGATTGGCGTGAGCCTGCTGCTCAAGGACCGCGCCAGCGGACAGCTGACCACTGCGCGCAAGCAGATCAGCGCCGGGCACTACGATGCCAAGGCTAACGAGGGCCTGGAGTTGACCCCTTACCTGTGGACCCCGGCCACCTGGATGGCGGGCAAGCAGGCGGCGATCCTTACCTACATCGATGAGTGGAAGAAACCGGTGCTGGTGGGCGGCGACACGCCGACCAGCGATGGCTACATGCAGTTCCACGGGGTGGATGTGGGCAAAGGCGGTATCCACCTGTGGATAAACCGCAAGGCCAAGTACATGGACCAGCTCAACGGGATGATTGCCAAGAATGCGGCGGCGCAGGCCAAGGAAGGGTTGCCGGTGACGGCTGACAAGAACTGGGTGATCGTCACGCCGGAGCAGATCCAGTAACGGGAATATCAACCATCGCGGCCCACAATGAGGGTCTGGGCCGCTTTCTGGTCAATGGTCTGCGCCAGCAGGGTCACTTGTTCAATGGCACGTTCACGGATCCTGGCGCCCTCAGGGCCGAGGGTCTGTTCGACCACTAAACTGTGCGCCTGGTTAATCCCAACGAAGCGAAACCATGTGTCGATGAAGGTTTTCTCCAGGCCAAACACCTGGTCGGGTGTCTGTGAGCCGGGCCCGTAGCCCAAACCACGGGTGTAGATGGCAATCGCTCGACGCCCGCCAAGCATGCCGTTCAATCCTTGCTCATCGAAGGTGAACAGCACGTCTTTGTGCGAAATCGCGTCGATCAGGTGCTTGAGCTTGTACGGAATACCGAAATTCCACAGCGGTACGCTGAACACCAAGGTATCCGCCCGGTGGAACCGTTGAGCGAGGGCCTTGATCCGGTCCCATGCAGCTGCCTGTGCGGTTGACAGCGGGGCATCGGCAAGCCCCGCGTACTTCGCCGCGAGCAAGGCGCCATCTACCTCAGGCAGTTCACATTCCCAAGGATTCAAGTGATCGATTTCCACCGCTTTGCGCTCGGCCAATGCCGCCAGGAACACGTCGGTAATCTGAGCGGAAACGGACCGCTCTCCTCTGGGTGAGGCGCAGACATACAAGATACGTTCAACCACGGGGCTTCTCCCAAGTAGTGTTGATAAGCCTTGCCGGCGCTTGAGCGCCCAGGCGTTCGGTGGTCAGTCTGATTCAGGGAGATTCATTATAGAAATGACGTATGCTCGCGAGATTGAGTGAGATAGGTGATGAATCTGTGTTCGATACTGTGCTTTTGCGGAGCTTGCTTGCCGTTGCCGACACCGGTGGTTTCACCCGTGCTGCGCAGAGGCTGCACCTAACGCAGTCGGCGATCAGCGCTCATATTCGGCGGCTTGAACGCGAAGCTGGACAAAAATTGCTGGAGCGTACGACCCGTTCGGTCAGCCTGACACCCGCAGGCGCTCGGTTGGCAGGCTATGCCCGCACCATCCTGGCGTTGCACGATGATGCCCGCGCAAGCCTTGGAGCAGGGCGGCGGGTGTCAGGCACGGTGTACGTGGGGTTGAGCGAGGAAATGGTGAAAGCCCCGATCATCGACTGCATGCGTCGTTTTTCGGTGGCACACCCCGATGCAGAGGTGTCCCTGACCGTCGGCCTGACTGGGGAGTTGCTCTCGCTCGTCCACTCGGGTGGGCTGGATATCGTATTGGGCAGCCGCTGCAGCGATGAAGAACGGGGCGAGGTGCTTTGGTCCGAGCCATTGGTGTGGGCGAGAGGGCCGATTGCGCTGGGCAGCGATGAGGTCACCACGCCTGTGCCCTTGGCGGTATTTTCTGATCAATGCCCTTATCGGGCCGCAGCTATTGAGGCCTTGGTACGCGCCGGGCGGCAATGGCGCATCGTTTGCCAGAGCCCAAGTGTCGGCGGGCTGATGACCGCCGTAAGTGGCGGGCTTGGGGTAACGCCTGTCACGCGATCGTCTGCTCTGGCTGCCGGCCTTGTAGAAGTGTCGACGTTGCCAGCCTTGCCTCAAGCACAGTTCGTGCTGACGTCGGCGGCGACACCGAAGCGCTCGGCTGCCCTGCTGCTGGCGCAATTACGCCAATGTGTCGCGAAGGGAGAGCTTTGATCCGGCCTTCATCCACAGGCAAAAAAAACCGGCGTACGAGACGCCGGTTGTGCAAATGCCAGAAAAGCCCTTACAGCCCTTCGAGCATTGCCTTGTTACGCACTGCGCCTTTGTCGGCACTGGTGGCCAGCAGGGCATAGGCCTTGAGCGCGGTGGTCACTTTGCGGGGACGGACCTCGGCTGGCTTCCAGCCCTTCTTGTCCTGCTCGACACGGCGTTCCGCCAGCTCTTCATCGCTGACCAGCAGGTTGATCGAACGGTTAGGGATGTCGATCAGTACCTTGTCGCCGTCGCGCACCAGGCCGATGGCACCGCCCGCCGCGGCCTCTGGCGAGGCGTGGCCGATCGACAGGCCCGAGGTACCGCCCGAGAAGCGACCGTCGGTGAGCAGGGCGCAGGCCTTGCCCAGGCCTTTGGACTTGAGGTACGAGGTCGGATAGAGCATTTCTTGCATGCCCGGGCCGCCTTTCGGGCCTTCGTAGCGGATGATGACGATGTCGCCGGCTTTCACCTCGTCGGCGAGGATGCCGCGCACGGCGCTGTCCTGGCTTTCGAAGATCTTCGCGGTGCCCTCGAACACGTGGATCGATTCGTCCACACCGGCGGTTTTGACCACGCAGCCATCCAGAGCGATGTTGCCGTACAGCACGGCCAGGCCGCCCTCTTGCGAGTAGGCGTGTTCGAAGCTGCGGATGCAGCCGTTTTCACGGTCGTCGTCGAGGGTTTCCCAACGGGTCGACTGGCTGAATGCGGTCTGGGTCGGGATACCGGCCGGGCCGGCCTTGAAGAAGGTGTGCACCGCTTCGTCATCGGTCTGGGTGATGTCCCATTTGGCGATGGCTTCTTCCATGCTGCGGCTGTGCACGGTCGGCAGGTCGGTGTGCAGCAGGCCACCACGGGCCAGCGAACCGAGGATGCTGAAGATGCCGCCGGCGCGGTGGACGTCTTCCATGTGGTACTTCTGGATGTTTGGCGCCACTTTGCACAGCTGCGGCACTTTGCGTGACAGGCGGTCGATGTCGCGCAGGTCGAACGCCACTTCACCTTCTTGTGCTGCGGCCAGCAGGTGCAGGATGGTGTTGGTCGAGCCGCCCATGGCGATGTCCAGCATCATGGCGTTTTCGAACGCTTTGAAGTTGGCGATGCTGCGTGGCAGGACCGACTCGTCATTCTCGCCGTAGTAGCGCTTGCACAGCTCGACGATGGTGCGGCCGGCCGTGAGGAACAGCTGCTCGCGGTCGGAGTGGGTGGCCAGGGTCGAACCGTTGCCCGGCAGGGCCAGGCCCAGCGCTTCGGTCAGGCAGTTCATCGAGTTGGCGGTGAACATGCCGGAGCACGAACCGCAGGTCGGGCAGGCGCTGCGCTCGTATTCGGCGACTTTTTCGTCGGAGGCCGTGGAGTCGGCCGCGATGACCATGGCATCGACCAGGTCCAGGCCGTGGCTGGCCAGCTTGGTCTTGCCGGCTTCCATCGGGCCGCCGGAAACGAAGATCACCGGGATGTTCAGGCGCAGGGCGGCCATCAGCATGCCGGGGGTGATCTTGTCGCAGTTGGAGATGCAGACGATGGCGTCAGCGCAGTGCGCATTGACCATGTACTCCACCGCGTCGGCAATGATTTCGCGGCTTGGCAGCGAGTACAGCATGCCGTCGTGGCCCATGGCGATGCCGTCATCGACCGCGATGGTGTTGAATTCCTTGGCCACGCCACCGGCGCGTTCGATTTCGCGAGCCACCAGCTGGCCCAGGTCCTTCAGGTGCACGTGGCCCGGAACGAACTGGGTGAACGAGTTGGCGATGGCGATGATCGGTTTCTTGAAGTCTTCGTCCTTCATCCCGGTGGCGCGCCAAAGGGCACGGGCGCCTGCCATGTTGCGGCCTTGGGTGGAAGTCTTGGAACGATAATCAGGCATGAAACACTCCTGGCGGCTTAATCAGGTCACAAATAGGGGAGTGAGCTTCTCGTGTCCTTTGCGCCGCAGGCCGGTTGCCACTGGCACGGATGGGGCCAAGACCGCGCGGGATCGCCGCGTGCTTGACCAGAGCTCATAAACCCGCCGGGGATGACTGGCGATGAATAGGCCGATTCTACACCGCTGGCGCGGTGAGGGAATGCAGATGTGGATGGTTGGCGGGGGGATTGCGGCAGGAAAGGGCCGCTGGGCGGCCCTTTTTGGCAGATATCAGCTGTTTGGCAGTAACCGGCAGGTGATGCTTTTGATGTAGCGGGTTTCGGCGATGGCCGGGTGTACTGGGTGATCCGGGCCCTGACCGCCTCGCTCAAGCAGCTGCATGTTGCGGTCCAGGTGGCGGGCACTGGTCAGCAGGATGTTGTTCAGGTCGTCCTCGGGCAGGTGCATCGAGCACGAGGCGCTGACGAGGATGCCGTCTTTGTTCAACATGCGCATGGCCTGTTCGTTCAGGCGGCGGTAGGCCGCTTCGCCGTTTTTCAGGTCCTTCTTGCGCTTGATGAAGGCAGGTGGGTCGGCAATGATCACGTCGAAGCGTTCTTCGGCCGCCTTGAGCTCGCGCAGGGCTTCGAACACGTCGCCTTCGATGCAGGTCAGCTTCTCGCTGATGCCGTTCAGTGCAGCGTTACGCTCCACGCCGTCCAGGGCAAAACCCGAGGCATCGACACAGAACACTTCGCTGGCGCCAAAGGCACCGGCCTGTACGCCCCAGCCACCGATATAGCTGAACAGGTCGAGTACACGCTTGCCCTTCACGTACGGTGCCAGGCGGGCGCGGTTCATGCGGTGGTCGTAGAACCAGCCCGTCTTCTGGCCTTCGCGCACCGGAGCTTCGAACTTGACGCCGTTCTCTTCCAGCGGAACCCAGTCCGGCACTTCGCCGTAGACGGTCTCGACATAGCGCTGCAGGCCTTCGGCGTCGCGCGCGGCGGAATCGTTCTTGAACAGGATGCCGCTGGGCTTGAGCACCTGCACCAGTGCGGCGATCACGTCATCCTTGTGCGCTTCCATGGTGGCCGAGGCCAACTGCACCACGAGGATATCGAAGAAACGGTCGACCACCAGGCCTGGGAGCAGGTCGGAGTCACCGTAGACCAGGCGGTAGCATGGCTGGTCGAACAGGCGCTCGCGCAGCGACAGGGCGACGTTCAGGCGGTGTACCAGCAGCGACTTGTCCAGCGGCAGCTTGATGTCGCGTGACAGCAGGCGGGCGCAGATCAGGTTGTTCGGGCTCAGTGCGACGATGCCCAGCGGCTTGCCGTTGGCTGCCTCGAGAATGGCCTGCTGACCCGCCTGGAAGCCTTGCAAAGGGGTCGCGCTGACATCGACTTCGTTGCTGTAGACCCACAGGTGGCCGGCGCGCAGGCGGCGGTCGGCATTGGCTTTGAGGCGAAGGCTGGGCAGGGACATGACGTCGCTCCGGGAAAAAGAGCGGGATTATAGCGTGTCTGCTGTGCTTTCGCCTTTAGAGGAGTGGTAACCGGGGGCGCTTAGAGGGTTAAAATGCCGCGTCCTAAACGAGTGTGCACGTATGTCCCAAGAACTCAGCGCCGAACAGATCCAGCAAGCCTTGCAAGGCATCACCATCCCGCCTCAACCGCAGATCATGGTCGATCTGCAGTTCGAGCAGTACATGCCTGACCCAGACCTGGAAACCATCGCCAAGCTGATTTCCCAGGACCCGGGCCTCTCTGGCGCCTTGCTGAAACTGGTCAACTCTCCGCACTTCGGCTTGTCGAACAAGATCGGTTCGATCCAGCGTGCGGTGAACCTGCTGGGTAGCCGTTCGATCATCAACCTGATCAACGCCCAGTCGATCAAGGGCGAGATGAGTGACGAGACCATCGTTACCCTCAACCGCTTCTGGGATACCGCCCAGGACGTGGCGATGACCTGCCTGACGCTGGCCAAGCGAACCGGCATTCAGGCGGCGGACGAGGCCTATACCCTTGGCCTCTTCCATGACTGTGGCGTGCCGTTGATGCTCAAGCGCTTCCCCACTTACATGGATGTGCTGGAAGAGGCATACGCCAAGGCCGACGAAGAAACACGCGTGGTCGATACCGAGAACCGCACGTTCAACACCAACCATTCAGTGGTCGGCTACTTCACAGCCAAATCCTGGCGCTTGCCCGAGCACCTCAGTGCGGCCATCGCCAACCACCACAATGCCTTGGCCGTGTTCCGCGACGATACCTCGCGCAATACCCAGAGCCAGCTGAAAAACCTGCTGGCGGTGCTGAAGATGGCCGAGCATATCTGCGCGTCCTACCGTGTGCTGGGCAACCAGGCGGTGGACCACGAATGGAATGTGGTCGGCCCTTTGGTGCTCGATTACATTGGTTTGTCGGAATACGATTTCGAAAACCTCAAGCAGAACATTCGCGAGTTGGGCGGACACTGACACATGCCGGAATTGCCAGAAGTAGAAACCACCCGACGCGGTATTGCGCCACACCTGGAAGGCCAGCGGGTCAGCCGTGTGGTGGTTCGCGACCGGCGGCTGCGCTGGCCGATCCCGGAAGACCTCGATGTGCGCCTGTCGGGGCAGCGCATCGTCAGCGTGGAGCGACGCGCCAAGTACCTGTTGATCAATGCCGAAGTGGGGACGCTGATCAGCCACTTGGGCATGTCGGGCAACCTGCGGCTGGTCGAGCTGGGCTTACCGGCGGCCAAGCATGAGCATGTCGACATCGAGCTGGAGTCCGGGCTGATGCTGCGTTACACCGACCCTCGCCGCTTTGGTGCCATGCTGTGGAGCCTGGACCCTCTGAACCATGAGTTACTGCTGCGCCTGGGGCCTGAGCCGCTGACGGACCTGTTCGATGGTGAACGGCTGTTCCAGCTGTCCCGCGGTCGGTCGATGGCGGTCAAGCCGTTCATCATGGACAACGCGGTAGTGGTGGGGGTGGGCAACATCTACGCCACCGAGGCGCTGTTTGCCGCCGGTATCGACCCACGCCGGGAGGCGGGCGGGATTTCCCGGGCGCGCTACCTGAAACTGGCGATCGAGATCAAACGGGTGCTGGCGGCGGCGATCGAGCAGGGCGGTACCACCCTGCGTGACTTCATTGGTGGCGATGGGCAGCCGGGGTACTTCCAGCAGGAACTGTTTGTGTACGGGCGTGGCGGGCAGCCGTGCAAGGTATGCGGCACTGAGTTGCGCGAAGTGAAGCTGGGGCAGAGGGCGAGCGTGTACTGCCCGCGCTGCCAACGATGAAACGTTCGCTGCGAACCTGTTGAAGCGAAACCTGAATGTTGGCGCGGTAACTGTGGGATCGGGCAAGCCCGCGAAACAGGCGACGCGATGAATGGCACCGGCTACGCCGGTGTTCGCGGGCACGCCCGCTCCCACAGGGACCGTGCAGGGAAGGGCAGTGATCAGCCCTTGCCAGGCATAGGTAAGGGGGCGATCACGCAGATCTCTTCGCCTGAAGCGAAACCTGAATGTTGGCGCGGTAACTGTGGGAGCGGGCAAGCCCGCGAAGTAGGCGACGCGATGAATGGCACCGGCTGCGCCGGTGTTCGCGGGCATGCCCGCTCCCACAGGGACCGTGCAGGGAAGGGCAGTGATCAGCCCTTGCCAGTGATCCGGCGATACTTGGCCATCAGCTGTTCTTCGGTTTCCGGGTGCGCTTCATCCAGCGGGATGCAGTCGACCGGGCAGACCTGCTGGCACTGCGGCTCGTCGCAATGGCCTACGCACTGGGTGCACAGGTAAGGGGCGATCACGCAGATCTCTTCGCCTGAAGCGAAACCTGAATGTTGGCGCGGTAACTGTGGGAGCGGGCAAGCCCGCGAAGCAGGCGACGCGATGAATGGCACCGGCTGCGCCGGTGTTCGCGGGCATGCCCGCTCCCACAGGGACCGTGCAGGGAAGGGCAGTGATCAGCCCTTGCCAGTGATCCGGCGATATTTGGCCATCAGCTGTTCTTCGGTTTCCGGGTGCGCTTCATCCAGCGGGATGCAGTCGACCGGGCAGACCTGCTGGCACTGCGGCTCATCGTAATGGCCTACGCACTGGGTGCACAGGTTAGGGTCGATCACGTAGATCTCTTCGCCTTGGGAGATAGCCTCGTTCGGGCACTCGGGTTCGCAGACGTCGCAATTGATGCAATCGTCGGTGATGATCAGGGACATGGGGACTCCGGCCGGGGCTCACAGCCCGGGCATGTTCAACGCAATGGGCACAATTGTGCCGCATTCGCGCCCGCAGTGCACGCGGGCGCGACAATCAGGCGTCAGGCTTGCTTCTTGAAGCGTTCAGTCAGTGCGTCGGCCACCACCGGGTGGACGAACTTGCTGATATCACCGCCCAGCGCCGCAATCTCCCGGACCAGGGTCGAGGAAATGAACGAATAACGCTCCGACGGCGTCAGGAACAGGCTCTCGACGTCGGGGGCCAGTTGCCGGTTCATGTTCGCCAGCTGGAACTCGTACTCGAAGTCGGACACCGCACGCAGGCCACGCAGGAAGACGTTGGCGCCCTGTTCCTTGGCGAAATGCGCCAACAGGGAAGAGAAGCCGATGACTTCGACATTGGGCAGGTGCTTGGTGACCTCACGGGCGAGCTCAACCCGTTGCTCCAGGGGGAACAAAGGGTTTTTCTTGGGGCTGGCCGCCACCGCGATGATCACGTGGTCGAATAGCCGCGAAGCGCGCTCGACCAGATCGCCATGGCCTTTGGTAATGGGGTCGAAAGTACCCGGGTACAACACTCGGTTCATCGCGTCATCCTGGCTGGAGTGCGTTGGGGAGTCGGATGGTAGCGCAGCGACGGCGCCCCGGCCAAGTCATGCGGCCGACTGATGGCACTATAGACAGGGGCCATGTTCGTTGTCATGCGCTGTGTGCCAGGCGGCTGACCAGTGCTTCGCTGAGCCTGGCGCTGATGGCATACACCGACAATTGCGGGTTGGCGCCGATGCTGGTGGGGAACAGTGAACCGTCGTGAATCGACAGGTTTTCCAGCTGGTGATGGCGGCCCAGGCTGTCGCACACCGCGTGGCGCGGGTCTTCGCCGAGGGCGCAGCCGCCCATCACATGGGCGCTGCCCAAGCGCGTGCGGAAGGGCTCCAGGCGCAGTTTGTCGATCATGGTCAGGGCCTGTTCCAGGCTAGAGGCGGCGCTGGCGTCGCTGTGCACCGGGGTTACCTGGGTGGCGCCAGCGGCAAACTGAACGTGTGCCATGCTGCGGTAGGCGCGCCGCAAGCCGTCACGCAGGTAGTCGGTGACCGGGTAATCGAGCACAGGTGAACCATCGCTGCGTAGTTCCACGGCCCCGCCCTGGCTTTCGGGGTGAAAACCATCGCGTAGCAGCGCCAGCATCACATGGGTATGGGGCAGCTCGGCCATGCGCTGGGCATTCTCGTGGCCGTGCCCGCCCAGCAGGGTGCTGGCCAGGGCCGGGTGCAGTGGCGGCACTTCCAGCTTGTAGCCAACCGGACCGTCTGCGCCGTCTTGCCACTGAAAGTGATCGCTGTAGATCGACTGCGGGGCGCCATAGTAGGGGTCGATACGCTCGCTGAAGCGTGCCGCACTGAAGTTGACCAGGTGCAGGAAGGTTCGCTTGCCCAGGCGACCATGCGGGTCGGGCGCGGCAGAGCGCAGCAGCAGGGCCGGGCTGTTGATACCGCCACCGGCCAGGAGGTAATGGCGTGCCTGCACGCTGACCTGCCTGCCGGTAGGGTGTATGCCCTGGGCGTCCAGGGCCTGGCATGTCAGGCTCTGAATGCGTTCGCCGTTGTGAGCGAAGCGCTCGGCCCGCGCCAGATACAGCAGTTCGCCGCCTTGCTCGAGGGTGGCAGGTATACGGGTCACCAGCATCGACTGTTTGGCATTCACCGGGCAGCCCATGCCGCAGTAGCCCAGGTTCCAGCAGCCGCGCACATTGCGCGGGATCACCCCCCAGCGGTAACCCAGCTGTTCGCAGCCCCGGCGCAGCACATCGTTGTTGGCATTCGGTGGCAAGGCCCAAGGGCTGATGCCCAGTTCCTGCTCCATGCGCTCGAACCAGGGGCGCAGTTCATCCTCGCCCAAACCGTTCACGCCATGGACCGAGGCCCAGTGCGCCAGGGTTTGCGGCGGGGTACGAAAGCTCGAGGTCCAGTTCACCAGGGTGGTGCCGCCCACGGCGCGGCCCTGCAGGATGGTAATGGCGCCATCCTTGCTCATGCGCCCCAGCCCTTCCTGGTACAGGCTGGCGTAGGCTTCACTCTCCAGCAGGTGGAAATCGCTACTGGTCTTCAGGGGGCCTTCTTCGATCAGCAGTACCTTGAAACCGGCAGCGCTGAGCATCTGCGCACTGGTGGCGCCGCCGGCACCACTGCCGATCACGGCAATGTCGGCCTCCAGAAACAGGTCGTGCTCCAGACGCGAGGCGTCGTGGGTGATCCAGCCGCGGTCAAGGCCTTGGCGAAACGGGTCGGGGACAGGCATTGGCGATGCTCTTGTTGTTTTCAGATTTTCGGTGGGCCCGGGTAACCGCAGCCTGCCCAGGATTCGGGGCGTTCGTACCAGGCCATTTGCAGCAGTTGCAGCAACGACGCGTGCCCCATGCGTAGCAGGTTCAGCGAGCTGTCCTGCCAGCGTTGCAGGAACGCCGTGACCTGCGTGGCGCCAGCTTGGCCCCAGCTGCCCCAGACGCCGGTCAGCGGGCCGCGAGTCAGCGGCAGGCTGAGCACGTCGAACAATTGCCGGGTGAGCTTGAGCATTTCCGGCGACAACGCCGCCAGCTTGTTGTCGAGGCTGCGCAACACCGGCGCATCGGTAGCCTGTGTACCGGCCAGGACCACCGGGATCAGCGCACGCAGCAGGGGCAAGTCGTCGTCACGAAGTACCTGATAGCCGGTCGCGGCGGTTTGCACGCTGCACCCCACCAGGCTGGCACCCGCCAGAAAAGCACTGGCGCCGAGGCTGAAACGCAGCAGGTCGCGGCGGTGCATGGCGCGGCCCTCAGCGGATGAACAGTTTGTAGACCAGGCGCTGCAAGGCTTTGCCATAAGGCGGGTAGATCAGCCGTGCGGCGTTGAAGCGTTGCTTGGCAAGTACCGCCTTGGCCTTGCTGAAGGTGAGGAAACCGTCATGACCATGGTAGTGGCCCATGCCTGAAGGGCCGATGCCGCCGAAGGGCAGATCGTCCTGGGCGACATGCAGCAAGGTATCGTTCAGGCACACACCGCCGGAGTGGGTGTGACGCAGCACATGCTCCTGGGTGCGGCGGTCATAGCCAAAGAAGTACAGCGCCAGTGGGCGTGGGCGCTGATTGATGTAGGCCAAGGCCTGGTCGAGGCCGTCATAAGGCACTAACGGCAATAGCGGGCCGAAGATTTCGTCTTGCATCACCTGCATGCTGTCGTTCACGTCCAGCAGCAAGTGTGGCGGCAGGCGCCGGCCCTGAGGGGCTTCGCCTGGGTACAGGTCGAGTACTTGCGCGCCTTTGGCGCGGGCATCGTCCAGCAGGTGCTGCAAGCGCTGCAACTGGCGCGGGTTGATGATGGCGGTGTAGTCGGGGTTGTCGGCGATGCGCGGGTACAGTCGGTGCACGGCGCGCTGGTAGGCGTCGCTGAAGGCGGGCAGCCGTTCGCGCGGCACCAGTACGTAGTCGGGGGCGACGCAGGTCTGGCCGGCGTTTAGGGTCTTGCCGAAGGCGATGCGCTCGGCGGCGCTGTCCAGCGGCACATCGTCAGAAACAATAGCGGGGGATTTGCCACCCAGCTCCAGGGTGACCGGGGTCAGGTTGTGTGCGGCAGCCTGCATCACCTGGCGGCCCACGCTGGTGGCACCGGTGAACAGCAGGTGGTCGAAGGGCAGGCGGGCGAAGGCCTGGCCCACCTCGACCTCACCGAGCACAACGCTGACCAGGTCTGTGGGGAACACACGCTCGAGCAGTTGCTGCAGGGCCAGGCCAGTCGCGGGCGTGGCCTCGCTAAGCTTGAGCATGACCCGGTTGCCGGCGGCCAGGGCGCAGGTCAACGGGCCGATGGCGAGGAACAATGGGTAGTTCCACGGCACGATGATGCCAACCACGCCCAAGGGTTGATAGCGCACCTGTGCGCTGGCCGGCTGGAACGCCAGGCCGACGCGGCGTCGGCGGGTGCGCATCCAGCCTTGCAAGTGCTTTTCGGCGTGGCGCAGGCCCTGCACTGACGGTAGCAGTTCGGCCAGCAAGGTCTCGTCGGCGCTGCGCCCGGCAAAATCCTGGCTGATGGCTTCGATCAGTTCTGCCTGGCTGCTCAGCAAGGCTTCACGCAGGCTCTTCAGCCACTGGCGCCGCTGCGCCGCTGGTGGCAGCGGGTTACCGGCAAAGGCCAGGCGCTGGGCCGCGAACGTCGTCGCGAGGTCGAGGTCGAATTGCACAGGGGGCAAGGCACTGGGCGAGTTCATGGTTATGTCGAGTCCGGGCCGGGGTTGCCTAGAGCCTATACTCTAATTTGTACCATGGTGCGAATTTTTACATGTCGTTCAACGGTGCATTCCATCTGTAATACGCCGTAAGATAAACCTTTGATGAAGGCCCGCAGACTGGGAGCGAGCATGGCCCCGCGCATGAAGACCCGAGAGCGCATCGTGCAGAACAGCCTGGAGCTGTTCAACCAGCAGGGCGAACGCAGCGTCAGTACCAACCACATTGCCGCGCACATGGAAATCTCGCCCGGCAACCTGTATTACCACTTCCCCAACAAGCAGGCGATCATTGCCCTGTTGTTCAGCCAGTACGAAGCGCTGGTGGACAGTTTTCTGCGCCCGCCGCAGGGCCGCGCGGCAACCGTGGAAGACAAGCGCTTCTACCTCAAGGCCTTGCTGGCGGCGATGTGGAACTACCGCTTCCTGCACCGTGACCTGGAGCATCTGCTGGACAGCGATGCCGAACTGGCCGCCCGTTACCGGCGTTTTTCCGAGCGCTGCCTGCGCCAAGGCCAGGCGATCTACCGCGGCTTCGTCGAGGCTGGCATCCTGGCCATGGTGCCGGCGCAGATCGAGTCACTGACCATCAACGCCTGGATCGTGCTGACATCATGGGTACGTTTTCTCAGCACCACGCGTGAACATTCTGCGCATTTGGGTGAAGAAGCCTTCAAGCGCGGCGTCTATCAGGTGCTGGTGCTGGAGCTCGGTTTCGTCACCGACAATGCCCGTACTGCCGTAGACGCGCTGTGTCAGGAATTCCATGTACCGTTCAACCAGGCCCTGGAGCTCTAGCCCAGGGCTCTCGTGCCATCGATCAGGAGATTGTCATGCCCCTTGCGCAATTGATCACCCCGCAGCAGTTGGCCGAGCGTCTGGGCTCGCCCAAGTTGGTGATCCTCGACTGCCGCTTTGCCCTCGAGGATGTGGACTATGGCCAGCGCAGCTATGCCCTGGGGCATATTGAGGGGGCGCATTTTGCCGACCTGGACCGGGATCTCAGCGGTCCGGTGAGCAAGGGGCGCACCGGGCGCCACCCATTGCCCGATTCGCAGCGGCTGGTCGAGCGCCTGCGAGAGTGGGGCCTGAACAACGACAGCGAGGTGGTGCTGTACGACGACGGCCCCGGCGCCTTTGCCGCCCGCGCCTGGTGGCTACTGGTCTGGCTGGGCAAGCGCAGTGGTGTGGCGATTCTCGACGGTGGCCTGAAGGCCTGGCACGCAGCGAACCTGCCGTTGAGCCTGGACCCTCCACCCAAACGTGAGGGCACTTTCAGTGGTGAACCTGACGCGAAGCTGCTGATCGATGCCGACCATCTGGGCAAGCGCCTTGGTAGCACAGACCTGACCTTGATCGATGCGCGTGCCTTGCCGCGTTTTCGTGGTGAAGTGGAACCGATCGACCCGGTGGCGGGGCATATTCCCGGTGCCCAGTGTGCGGCGTTTACCGACAACCTGGGGGATGACGGGCGTTTTCTGCCGGCGGATGAGCTAAAGCAGCGTTTTGCCGAAAAGCTGGCTGGACGGGCGCCGGAGCAGTTGGTGTCTTATTGTGGGTCTGGGGTAACCGCTTGCCATAACCTGTTTGCGCTGGCGCTGGCGGGGTACCCGCTGGGCAAGCTGTATGCGGGGTCGTGGAGTGAGTGGATCAACAACCCGCAGCATGCTGTGGCCACCGGCGAGTAAGCAGACCGGGTTGAACCCCCGCGGTGGGTGGCACCGGCAATGCCGGTGTTCGTGGGCATGCCCGCTCCCACAGGGGGCGCGCAGCCTTTACCAATTCGCGGGCTAGCTACCGTCCACCAGCCACTGCGGAATCCGTCGTTCCAGGTAGTACCCCGGATTTCGCAGGCTGCCATCGACAAAGCCCACATGCCCACCGCGGTCATGCAGTTCGAAGCGGGTTTGTGGTGACAGTTCACGGGCCGTCGGCAGGCTGTGGCTGGACACGAACGGGTCATCGCTGGAATGGATGATCAGCGTAGGTGTGCGGTTCTGGCCAAGGAAGAAGTGGCTGGATGAGCGGCGATAGTAGTCGTGCGCATCGCGAAAGCCATTGAGCGGTGCAGTGACTTTACCGTCGAAGTCCCAGAATGTGCGCAAATTGGTGAGTTGGCCCAAGCGTTCCAGTGTCGCCAGCTGTTCATGCTGGCCCCGGGCGTGGAAGTGCCGCTGCTTGAGCTGAACATACGCCAGCATCTCGCGCATGAAATGCGCCTGATACACCTTGGAGAACCCTTGGCCGATACGGTCGGCACAGTGGTCCAGGCGAAAGGGCACCGAAACTGCAGCCGCTGCTTCCAGTTGGCTGGCGACGCCGCTCTCTCCCAGGTATTTCAACAGTACATTGCCTCCCAGCGAATAACCCACTGCATACAGCGGCGCCAGCGGGCGCAGGGCGCGAAGATGGCTGACAATTTCCGCCAGGTCTTCGCTGGCGCCGGAATGGTAGCTGCGCGGCAACAGGTTGGGCTCGCCTGAACAACCCCGCCAGTTCACGGCCACACTGGCCCAGCCGCGATCTTGCAGCGCTTGCTGCAAGCCTTTCACGTAGGGCGAGTGAGACGAGCCGGTCAGCCCATGCAGCACAATGACCAGTGGCGCATGGGGTTGGTGCGGGCCGTGCCAGTCCAGGTCGATGAAGTCGCCGTCGGCCAGCCACAGCCGCTCTCGGTCACGCTGCAGCTCAGGCGGCTTGCGCCAGAGCGGCCCCCACAGGGTCTGCAGGTGGGGATTGGACAGGCCGATGGCCGGACGGAATGTGGCGTTGTGGCTGGGCATGCTGGGTGGCTCATGATGTGCCCTGCTAGCTTGCCATGAAACAGCGCCACAGTACCTGCGCTATTGGTCGGGGGCTGGCAGCGGCTGTTGCTCAACGCCTGGTCCGACACTGACAAGCACCTTGCGGCTCAGGGCCAGCCGGCGCTGCATGACGGCTCGGACATCTGCCGGGGTAAGTTCGGCAATACGGGCGCTATACGTGTCGAGATGATCGGCAGGTTGCCGTTGATGGGTTACTTCCGTCAGCAGTGTTGCGAGTTGCCTGTTCTGCGCGATCCCTCGCAGCAACTGCCCTTCCAGCTGTTTGCGTGCCAGTTGCAGCTCCAGCTGGGTGGGCCCTTCGTCGATGAACGCCTGCAGCAGGGTTTCTACCAGTGCCTGCGTGCCCTGCACATGCTGGGGCGCAACCTCCCATTCCACGGTGAACAGGCCGCCTGCACTCAATGGCAATACATGCGTATGCACGCCGTAGGTCAGGCCGCGTCGTTGGCGCAACTCCACCATCAAGCGCGACTCGAGGCCCTCTCCCAGAACAGCACTTGCCAAGGTCAGGGCCAGAAACTCCGGATCGTTGGCGGGTACGTTCATGGGCAGTGCCAACAGGATCGCACTGCTGGCGCCAGCCTGCTCGACGGCTATCGTCGCGCTGGGAGCTGATGGGGCCGCCGGTAGTTCAGTGGCCGACCAGCCTTGCGGCAGGGCCTGGCTGATCTGTTGTGAGATGGCTTGGGCTTGTCCAGGCGAAAGGTCGCCTACCACGACCATCTCAAGGTTGCTGGCGCTGTAGGCGCGTTGGTGGAATGCCCGCAAGTCCTCAGGGGTAATGGCCTCGATACCTTGAGCGGTGCTGCCCAGAGGGTTGCCGTAAGGATGCCCGTTGAACAGGTGGCGGAAGACTTCGCTACGTGCTCTGAGGATGGGTAGCCGCTCGCGCGATGCATGGTTTTGCAGCAACTGGCGCTTGATCCTGGTCAGGGCCATTGGGTGGAAGACAGGGTGGGCCACGAGGTCGGTGAGCAGCGCCAAGGCCGGGTCGAGCAGAGAAGGGGGGCTAAGGCTGCGAAGGCGCAGCGTCGCATGTTCCAGACGTACCTGTTTTTCCATGACCGCGCCCAGGCGCTCCAGGTGCTCAGCCTGCTGGGCAGCCGTGTAGGCTTGGCTACCCTCATCGAGCATGGAGAGCGTCAAGGCTGCCAGGCCTGGGTACAGAGTGTCCTGCGTGGTGCCGGCCTTGAACCGTAGTATCACGTCAACGATTGGCAGTTCCCGTGCTTCAACGAATTTGACGTCCGTGCCCGCAGTCGTCTTCCACACTTGAACCTGTGTATGGATGGTTTCGAACTGGTCCAGGTCAAGTCCCTGGGCAGAGAGCAGCCCGCCGTAGAGGTTGTTGGCTCCGGCAGGCTGTTGCAGGGTCGTTGAGTCAGTCATGAGCGCTTTCCTTGTGGTGCGTGAACGTGAAGGCTGCACGGGAGTGGGTGAGGAATTCATAGGCAGCCAGGCCTACCTGCTCGGCTGTCACGGTCTCGATGGCCTGTTGTTCTTCCTTGAGCGAAATAACCGGCAAGCCACAGGCGGCCTGTTTACCCATGGTTTGGGCCTGCTCGGCAATGTCGTCCCGTTCGAACAGCAGCCTGGCCAGCAGACGAGCCTTGGCACGTTGCAGGTGTTCCCTGGCTGGCGCCGACTGGCGAAACGCTTCGATCTCCTGCATCAGTCGTTCGGCGGCGGTCTGCGGGGTTACGTGTGGGCTGCAGAACGCGTAAAGGGTCAGCAAGCTGTCACCGCGCTGCCAGGGTTCATAGGTCGCTTTGATGTATTGCAGGATTGGTTCTTCCAGCAGCAGCCTGCGCTGGAGGATGCTGCTGTAGCCGTTGGCAAGCAGATCGGGAAGCAGACGCAGCGCGTAGGCCTGCCTGGCAGACTGCGCGGTACGCTGGCTGGGTAGTTTGAAGCTTATGATCACGCCGTTGTGCAAGCCTGGCAGGCGCAGCGTCTGAAAACGCCGGCCCTGGGAGGAGGGCCCTGTGGGTAAGGGCCGCATCGGCAAGCGATGGGCGGGGATCGCCGCAAAGTGGCGCGTCACCAAGGTTTGTAGTTGTAGCAGGCTGATGTCGCCGGCCACGGCGAGGGTGGCATTGTTGGGGTGGTACCAGGTCTTGTACCAGGTACGCGCTGCGGCTGGAGTGAGGCTCTCCAGATCTGACATGTGGCCAATGACAGGCGTGCCATGGCCACTATTGCCGTAAGCCAGTAAGTCGTGATGCTCCAGCGCCAATGCCCAAGGGTTGTTGTCCACTGCCTCGCGTCGCTCAGCCATGACCACTGCCAGTTCCCGAGCAAAGGGCGTATCGCCGAGGGTGGCACTGGCCATGACATCAGCCATGGCCTCCAGGGCAATTTCCAGGTGGCGGGTTGGCAAGGTGAGCGGAAATACCGTGGCATCCGCATAGGTGAATGCATTCGGGTCGCCGCCCAAGCGGGTCATGAGGGTTGAGTACTGGCCAGGCGCCAGTTTGCTGCTGCCCTCGAACAGTAGATGCTCCAAGGCATGGGACAGGCCGGTGTGGCCTTCAGGTTCGTAGCTGGAGCCTACGTGGTACCACAGCTGCACGCTGACCAGTGGCGCACGGTGGTCTTCACGCAGGCAGACGTGCAGGCCGTTGGCGAGGGTAAAAGAACCTTTCGAGGCTGCCATTAGCGGCGGGGAGGGGTGTTCGGCCATGGTTGAACTGCTCCTTCAGGAAATGAAGGTGCAGCTTCAACCATGGCGCAGGTGGGGTGCGGTAACTAAGTACACCCAACCCGCGGGTAATCAGCCCCGCTGCCAGAGTGCGTAGTGCACCTGGCCGGTCTTCTTCTCGCGGTGCAGGCGCCAGTTGCCCGGCAGCTGCAAGGTCGAGGGTGCCGCTTCGCTTTCGGTGTAGACCCATGCCTGCTCGCCCAGCCACTGATTCTGCTCCAGCATGTTGCAGGTGTTGGCCAGCAGGTCCTGATGGAACGGCGGGTCGAGGAACACGACATCGAACTGCTGCTTGGCCGGGCCTTGCAGGTAGCGCAGGGCGTCGGTTTGCAGGATTTGCCCGCGAGGGCAGCGCAGGATTTCGAGGTTGTTCTTCAGGTTGGCGATGGCCGCAGGGTTACTGTCCAGCGCCACGGCGTCCTCGGCCCCACGGGACAGGGCTTCGAGCACCAGGGCACCACTGCCGGTGAAGGCGTCCAGCACGCGGGCGCCCTCGATGTAGGGGGCCAGCCAGTTGAATACGGTTTCCCGCACGCGGTCAGGCGTTGGCCGCAGGCCTTCGCCTTCCGGCACCGCCAGGCGGCGGCTGCGCCATTCGCCGGCGATGATGCGCAGGTGGCCCTGGCCCTTGCTTTGGCCCGCTTGCTGGCGGGCGGGAGGGGTGGATCTTGGCATTAGTGCTCCGGTACCCCGAGCGGTTGCTCGGAGGGCTTGTCAGTGGGTGCTGGCAGCGGTTTTTGTGGCACTTTCGGGCCAACGGTGACGATCACCAGTTTATCGGCTGACAGGTGTTTGTTCATGGCTGCCTTGACCTGTTCGACGGTAAGGGCCTGGGACTGTTGCATGAAGTCCTCAAGCCAGGTCAGCGGCAAGTTGTAGAAGCCGATCGCGCCCAGTTGGCCGACGATACTGGCATTACTGGCGTTGGACAGCGGGAAGCTGCCGGCCAGCTCGCGCTTGGCATCGTCCAGTTCCTGTTGGGTAGGGCCCGTCTTCAGGTAGTCGGCGAGAATGCCTTGCACCAACTTGAGCGTACCTTCGCTGAGCTCGGCACGGGTTTGCAGGTTGATCATGAACGGGCCGCGTACCTGCATCGGGCTGAATACCGAGTAAACGCCGTAGGTCAGGCCGCGCTTCTCTCGCACCTCGCTCATCAGCCGGGTACCGAAGGCGCCACCGCCAAGGATCTGGTTGCCCATGGACAGGGCTGGCCAGTCCGGGTCCTGGCGGTCGATCCCCAGTTCGGCCAGCATCAGGTGGGTCTGCTTGGACGGGAAGTCGATGTGGGTCAGGCCGGCCTTGGCGTCTGCGGGTTGGGCCGGTGCGGCCAGCGCAGGGCCCTTGGGCAGGCCGGCAGACACCTGTGCGGCGATGGCTTCGGCCTCTGCACGGCTGAGGTCGCCGACCAGGGCGATTACCGCATTGCCGCCGGTATAGGCCTTCGCGTGGAACGCGCGCAGTTGGGCAAGGCTTATGCCCGTGATGCTCTCGGCAGTGCCGTCGCTTGGGTGGGCATAGGGGTGGTCGCCATAGAGCTTGCCGAAAAGGGCCTTGCCGGCGATCTTGCCGGGGTTCTGTTTGTCATATTCGAAGCCAGCCAGCATCTGGTTCTTGATGCGCTTGAGGGCATCCTCGGGGAATGTCGGCTTGCCCGCCACCTCTGTAAACAGTTTGAGGGCCGGTTCGCGCTTGTCCTTGGCACTGAGGCTGCGCAGCGATGCGACGGCCATGTCGCGGTAGGAGCCGTTGCCAAAGTCTGCGCCCAGGCCTTCGAAGCCCTCGGCGATGGCGGTGACGTCCTTGCCGGCCACGCCCTCGTTGAGCATGGCGTTGGTCAGGGCGGCCAGGCCTGGCGTGCCACCATCCTGGCTGCTGCCGGCAGCGAAGGTGACGCGCAGGTCGAACATGGGCAGTTCGCGGGCTTCGACGAACAGCACCCGGGCACCTTCGGCGGTGTTCCAGTGCTGGATGTTCAACTGACGCCGGCTGGGTGCCTTGCCATTCAGTTCGGCCAGCGACTGCAAGGTGTTGGCCGGGCGGGCCGCGCTGCTGTCGGCCTTGGCAGCGTTATCGGCCATGGCCGGAGCGGCCAGCACTGCCGCCAGCGCCAGGGCACGAATGCCCGTGGTCAGCAGGGTTGGGCGTGGTGCGCGGCGATCACTCATGGGCGGACTCCTCGGGCAGTACATGGGCAACGCTCAGGCGTTCGCGGGTGAAGTAGGTGCGCGCGGCGTTCTGGATGTCCTGTGGGGTGACGCGCTTGAGCTCGTCCAGTTCGCTGTCGATCAGCTTCCAGGACAGGCCGACGGTTTCCAGCTGGCCGATGGTGGTGGCCTGGCTGCTGATGGAGTCGCGGTCGTAGACCAGGCCGGCGATGACCTGGGCGCGTACGCGTTCCAGCTCTTCTGCGCTGGGCGGCGTGCTCTTGAGTTCGTCAAGCAGCTGCCAGATGCCTTTTTCGACGTCGGCGAGGGTTTTCTGCTTCTGCACATTCGGCGTCGCCGAGATCAGGAACAGGCTGTCGCCGCGGGTGAAGGCGTTGTAGCTGGACGACGCGCCGGCCACCAGTTCCTGGCCACGCTCCAGGCGGGCCGGCATGCGGGCGCTATAGCCACCGTCGAGCAGTGCCGAGATCAGGCGCAGGGCATGCACCGTCCGTGGGTCCTTGGCGGTGGGCAGGCCGGGCACGTTGAAGCCGTAGATCAGGCTTGGCAGCTGGGTGCGTACGTGCAGGGTCAACTGGCGCCAACCTGGTTCAGCCAGCTCCAGAGGCAGCTTGGCTGGCGGCACGGCGCGTTTGGGAATATTGCCGAAATACTTCTGCGCCAGGCCCTTGACCTCGTCGGCGGTGACATCACCGACCACCACCAGGGTGGCGTTGTTGGGGGCGTACCAGGACTCGTACCAGTGGCGCAGTTCCTCGACCTTCATGCGCTCCAGGTCGGCCATCCAGCCAATGGTCGGCGTGTGATAGCCGCTGGCCGGGTAGGCCATGGCGCGGAACAGCTCGAATGCCTTGGCATTGGGCTTGTCGTCGGTGCGCAGGCGGCGTTCTTCCTTGATGACCTCGATTTCGCGGCTGAACTCGTCGGCAGGCAAGCGCAGGCTGGCAAGGCGGTCGGCCTCCAGCTCCAGGGCTACCGGCAGGCGGTCGCGGGCCAGCACTTGGTAATAGGCGGTGTAATCGTCGCTGGTGAAGGCGTTTTCATCGGCGCCGAGGTCACGCAGAATGCGCGAGGCCTCGCCGGGGCCGACCTTGGCGCTGCCCTTGAACATCATGTGTTCCAGCGCATGGGACAAGCCGGTCTGGCCCGGGGTCTCGTAGCTGGAGCCGACCTTGTACCAGATCTGCGAGACCACCACCGGGGCACGATGGTCTTCGCGGACCACGACCTTCAGGCCATTGTCGAGGATGAATTCGTGGGTGGGTTGCACATCGGCGGCGAAGGCCGCGAGCGGCAGGCAGAGCGTGCCGAGCAACAGGCCAGCGGCGCGGCGGGCTAGAGCATTCATACGGTGTTTAACCTGTTCGGCGGCCCGCTGGGTTTAGCGTCGGCGGGCCAGGAGGTGCTAGGATACTGATCCGGTTGCCTGGCGACCATGCCTGTCGCCGTTCTGGCCCACAGGACACTAAGTCAAAACGTTGCGCATGAACCAGCCGGCTTCAAGATAGTCTGTTCTGCGTAGAGAGAATTTCCGATTGGCCATAGCTGGCCTATCGCTACCCTGAGATAGCCGTCTTCCATGTTTGGTTCCAACGACGACAAAAAAGCGCCGGCCGAGGCTGGTGAGAAGAAAGGCCTGTTCAGCTGGTTTCGCAAGAAGCCGCAGCCACCTGCGGGAGCGGGCGTGCCCGCGCATGAACCCCCCGCTGTCGAGCAGTCTGCAGCCGCTCCGGTCGAGGGATCTGCCGCCGAAGCGCCACAGGCCCCCGAACCCGTTCAGGCCCCTACGGCCCCACAGCTGGCTGAGCCGCAGCCGGTCGCCGCACCCCCCCGGCCCCCGGTAGTCGAGGCCCCCGTACCTGAACCGGTTGCGTCCCAGCCGTTGCAGGCGCCTGAGCCAGAGCCGGTCGCATCCCAGCCGCTGGTGGCACCTGCACCGCAGCCGGTTGCGTCCATGCCCTTGCAGGCGGCCCCTGTCGAGTCTGCCCCTGTCGAGGCCGCAGCGCCGGTCAGCAACCTGGTGCTGCCGGTTGCCGAAGAGCCCGTGGCCCTGGTGCCGGACCTGGAGCCGAAGGCACCGCCCGCAATCCCGGAACGCGCGGCACCAGCCCCTGTTGCTGCACCCGTCGAACAGGCCAAGCCCGGCTTCTTCGCGCGCCTCAAGCAAGGCCTGTCCAAGACCAGTGCCAGCATCGGCGAGGGCATGGCCAGCCTGTTCCTCGGCAAGAAGGTCATCGACGACGACCTGCTCGACGAAATCGAGACGCGCCTGCTGACTGCCGACGTGGGTGTGGAGGCTACCTCGGCCATTGTCCAGAACCTGACCCAGAAGGTCGCGCGCAAGCAGTTGGCCGATGCCGATGCCCTGTACAAATCGTTGCAGGAAGAACTGGCTGCGCTGCTGCGCCCGGTCGAGCAGCCGCTGAACGTACAGGCCCAGAACAAACCCTATGTGATCCTTGTGGTTGGCGTGAACGGCGCCGGCAAGACCACCACCATTGGCAAACTGGCGAAAAAGCTGCAACTGGAAGGCAAGAAGGTCATGCTGGCTGCCGGTGATACCTTCCGCGCAGCCGCGGTCGAGCAGTTGCAGGTGTGGGGCGAGCGTAACCAGATTCCGGTGATCGCCCAGCACACGGGTGCCGACTCTGCTTCGGTAATCTTCGATGCCGTGCAGGCCGCCAAGGCGCGTGGCGTCGACGTGCTGATCGCCGACACTGCCGGCCGCCTGCACACCAAAGACAACCTGATGGAAGAGCTGAAGAAGGTTCGCCGGGTCATCGGCAAGCTCGACGTTGAGGCGCCGCACGAGGTGCTGCTGGTGCTTGACGCCGGTACCGGCCAGAACGCCATCAGTCAGGCCAAGTACTTCAACCAGAGCGTCGAGCTGACCGGCCTGGCCCTGACCAAGCTGGACGGCACTGCCAAGGGCGGGGTGATCTTCGCCCTGGCCAAGCAGTTCAACATCCCGATCCGTTTCATCGGCGTCGGTGAAGGCATCGACGACCTGCGTACCTTCGAAGCCGAGCCGTTCGTCAAGGCTCTGTTCGCCGAGCGAGATTGACCATGATCCGATTCGAGCAGGTTGCCAAGCGCTATCCCAACGGTCATGTGGGTTTGCATGAGCTGAGTTTCCGGGCGCGCCGGGGCGAATTCCTGTTCGTCACCGGCCACTCGGGCGCTGGCAAGAGCACCTTGCTGCGCCTGTTGCTGGCCATGGAGCGCCCGACCAGCGGCAAGCTGATGCTGGCAGGGCAGGACCTGGGCCAGATCAGCAATGCGCAAATCCCGTTCCTGCGCCGGCAAATCGGCGTGGTGTTCCAGAACCACCAGTTGTTGTTCGACCGCACCGTGTTCAACAACATTGCCTTGCCGTTGCAGATTCTCGGCCTGTCCAAGGTCGAGATCGCCAAGCGCGTGGACTCGGCGCTGGAGCGCGTGTCGCTGTCCGACAAGGGCGAGCTGTTCCCGGCCGACCTTTCCACCGGGCAGCAGCAGCGGGTGGGTATCGCCCGCGCCATCGTTCACCAGCCGGCTCTGCTGCTGGCCGACGAACCCACCGGTAACCTCGACCCGCGCCTGGCTGCAGAGATCATGGGCGTGTTCGAGGACATCAACCGCCTGGGCACGACGGTATTGATCGCCAGCCACGACCTGGCACTGATCGCGCGCATGCGCCACCGCATGCTGACCTTGCAACGCGGCCGCTTGATCGGCGATGGGGAGGCCGGGCAATGAACACTACACGCACGCCGAAGGTTTCCGAGCGGGTCGCACCGAAACCGGCCGATCCGCAACCTGCGAAGAAAAAGCGCGGTGAAGACGATGATGGCCCGGACTTCCGCACCCTGCTGCATGCCTGGCTGGAAAGCCACCGTGCCAGCTTGGCCGACAGCCTGCGCCGCCTGGGCAAGCAGCCGATCGGCAGCTTCTTCACTTGCCTGGTCATGGCCGTGGCGCTGAGCATGCCGATGGGCCTGTCCTTGTTGCTGAAGAACGTCGAGCAGCTTGGCGGTTCGTGGCAGCGCGCTGCGCAGATTTCGCTGTACCTCAAGCTTGATGCCGGCAGCCGCGATGGCGAAGCGCTGCGCGACGAGATCAAGGGCATGCCTGGCGTGGCGGACGCCCAGTATGTCAGCCGCGAGCAGGCCCTGGAGGAGTTCCAGCAGCAGTCCGGCCTGGGCGAGGCCTTGCGCGAACTGCCAGACAACCCACTGCCGGGTGTGGTGGTGGTAACCCCGACCGAGGTCGACAAGCCGGCCCTGGACGCCTTGCGTCAGCGCCTGGCGGAGCTGCCGCGGGTGGACGTGGCGCAACTGGACCTGGTCTGGGTCGAGCGCCTGGCAGCCATCCTCAAGCTGGGTGACCGCTTCGTCTTCGGCCTGGCCGTAATGCTGATTTCTGCCCTGCTGTTAGTAATCGGTAACACAATTCGTCTACACATTGAAAACCGTCGTATCGAGATCGAAGTGATCAAGCTGGTCGGCGGCACCGACGCCTACGTGCGCCGGCCGTTCCTGTACATGGGCGCCCTGTATGGCCTGGGCGCAGGCCTGCTGGCGTGGGGCATCCTGGCGTTTGGCCTGAACTGGCTGAACGAGGCGGTGGTAGGGCTTTCCGGGCTGTATGGCAGTGACTTCGCCCTGGGCGGCGTTCCGGCTTCCGATGGTCTGTCGCTCTTGATCGGAGCAGTGTTGTTGGGGTATATCGGTGCATGGATTGCAGTCGCCCGCCACTTGAACGAGCTGGCGCCGCGATAGTTTTTACGTGCCAGCATTGACATTTTCTTCACTGCGGAACTTGTACCGTCGTTCCAGGTCAATGTTGGCAGCGCCCACAAGGTGCGAGTTTTGTAAGTCGGAGGTTCTTGAATGACCACATCGTTGCAACCTGCCTATGCCCTGGTACCCGGTGCAAACCTGGAAGCCTATGTGCACACGGTCAACAGCATCCCGCTGCTGACGGTCGAGCAGGAGCGTGATCTGGGCGAGCGTCTCTATTATGAGCAGGATGTCGAGGCCGCTCGTCAGATGGTGATGGCCCACCTGCGTTTCGTCGTACATATCGCCCGTAGTTATGCCGGCTACGGGTTGGCCCAGGCTGACCTGATCCAGGAAGGCAATGTCGGCCTGATGAAAGCCGTCAAGCGCTTCAACCCTGAAATGGGTGTGCGCCTGGTGTCGTTCGCTGTGCACTGGATCAAGGCAGAGATCCACGAGTTCATTCTGCGCAACTGGCGCATCGTCAAAGTGGCTACCACCAAGGCTCAGCGCAAGCTGTTCTTCAACCTGCGTAGCCAGAAGAAGCGCCTGGCGTGGCTGAACAACGACGAAGTGCATCGCGTGGCGGAAAGCCTTGGCGTCGAGCCGCGCGAAGTGCGCGAGATGGAAAGCCGCCTCAGCGGCCAGGACATGGCCTTCGATCCGGCAGCGGAAGCTGACGACGACAGCGCCTTCCAGTCGCCTGCGCATTACCTGGAAGACCACCGTTACGATCCGGCGGTGCAGCTTGAGGATGCCGACTGGAGTGACAACTCCACCAGCAACCTGCACGAAGCGCTGCAGGGCCTGGACGAGCGTAGCCGCGACATTCTCTACCAGCGTTGGCTGGCGGAAGAGAAGGCCACGCTGCATGAACTGGCAGACAAGTACAGCGTATCGGCTGAGCGTATTCGCCAGTTGGAGAAGAATGCGATGAACAAGGTCAAGGCCCTGATCGCTGCCTGATCGAGTCTGGGTTGTAAAGAAAAGCCGCTGGCCCTGATGGGGTGAGCGGCTTTTTTGTTTGTGCTGGCTTTGCCGGCCTCTTCGCGGGTAAACCCGCTCCTACAGGGGATGCGGTTGCCCGTAGGCGCGGGTTTGCCCGCGAGGAGGCCGGGCACGCGGTTGCCCGTAGGAGCGGGTTTACCCGCGAAAGGGCCGGGCCTGCATTCAAAGCTTTCTGGAGGAGTCCAGCTGCATCAGGTAGCTGGGCCCACCCAGCTGGCTCATCTGCCGGCGAATCCAGCCGGCCCGGCTGGCCACGTAGGCACTCGGTCGGCTGGCACTCCACTTGATTGGGCTTGGCAGCACCGCAGCCAGCTGCGCTGCCTGCTGGCGGCTGAGCCTGCTGGCGTCGACGCCAAAGTGATAGCGCGCCGCTGCCTGGGCACCAAACACGCCCTTGCCCCACTCGGCGCTGTTCAAATAGACCTCGAGAATCCGTTCCTTCGACCAGAACAGCTCGATCAGTGCGGTGAACCAGGCCTCCAGCCCCTTGCGAAACCAGCTGCGGCCTGACCACAGAAACAGGTTCTTGGCCACTTGTTGGGTCAGGGTGCTGGCGCCGCGAATGTTGCCGCCACGCTCGTTGTGGGCCAGCGCCGCCTGAATGGCCGGGAGGTCGAAGCCCCAGTGGTTGGCGAACTTCTGGTCCTCGCCAGCAATGACCGCAACCTTGAGCTCATCGGAGATGTTCTCCCATGGCTCCCAGTCACGCTGCAGGTCGATCGGTTCACCATTCACCCATGACTGTACCTTGCGCTCGACCATCAGCGCCGTGCCGGGCGGTGGTACCCAGCGGAACACCAGCACCAGCACGATGCTGCCGGCAACGAACCAGAGCAGGGCGCGGGAGAGGCGACGGATAAGCGTTGACAGCATGTCGATGGCTTGGCCCTAAGGGTGGAAGGGGCCATTATACAGACCCGATACAAGGAGTCGTCCCATGCTTCGCAGCTTCCTGATGCTTGCCGCCTTTTTTGGCTTTACCGGTGTCGCCCTGGGCGCCTTCGCCGCTCATGGCCTGAAAAACCGGCTGACGGCTGACTACCTGGCGATCTTCCATACCGGCGTGACTTACCAACTGGTCCATGCCTTGGCGATCTTCGGCGTTGCGGTGCTCTCGGCGCACCTGCCCGGGCGCCTGGTCGGGTGGGCTGGCGGCCTGTTTGCGTTAGGCATCGTGCTGTTCTCCGGCAGCCTGTACCTGCTGACCCTCAGCGGCCTTGGCAAGCTTGGCATCATCACCCCGATTGGCGGCTTGTGCTTCCTCCTCGGCTGGCTGTGCCTGGGCCTGGCAGCCTGGCGGCTGGGCTGACCGAGTGGTCCACAATCACGACTAATGGCGTGCACCGCCCTTGGGTTGCAGGACGGTTCGGCGCTAGAATGCTGGCCCCAAAGAACAATGGTGGCCGTGCGCATGCGCATTAAATTGAACGGTGAACCTTACGAACTGCCTGCCGGCGAAAGCGTTGCAGCCCTGCTGGCGCGCCTGGAACTGACCGGGCGCCGTGTTGCAGTGGAACTGAACCTGGATATCGTGCCGCGTAGCCAGCACGACAGCACGCTGCTGAATGACGGCGACCAGGTCGAAGTGGTCCACGCCATCGGTGGCGGCTGACAGCAGCCCGGCGGTTCACAAGCAAGCCCTGCAACCTTTTCCCGAGGAACAACGATGAGCAACGTTCGTAGCGACAAGCCCTTCACCCTGGCCGGGCGTACTTTCCAGTCGCGCCTGCTGGTCGGTACCGGCAAGTACCGTGACATGGAAGAAACCCGCCTGGCCACCGAGGCCTCGGGTGCCGAAATCGTCACTGTCGCTGTACGCCGCACCAACCTTGGCCAGAACGCGGGCGAGCCGAACCTGCTCGATGTACTGTCGCCCGACAAGTACACCATCCTGCCGAACACTGCAGGCTGCTTTGACGCGGTGGAAGCGGTACGCACTTGCCGTCTGGCCCGCGAACTGCTCGATGGGCGCAAATCGCACGAGTCCCGGACGCTGGTGAAGCTGGAAGTGCTGGCCGACCAGAAAACCCTGTTCCCCAACGTGATCGAAACCCTCAAGGCAGCCGAAGTGCTGGTCAAGGAAGGTTTCGACGTCATGGTCTACACCAGCGACGACCCGATCATCGCCCGTCAGCTGGCCGAAGTCGGCTGCATCGCGGTCATGCCGCTGGCTGGCCTGATTGGCACCGGTCTGGGTATCTGCAACCCCTACAACCTGCAGATCATCCTGGAAGAATCCAAGGTACCGGTGCTGGTCGATGCCGGTGTGGGTACCGCCTCCGACGCCACCATCGCCATGGAAATGGGCTGTGAGGCGGTGCTGATGAACTCGGCCATCGCCCACGCCCAGCAGCCGGTGCTGATGGCCGAGGCCATGAAACACGCCATTGTCGCGGGTCGCATGGCCTACCTGGCCGGTCGTATGCCGAAGAAACTCTATGCCAGCGCCTCTTCGCCGCTGGATGGTCTGATCAAGTAAGAGCAACTGATGACTGAATCGCACGATACGCCGATCACCCCCGACGGCGAAGCCCGCCCACACCGCCGCATCAAGAGCTTCGTGATGCGTGCCGGGCGCATGACCGAAGGCCAGCAACGCGGCCTGGATCAAGGCGGCCCGCTGTACATCCTGCCACTGGCTGATAGCCCGGTGGACTACGACCAGGTGTTCGGCCGTTCGGCCCCGCGCACCTTGGAGATCGGCTTCGGCATGGGCCATTCCCTGTTGGAAATGGCCGCCGCCGCCCCTGAGCAGGACTTCATCGGTGTGGAAGTGCACCGCCCGGGTGTTGGCGCGCTGCTCAATGGCGTGCTGACCCAGGGGCTGAAAAACCTGCGGGTGTATGACTGCGATGCCATCGAAGTGCTGAACCGCTGCGTGGCGGATAACAGCCTCGATCGGTTGATGCTGTTCTTCCCAGACCCTTGGCACAAGGCACGTCATCACAAGCGCCGCATTGTCCAGCTGGAGTTCGCCGAGCTGGTACGTCGCAAGCTCAAGCCCGGTGGTGTGTTCCACATGGCCACCGATTGGGAGCCGTATGCCGAGTACATGCTGGAAGTGATGAGCGCAGCTCCTGGCTATCGCAACCGTGCGGCAGACGGCACCTATGTGCCGCGCCCCGAAGAGCGCCCGATCACCAAGTTCGAACGCCGCGGTGAGCGGCTGGGGCACGGGGTGTGGGACTTGAAGTTCGAGAAGGTGGATTGAGCGGCTGATACGGCTTTTCGATGTGCTGATGCCTGCAGGAATGCAGGCGAAAATAACCGCCTTGAGAAGGGCGGTTTTTTTTCGGTAATACACAACACCTCAGGGCATGCCCGCGAAGAAACCAACGCGGTGGATGGCACCGGCTTTGCCGGTGTTCGCGGGCGGCTGCGACGGTGAGCGGCGGGTGGAGATTGGCCAGCAGGGCCGGCCCATTCGCGGGTGAACCCGCTCCTACGGGCGGCCTGTGTACAACCACCGATGTGTGTCCACCACCAATCAGTGTAGGAGCGGGTTTACCCGCGAATACGGTGGCGGCGGCAACGGTGAACGGCGGGTGGAAATTGGCCAGCAGGGCCGGCCCTTTCGCGGGTAAACCCGCTCCTACGGGCGGCCTGTGTACAACCACCGATGTGTGTCCACCACCCATCTGTGTAGGAGCGGGTTTACCCGCGAATACGGTGGCGGCAGCAACAGTGAATGGCGGGTGGAAATTGGCCAGCAGGGCCGGCCCTTTCGCGGGTAAACCCGCTCCTACGGGCGGCCTGTGTACAACCACCGATGTGTGTCCACCACCAATCTGTGTAGGAGCGGGTTTACCCGCGAATACGGTAGCGGCGGCAACAGTGAACGGCGGGTGGAAATTGGCCAGCAGGGCCGGCCCATTCGCGGGTGAACCCGCTCCTACGGGCGGCCTGTGTACAACCACCGAGGTGTGTCCACCACCGATCTGTGTAGGAGCGGGTTTACCCGCGAATACGGTGGTGGCGGCAACGGTGAACGGCGGGTGGAAATTGGCCAGCAGGGCCGGCCCTTTCGCGGGTAAACCCGCTCCTACAGGCGGCCGCGCAGGTCTTTCAAATGTTGAGCAAGACAGTTGACCCAGGGGCCATGAGCTCAGCCGCGACGATCCGCCACCACGCCAATCAACACCAGCACCACCAGCAACACAGGCGCCAGCGCATAGTTGTTGAACTGGCTCAGGCCTTTCACCACCCATGGCGTGGCATAGATCAGCGCAGCACCGCTGCCGATCATCACCATCAGCGCCATGAACGGCACGCGCAGGGCGCCGGCGAGGCCGCCCAGGCGTTGCTCGGCCCAGGCTTTGACATCGGTGCCGAACAGCACCAGCAGGCAGCCTACCAAGGCCAGTGAAATCTCCGACAGGTTGCTGCGGCTCCAGCGGGAAACCGTCGCGAGCAGATCAAGTACCAGATCCATGGGTCATCCTCAGGTCAAGAAATACTGCAGCAGGTCATTGAGGAACAGCTGGCCCCTTGGGGTGGCCACCAGTCGATCCGGTTCGACCTGCAAAAGGCCCTTTTGTTCGGCGGCGCGGCGTGCTTCCTGCAGCTGTGCCAGTGGCAAGCCGGTGCGCTGGGTGAACAGTTCGGCTTCCACGCCATCGGTCAGGCGCAGGGCGTTCATCAGGAACTCGAACGGCAGTTCATCGACTGGCAGCAGCTTCTCGCCGGCCCTGAACGGCTTGGCCAGGTTCAGGTAGTCCTTGGGCAGGCGGGTCTTCCAGGTACGCAGGATGCGCCCGTCGGCAAAGGTGAGCTTGCCGTGAGCGCCAGCGCCAATGCCGATGAAGTCACCGAAGCGCCAGTAGTTGAGGTTGTGCCGGGCGGCGCGGCCTGCCTGGGCGTAGGCCGATACCTCGTACTGGCGGTAGCCGTGCTCGGCCATCAGCGCTTGGCCGGCTTCCTGAATATCCCAGAGGATGTCGTCTTCGGGCAGCTCTGGCGGCTGGTTCCAGAACACCGTGTTCGGCTCCACGGTCAGCTGATACCACGACAGGTGGGTCGGCCCCAGATCGATGGCCTGGCGCAGGTCACCCAGCGCATCGTCCAGCGACTGGTCGGGCAGGCCGTGCATCAGGTCCATGTTGAAATTGTCGAAACCGGCCGCGCGCGCCATGTCGGCGGCCCGCACCGCTTCGTCGCCATTGTGGATGCGCCCCAGTGCCTCCAGCTTGGCAGGCTGGAAGCTCTGCACACCGATCGAAAGACGGTTGATACCGGTCTGCCGGTAGGCCTTGAACTTGTCCTGCTCGAAGGTGCCCGGGTTGGCTTCGAGGGTGATCTCGATGTCTGGCGCGAACGGAATACGTTGCTCTATGCCACGCAGTAGCCGGCCAAGGGCGTTGGCACTGAACAGGCTTGGCGTACCGCCACCGAAGAAGATCGAGCTGATCGGGCGACCTTGTACGGCAGCCAGTTCCTGGTCGAGGTCGTCGAGCAGGGCTGTGACGTAGGCATCTTCCGGTAGTTCAGGCCCGGCTGCGTGGGAGTTGAAGTCGCAATAAGGGCATTTGCGTACGCACCACGGAATGTGGATGTACAGCGCCAGCGGCGGCAGGCTGCTAAAGCCTGCCGCGCCGGGGGGCGACAGCATTTCGATCATGCCAGGCCCAGACGTTTGCGCAGCAGGGCCATGGCACGGGCGCGGTGGCTGAGCTGGTTCTTGTCTGCTGGGGCTAGATCGGCGCTGGAGCAGTTGCGCTCCGGTACCCAGAACAGCGGGTCGTAGCCAAAGCCCTGCTCGCCGCTGGCCTCGAACAGGATGCGCCCGTGCCACAGGCCTTCGCACAGGATCGGCAATGGGTCGTCGGCGTGACGCACCAGCGCCAGAACGCAGACGAACTGTGCACTGCGCTCAGCTTCAGGCACGTCTTTCAAGGCTTCGAGCAGCTTGGCATTGTTTGCCGCGTCACCTTTGCCGTCGGCATAACGCGCCGAGTAGATGCCCGGCGCGCCGCCGAGGAAGTCCACTGCCAGGCCAGAGTCATCGGCCAGGGCCGGCAGGCCGGAAATGCGGGCGGCGTTGCGCGCCTTGAGGATGGCGTTCTCGACGAACGACAGGCCGGTTTCTTCCGGCTCCACCTGGCTGAACTCACCAATCGAGTGCAGTTGCACGGAATGGCCGAGCATGGCCTGGAGTTCCTTCAGTTTGCCGGCATTGTGGCTGGCCAATACGAGTTGCTGGAAATTCATCATTCGCCTGGGAACACTTCCTGGTTGAAGCGGAGAGAGTTGCTGATGCCGCCGGTTTCGATGGTCAGGTCGAAGGTGACGGTTTCTGGTTGTTCGATCTTGAACTGGGCGATGTAGTACACCGCGCCCGGTTCGGTAATCTGCTTGAACGACAGCGGGCTGATGCGCCCGGTCAGGTCTCTGACCTTACCGCTGACCAGTGCTGGGGTGGGCTTGCCGGCCTTGAGCACGGCAATGTTGAGCACGCCCTGGTTCTTGCTGCGCACCAGGCCGGTGGCCGCGGCCACCTCGGGTGTGAGCATGCTCGAGGTGAATGCGCTGTAGTGCACCGTCACGTCGCCAAATACCTCCTTGCGCTCGGGGCGTGCGGCATCGGCAGCCAGTACTGGCAGGGCCAGGCACAGGCTGATCAGGAACAGGGCTAGGCGACGCATGGGGCGATTCCTCCGGTGGGCGTCAGACCGCGAGCTGGTGCTCTTGCAGGCCCGGACTGCTGACGCGGTAGATGCCGATCTCACCTAGAAGATTAGGCCATAGCCGGCCACCCCACCCGTTGCGGTGCAAGTGGTCGACCGCCAGGCGGTCCAGTACCTTGGCTCGGCGTTCGTGCACAAGTTCTTCGAAGTCGGCGAAGGTGCAGAAGTGGATGTTCGGCGTGTTGTACCAGGTATACGGCATGAAGTCCGATACCGGCATGCGGCCTTTGGTCGCCAGGTACCAGCGGCAGCGCCAGTGGCCGAAGTTTGGGAAGGTGATGATGCACTGACGGCCCACCCGCAGCATTTCGTCGAGGATGCGGTCGGGGTATTCCACGGCCTGCAGGGCTTGGGTCATGATCACCACGTCGAAGCTGTTGCTGGCGAAGTTGCCCAGGCCTTTGTCCAGGTCTTGTTCGATGACGTTGACGCCCTTGGCCACGCAGGCGGCGATATTGTCGGCGTCGATTTCCAGGCCATAGCCGGTGACCTGTTTGCGGTCACGCAGCGAGGCCAGCAGTTCGCCGCTACCGCAGCCCAGGTCGAGTACCCGGCTGCCGGCGGGGATCCAGTCGTGGATGATTTCCAGATCGGCTCTCATGCTGTCCTCAGATGGCAATGCGGTTCATGTAGTTCGAGAAACCCTGCATGTAGCGAGGTGTGGGAATCAGGAATGCATCGTGCCCGTAGGGCGAATCGATCTCCAGGTAGCAGACGTTCTTGCGCGCGGCCATCAGCGCGTCGACGATCTCGCGCGAACGGGCCGGAGAGAAGCGCCAGTCGGTGGTGAACGACATGATGCAGTAGTCCGCCGTGACGTGGGCCAGGGTGGCGGCCAGATCACCACCGTGCGTGGCGGCCGGGTCGAAATAGTCCAGTGCCTTGGTCATCAGCAGGTAGGTGTTGGCGTCGAAACGGCCGGAAAACTCCTCGCCCTGATAGCGCAGGTAGCTTTCGACCTGGAACTCGACGCTGTGGAAGTCGTAGTTGAGCTTGTCGCTTTTCAGCTCACGGCCGAATTTTTCACCCATCGAATCATCGGACAGATAGGTAATGTGGCCGACCATGCGCGCCAGCATCAGGCCGCGCTTGGGGATCACGCCCTGGTCCTGGAACGAACCGCCATGGAACTCAGGGTCGGTGAGAATGGCCTGGCGCGCCACCTCGTTGAAGGCGATGTTCTGCGCCGACAGCTTGGGCGCCGAGGCAATGTCGACGCAATGACGCACACGCTCGGGGTAGCTGATGGTCCATTGCAGTGCCTGCATGCCGCCAAGGCTTCCGCCGACGACAGCGGCCCATTGCTGGATGCCCAGGCGCTCGCCCAGGCGCACCTGGCTGTGTACCCAGTCCTCTACGGTCAGTACAGGGAAGTCGGCGCCATACGGTTTGCCGGTGGCAGGGTTGACGCTGCTGGGGCCGGTGCTGCCGTTGCAGCCGCCGAGGTTGTTCAGGCTGACCACGAAGAAGCGGTTGGTATCGATCGGCTTGCCGGGGCCGATGCAGCTGTCCCACCAGCCTGGCTTGCGGTCGGTGGCGGCATGGTAGCCAGCGGCATGGTGGTGGCCGGACAGGGCATGGCAGATCAGCACGGCGTTGCTCGCGCTGGCGTTCAGGGTGCCATAGGTCTCGTAGACCAGTTCGTAACTGGCCAGTGAACGGCCACAGGCCAGTGCCAGCGGTTCATCGAACCGGGCGGTTTGCGGTACTACCAGACCGACGGAATCTTCGGGAAAGACAGTTGACATCGACCCTGCTCACGCTTGACGGAGGCGTAAGTCTAAAGAGCGCTACCCCCAGCGGCAAGCAAAGGCTTGCGACTGGGGGCACGCTGGCTCTGGCGAGCCTCAGATCATTCGCCACAGCTCTTGAGGCATGCCGGCGTAGGCGGCCAGCGGAGGCATGACAAACGACTGGACAACCTGGATCGCCAGGAAGGCGAAGATCGGCGAGATGTCCATGCCGCCCAGGTTTGGCACCAGGCGGCGGAACGGCGCCAGCACTGGCTCGCTGATCTGGTAGGCCAGTTCGGCCGCAGGGTTGTGGCTGTTGGGTGCAACCCAGGAAACGATCACCATGACGATCATCGCCACCCAGAAAATCTTCAGGAACAGCGAGGTGATGCCGATGATCGCCCACATCAGCAGGTGCAGGACGTCGCCGAAGGTACCGTAGGTGACCATCAGCACGAAGCCCATCAGCAAGGCCTGGATGACCACCGCCAGCAGTAGCGACGAGGTATCCAGCCCGCCAACGCTAGGGATGATCCGGCGGATCGGCTTGAGCAGCGGTTGGGTGGCACGAACGGCGAACTGGCACAGCGGGTTGTAGAAGTTGGCCTTGACCAGTTGCAGCACGAAGCGCAGCAGGACGATTACCAGGTAAAGGCTGACCAGGGTTTGCACCACGAAAATCGCGGCGCCTGACAGTGCATTCATCTAAAGCTCCTTATTTGCCCAGTTGTTCGGCCAGCTCGGCAGAGCGCGTGGCTGCAGCCTGCAGCGCCTGCTCGACGATGGCTTCGAAGCCGCTGGCCTGGAACGACTTGATCGCCGCTTCCGTGGTGCCGGCGGGCGAGGTGACGCGGCGGCGCAGTTCGGCGGCATCGACATCGCTTGCAACCGCCATGCGCGCGGCGCCCAGGGCCGTCTGCAAGGTCAGTTGGGAGGCGGTTTCGCGTGGCAGGCCGAGTTTTTCGCCTGCCGCGGTCATGGCCTCGATCAGCAGGAAGAAGTACGCCGGGCCACTGCCGGACACAGCTGTCACGGCGTCCAGTTGCTGTTCCTGCTCCAGCCACAGGGCGGTGCCCACGGCCGACAGCAGTTGTTCGGCCTGCTGACGCTGTTCGCCGGACACTTCAGCGGTGGCGTATAGGCCGCTCACGCCTTGGCGCAGCAATGCCGGGGTGTTGGGCATGCAGCGCACCACCGGGCGAGCGCCCACCCAGCTTTGCAGGCTGGCGCACGTGATGCCGGCGGCGATGGAAACGATCAGCTGGCCATCCTGCAGGTTGGGTTGCAGTGCCTGACATACGGTTTTCATGACTTGTGGCTTGACCGCCAGCACGATGACGTCAGCGCCATCGATGGCCTGGGCGTTGTCCTCGAAGGCTTCAATGCCGTGCTCGGCCTGGATGCGACTGCGGGTCTCGGCGCCCGGGTCGCTGGCGCGGATCTGCGAGGCGTCCAGGCCCTGGGCACGCAGACCACCGATCAGGCTGGCGGCCATGTTGCCGGCGCCGATAAAGGCAATACGTGTTTTGCTCATGTCAGGTCCTTGTGGAAAAGAGTGAGTGAAGCATGGAATCAGGTGTTGCCGTAGTCGCGGGCTCCGAACAGGGCCGTGCCAATCCGTACCCACGTCGCGCCCTGGGCGATAGCCGCTTCCAGGTCGTGGCTCATGCCCATGGACAGGGTGTCCAGGCCAAACCCCAGGCCTTCCTGCAACTTGCGCAGGCTGGCGAAGGCGGCCTCTTGGGTGGCGCGGTCTTCAGTGGGTTCCGGGATTGCCATCAGCCCGCGCAGGCGCAGGTTGGGCAGTGCGGCTACGGCTTTGGCCAACGCGGGTAGGTCGGCCGGGGTGCAGCCGGATTTACTGTCCTCGCCGCTGACGTTTACCTGCAGGCAGATGTTCAGCGGCGCCAACCCGGCGGGGCGCTGTTCCGACAGGCGTTGGGCAATTTTCAGGCGGTCCACGGAATGCACCCAGTCGAAATGCTCGGCGATGGCTTTGGTCTTGTTCGACTGAATGGGGCCGATGAAGTGCCAGATCAAGGGCAAGTCGCTGAGGGCCTGCTGCTTTGTCAGTGCTTCCTGTAGGTAATTCTCCCCGAAGTCGTGCACACCGGCGGCATGGATCTCGCGGATAGCGCTGGCGGGCTTGGTCTTGCTCACGGCCAGCAACTGGACGCTGGCCGGATCACGCCCGACTGCCTGGGCAGCACTGGCGATACGGGCGGAAATCGCGGAAAGGTTGTCTGCTAGGGTGGACATGGATCGATGCCGGCAGCTGTGGGGTCTGCGGCATTCTACCTGCTTGAAGGCCTTTGGGGAGTCTTATGGATGTGACCGACCTGTTGGCCCGAGCTGTGGATGCGGGGGCTTCAGACCTGCACCTGGCGACGGGCCAGATTCCGATGCTGCGCCTGGATGGCGAGTTGCAGCGTATGGGCTTGCCGCCGTTGAACCAGGGTGCCTTGATCGAGGGCATGGCCAGCGTGCTGGATGACGATCAGCGCCGGCAGTGGGCCCAAGGCGATGAAATGGACCTTGCGCTGGAGTTGCCGGCGCTTGGGCGCTTTCGGCTGAACCTGTTTCGCCAGTTGAATGGCCCGGCGGTTACCTTTCGGCTGATCCCGGGGTGCATTGCGACGGTGAGTGAGCTGGACCTTGCGGATGTGTTTCAAGCTGTTGCGCATTGCCGGGATGGCTTGATCCTCGTGGGCGGGCCGACCGGTAGTGGCAAGTCCAGCACCCTGGCAACGCTGCTCGACCAGCTGAACCGCGAGCGGGCGCTGCACATCATTACCCTGGAAGACCCTGTCGAGGTCATCCATGCCAGCCAGCGCAGCCTGGTCAACCAGCGTGAGATGGGGCGCCATAGTCGCGGCTTTGCTCAGGGGCTGCGCAGTGCGCTGCGCCAGGACCCGGACGTGATCATGATCGGCGAGTTGCGCGACCTGGAAACCATTCGCCTGGCCCTGCGCGCGGCGGAAACCGGGCACCTGGTGCTGGCAACCGTGCATGCGCGTTCGGCGACCAGCAGCATCGACAGGTTGGTGGAGGTGTTTGCTGCCGAGGAAAAGCCGTTGGTGCGGGCGATGCTGGCCGAGTCGCTGCGCCTGGTGGTCGCGCAGGTGCTGGTCAGGCGCGTAGGGGGTGGGCGGGTGGCGGCGCGGGAAGTGCTGGTGGCGACGCCGGCGGTGCGTAACCTGGTTCGGGAGGGGCGGTTGGCGCAGTTGTCTTCAGTGATGCAGGGCGGGGCGGCGGAGGGGATGCTGACGATGGAGGGGGCGTTGCGGAGGCTGAGGGAGCGAGGGTTGATCAAAGGCTTGTAGTACCTGCAAAGGCCCTTTCGCGGGCGCGCCCGCTCCCACAGGTATGGCGCTGCCCGCGAGAGCGACGCGCTACCTGTGGGAGCGGGCGTGCCCGCGAAGGGGCCGGTACCGGATAGCGCCGATCAGATTAACGCTTGGCCAGACTCAGCTGCTGCTCTTTCGGCAGCACCCGCTTGGCCACCACGTAGTGCTTCTGCCAGTAAGGCTTGCTCAAGGTGTCGATACTCACCCGCTTGCCACGGCGTGGAGCGTGGATGAAGCGGTCGTTACCCAGGTAGATGGCTACGTGATTGACCCGACGGCTCTTGATGTTGAAGAAGATCAGGTCGCCAGGCTTCAGATCACCCTTGGCCACCTTCACCCCGTGGCCCTGGGCCATGGCATTGGAGGTGCGCGGCAGGTCGACGTCGGCGACGTCGTTGAAGGCGTATTTGACCAGCCCGCTGCAGTCAAAGCCTTTTTTCGGGCTGCTGCCGCCCCAAACATAAGGGGTACCGAGCACATTTACCGCACGGCTCAGCACATCGCTGCTTTGCTTAGGCGACATGGCGGCGACATTCGCACCGCGGCTGCTGGCAGCATTGCTTGGGCGGGCGCGTAGCGCGGTCTGTTTGACTGGTGCGCGTTTTACCGAGGCGTTGGTCGTGTAGCCGGTGAAACCATTGGGAAGACGTTGCTCACGATTGGTGGCGTGGGCGGCCAGGGGCAATAATAGGCAGAGGGTCAGCCATGTCTTGATCAAAGGCGGCATAGATGAAGCTCTTATGAATAGTTATGTGTTGGGCGCGCAACTTTATAACAGCTTTTTGATCAGTTATTGATCCGTTGGTCGATTGCCCAGGTGCCGTATGTCGGCTTGCGACGAGAAAGTCACATTTTTTCTTAGAAAATTTTCGGATAACCCACGGGGGCTATGAATGAACAGTTATCAACAGGGGGTGCCCTTTCACGACACCCACAGCAAAACCATTGGCTACCTGCTGTGGATTTTCGGCTTCACCGGCTCCCATCGTTTCTATTACGGCAAGCCGATTACCGGGACCATCTGGTTCTTCACCTTGGGCTTGCTGGGCATTGGCTGGTTGATCGACCTGTTCCTGATCCCGTCCATGGACCGTGAAGCCGACCTGAGGTTTCAGTCCGGGCGTATCGACTACAACATCGCCTGGATCCTGCTGACCTTCCTGGGGGTGTTTGGCCTGCACCGGCTGTATCAGGGCAAGTGGATCACCGCGATCATCTACTTCTTTACCGGCGGGTTGTTCCTGGTGGGGGTGCTGTATGACTTCTGGACGTTGAACAGCCAGGTGTCCGAAAGGAATGCGGGGCGGGGCTGACGGTAGCGGGGCTGCTTTACAGCCCCTTCACGGGCAATGCTGTCCATATAAAGAAGGCCTTGTCGCACCGCTGCGGCAAGGCCTTCTTCGTTACTGACGGGTCTGCCGCTGTTGCAGCAACAGGTTGCTGAACCCGGCCCCAGCCAGCTGCTTCTGTGCCCCGGTCAACTGCTCGCGGTTGCTGAACGGCCCGACCAGCACGCGGTACCAGGTTTCATCCTTGACCGTGCCCGACTCCACTTTCACGGACTGGCCCAGCAGGATGATCTGTGCCCGTACCTTGTCGGCATCGGCCTGCTTGCGGAACGAGCCGGCCTGAAGGAAGTACTGCGTGGTCGCCGCCGGTTTGATCACGGGTGGTGGCGGTGGCGGGGTCTGGCCGAGCAACGCTGCCTGGGCCCTCGCCGTGTCGATTTTCGCCGCTTCTGCTGGTGTCACCGGGGTTACCGGCTGGGCCGGCACCGGTGGGGTTTTCTCCGGTACGGCTTCCGGCGGCACGATCACCTCAGACTCCGGCAGCAGGGTGTAGAAGTCGTACTTCGGCTTCACCGGCTGTTGCGGGGTGGCTTGCGCGGGCTTGCCGGCTTCGGCCGCTTTCGCCGGTTTCTCCTGCTCGGGCTTGGTGCGCTTGATGTCATCGCCACCGGGTTCGAGCTTCATCAGGAACACGATGAACGCGCCTACGGTCAGGCCGACCGCCAGCCATACCCAGCCGGGGATCGGCTGTTTGGCCGGTGCCGTCTGGCGGCTGGCGCCGCGTTTCGGGGCAGGTTTTTTCTTGGCAGCCAACTTACATGCGCTCCAGGGTTTCCAGGCCGAGCAGTTCCAGACCTTGTTTGAGGGTGCGGCCAGTCAGGGCGGCCAGGCGCAGCCGGCTCTGCTGCTGCGAAGGGGTTTCGGCAGCGAGGATCGGGCAGTTCTCGTAGAAGCTGGAGAACAGGCCGGCCAAGTCGTACAGGTAGCTGCACAGCACGTGCGGCGTGCCTTTTTCGGCGACGTTGTTGAGGATTTCGCCAAACTGCGCCAGGCGCGCGGCCAAGTCCTGCTCGTGGGCAGCTTGCAGCACGATTTTGCCGTCGACTTCGTCAAAGCCTTTGCCCAGCTTGCGGAACACGCCGGCTACGCGGGTGTAAGCGTACAGCAGGTAAGGCGCGGTGTTGCCTTCGAAGTTGAGCATCAACTCGAAGTTGAAGCTGTAGTCGCTGGTGCGGTGCTTGGACAGGTCGGCGTATTTCACCGCGCCAATGCCCACCACCTCGCCGATGTGGCGCAGTTCGTCGTCGGCCAGGCTCGGGTTTTTTTCCTTGACCAGCGCGTAGGCGCGCTCCTTGGCCTCGGTGAGCAGGTCGATCAGCTTCACGGTGCCGCCGTCACGGGTCTTGAACGGGCGGCCGTCGGCGCCGTTCATGGTGCCGAAGCCCATGTGCTCCATTTGCATCGGGTGGCCGACGAAGCCAGCGCGGCGGGCCACTTCGAACACCTGATTGAAGTGCAGGGCCTGGCGCTGGTCGACGAAGTACAGTGCGCGGTCAGCCTTCAACACGTTGCTGCGGTAACGCACGGCAGCCAGGTCGGTGGTGGCGTACAGATAGCCGCCGTCAGCCTTCTGCACGATCACCGGCAGGGGGTCGCCGTCGCTGTTCTTGAACTCTTCGAGGAACACGCATTGGGCGCCCTGGTCTTCGACCAGCAGGCCCTTGGCCTTGAGGTCGGCCACCACGTTGGCCAAGTCGTCGTTGTAGGCGCTTTCGCCCATCACGTCGGCCATGGTCAGTTTGACGTTGAGCAGCTCGTAGGTCTTCTGGCAGTGCGACAGCGAGATGTCCTTGAAGCGTGTCCAAAGGGCCAGGCACTCGGGGTCACCGGCTTGCAGCTTGACCACCAGGCCGCGGGCGCGAGTGGCGAACTCCTCCGATTCATCGAAGCGTTTCTTCGCCGCGCGGTAGAAGTTTTCCAAGTCCGACAGCTCGTCGCTGGTGATCGGGTTTTCCTGCAGGTAGGCCATCAGCATGCCGAACTGGGTACCCCAGTCGCCGACGTGGTTCTGGCGGATGACGTTGTCGCCCAGGAACTCCAGCACGCGCGCAACGCTGTCACCGATGATGGTCGAGCGCAGGTGGCCGACGTGCATTTCCTTGGCCAGGTTGGGTGCCGACATGTCGATCACCACCTTTTGCGCCGGGCCGGCTTTGCGCGCACCCAGGTGGGCGTCGGCCAGGGCGGCATCCAGGCGGTTGGCCAGGGCGTCGGTGTTCTGGAAGAAGTTGAGGAAGCCGGGGCCTGCAATCTCCACCTTGCTGATGTCGGCGCTGGCCGGCAGGGCGTTGATCAGTTTTTCGGCGAGGTCGCGCGGCTTCATGCCGGCCGGCTTGGCCAGCATCATGGCGATGTTGCTGGCGAAGTCGCCGTGGGTCTTGTCCCGGGCGTTTTCCACCTGGATCGCCGGCGACAGCCCTTCAGGCAGCACACCGTCGGTGACGAGTTGGGTGAGGGCTTGCTGGATCAGCTGGCGAATGGTGTCTTTCATGGGGATCTCTTTTCGACCGCAAGCGCGGTGAGCGCCTGGATGCGCAGGTGGAAAAACTGGGCATTATCCGTTGCCGGGAGCAGGTTGCCAACCTTTGGGCGGCAAGCTGGGGGCCACAAGCGGCAAGAAAAAGCGGCATCGCACCCGCCCGGCGCTTGCTTGCGGCTGGCAACTCGCAGCTTGCAGCTCAATACAGGTCTACCGGGTCGACATCCAGCGACCAGCGCACCTGGCGCCCGCTCGGCAACTGCTCCAACACTAGCAACCAGGCGCTGATCAGTCGATGCAACGGCGCCCGGGTATTGGCCTGTATCAACAATTGTGCGCGGAATCGTCCGGCGCGGCGCTCCATGGGCGCCGGTACCGGGCCCAGCAGTTCGATGCCAGGCAGGCGCTGTTCGGCCACCAGGCGCTCGGCGGCGGCACAGGCTTCGTCGAGGAAACCTTCGGCCTGCCCCGGCTTGTGTGCTTCGGCGCGCAGCAAGGCCAGATGCGAGTAGGGCGGCAGCCCGGCGGCTCGGCGTTCGTCCAGGGCCTGTTCGGCGAAGGCGAAGTAGCCTTGCTCGGTTAGCTGGACCAGCAGTGGGTGGTCGGCCAGGTGGGTCTGGATGATGACCTTGCCGGGCTCTTCGGCCCGCCCGGCCCGCCCGGCCACCTGTACGATAAGTTGTGCCATGCGCTCGCTGGCGCGGAAGTCACCGGAAAACAGCCCACCATCGGCATCAAGGATGGCCACCAGGGTCACCCGCGGGAAGTGGTGGCCCTTGGCGAGCATCTGGGTGCCGACGAGGATGCTCGGCTGGCCGCGCTGGATGGTGCTGAACAGGTTGTGCATGGCGTCCTTGCGCGCCGTGCTGTCGCGGTCCACGCGCAGGATCGGGTAATCCGGGAACAGCACCTTCAGGCGCTCTTCGGCGCGCTCGGTACCGGCACCGACCGGGCGCAGGTCGACGTGGTTGCATTGCGGGCACTGTTGCGGCAGGCGTTCGTCATAGCCACAGTGGTGGCAGCGCAGCACGCCGGAGCGCTGGTGCACGGTCATGCGCGCATCGCAGCGTGGGCATTCGGACAGCCAGCCGCAATCGTGGCACAGCAAGGTTGGGGCAAAGCCGCGGCGGTTGAGGAACACCAGCACTTGTTGGCCAGCCTCCAGGGTCTGTCGGATAGCCTGCTGCAGCGGGCCACTGATGCCGCTGTCCAGTGGCAGGCTCTTCACATCAAGGCGCAGCATGCGCGGGGGGCGTGCCCCCCCGGCGCGTTGGTTCATGCGCAGCAGGCGGTAGCGGCCGGTCAGGGCGTTATGCAGGGTTTCCAGCGAGGGTGTGGCGGAGCCGAGCAGGATCGGGATGTTCTCCTGGTGAGCGCGGACCAGCGCCAGGTCGCGGGCGTGGTACCGCAGGCCTTCCTGCTGTTTATAGGAGCCGTCGTGCTCTTCGTCGATGATGATCAGGCCGGGGTTTTTCATCGGCGTGAACAATGCCGAGCGGGTGCCGATGATGATATCGGCCTCGCCGTCCCGTGCCGCCAGCCAGGCATCCAGGCGTTCGCGGTCGTTCACCGCAGAGTGCAGCAGGGCAATGCGCGCGTTGAAGCGTTGCTCGAAGCGGGCCAGGGTTTGCGGGCCGAGGTTGATCTCCGGGATCAGCACCAGCGCCTGCTTGCCGGCTTCCAGGGTTTCGCGGATCAGTTGCAGGTAGACCTCGGTCTTGCCACTGCCGGTGACGCCGGCCAGCAAGAATGCGCCGAAACCGCCAAAACCCTCGCACACGGCGTCGAAGGCTTCGCGTTGCTCTTCGTTGAGCGGAAGTTCCGGCTGTGCCAGCCAGTGCTCATGGCGTAGTGCCGGCAAGTGGCGGCGCGTCTCGATCTGCACCAGATCCTTGGCCAGCAGCAGGTCGAGGCTGTCCTTGTTCAGGTTGAGTTTGGCCAGCAGGCTGTGGGCCACGCCGTGCGGGTGCTGGGCCAGGGTCTTGAGGGCGTCGCGCTGGCGCGGCGCGCGGGCGATGCGCGGGTCTTCCAGGCGGGCGCCAGGGGCTATGTGCCAGAAGCGTTCCTGGCGCATCTCGGCGGCTTCGCCCTGGCGCAGTAGCGTGGGCAGCGCCCAGCTCAGGGTATCGCCCAGGCTGTGCTGGTAGTACTGGGCGGTCCACAGGCACAGCTTGAACAGCGACGCGGGAATGGGGGACACCGGGTCGAGCAGGGCGCTGGCAGGCTTCAGTTTGTCGGCGGGCACTTCGCTCTGCGTGCACACCTCTATCAGCACGCCGATCATTTCGCGGCGGCCAAAGGGCACGCGGATGCGCATGCCAGGGGTCAAGGTCAGGCGCGCCATGCTCGCCGGCGCCTTGTAGTCGAACAGGCGCCGCAGCGGAGAGGGCAGGGCAAGGCGCAGGATGACGTCGGACACGCGGAAAGTCTCGGAGGGCGTTACAAGGACTGGCGAGCCTAGCAGACGACGGTCGGTGCAAGCGACATCTTGCGCTGACGGTGTGCTCTGGTATTATTCGCCGCCTAATTACGTGCGGTATTCAACAATTGGTGTTGGGTGGCGGCACGCAGCTCGAGGAAGTGACCATGAAAGAAGGTATCCACCCGAACTACGAAGTAGTTGCAGTCACCTGCAGCTGCGGTAACAAGTTCGAAACTCGTTCGACCCTGGGCAACGTCCTGTCGATCGACGTTTGCAACCTGTGCCACCCGTTCTACACCGGTAAGCAGAAAGTTCTGGACACCGGTGGTCGCGTACAGAAGTTCGCCGATCGCTTCGGCATGTTCGGTGCCAAGAAGTAATCATGCGCATGGCGAATCCTTCGGGTTTCGCATTGTTGCTGAAGAAGGCGTCCCTTGTGGGCGCCTTTTTTGTGGGCGTTATCTGGCATTTCCCGGTCCTGGCGTTCTGCCCACAGCCGGACAAGCCCCAATGGGTAGCGGTACGACAGGTGGTTGATGGCGACACCTTGCGTCTGGTCGATGGCCGCAGCGTGCGGCTGATCGGTATCAATGCCCCGGAAATGGGTCGCAAGGGGCGTACCAGTGAGCCCTATGCCGAAGCTGCCAGGCGGCGATTGCAGGCCTTGGTCAAGGCCAATGACGATCGCGTCGGGCTGGTGCCTGGTGTTGAAGGTAAAGACAAGTACGGTCGCACACTGGCGCACATCTACAGCCGCAATGGCGACAATCTGGAAGCGCAATTGCTTAGCGAGGGCTTGGGCTACCGCGTGGCTATTGCCCCCAATGTACGTCTCAGCGGTTGTCAGCAGCTTGCCGAACAAGCTGCGCGCCAGGCTGGCGTTGGCCTGTGGCGGCATTCGCCCGTAGTGGCTGCAGGCAATGTCAGGCAGTCAGGTTTCGCTGTTGTGCGTGGTCGTATCGAAGGTATCGAGCGAAATCGTGGTGGGGTCTGGCTGACCCTGGGCAGTACCCTGGTGCTGCAGGTTCCCGCTCGTCTGCAGCGCAACTTCCCCGCCAGCTTCTTCGATAACCTCAAGGGACGCCAGGTCGAAGCGCGCGGGTGGGTGCTGGATCGTTCCCGCAGGGGTGGCCTCAAGCCCGGGCAGCGACGCTGGGTGTTGCCATTGACCGATCCGAGCATGTTGGAGCGCATTTCAGGCTAAAAGATGTAGACATTTCGCTACTGGATTGTACACACTGTTGGTCGTATGCCCCGTGGGTTGTAGCGTAAAGTCGTAGGCTAAAGGCCTTGACACAAGTGACCGGCCAGTCTTGTGGCTCCCCGGCTCTTTGCGTATCCTCGGCGGTCCGTCAGAACAGTAAATAGCGGAATGCCCACCATGTCAGACCTGAAAACCGCCGCTCTCGAATATCACGCTCAACCTCGTCCGGGGAAACTGAGCGTTGAACTCTCCAAGCCCACTGCCACCGCCCGTGACCTCGCCCTGGCCTACAGCCCAGGTGTTGCAGAGCCGGTGCGCGAAATTGGCCGTGATCCAGAGCTGGCTTACAAATACACCGGCAAAGGCAACCTGGTTGCGGTGATTTCCGATGGCACTGCCATCCTCGGTCTGGGTGACCTCGGCCCACTGGCTTCCAAGCCGGTCATGGAAGGCAAGGGTGTTCTGTTCAAGCGTTTCGCCGGTATCGATGTGTTCGACATCGAAGTCGAATCGGAAAGCCCGCAAGCGTTCATCGACACCGTTCGCCGCATTTCGATCACCTTCGGTGGCATCAACCTTGAAGACATCAAGGCACCTGAGTGCTTTGAAATCGAACGTACCCTGATCGAACAGTGCGACATCCCGGTGTTCCACGATGACCAGCACGGTACTGCCATCGTGACTGCCGCTGGCATGATCAACGCCCTGGAAATCGCCGGCAAGAAACTGGAAGAAGCCAAGATCGTCTGCCTGGGCGCCGGCGCTGCTGCCATTTCCTGCATGAAGCTGCTGGTAAGCATGGGTGCGAAGGTCGAGAACATCTTCATGATCGACCGTAGTGGCGTGATCCATGCTGGCCGTGACGACCTGAACCAGTACAAGGCGCAGTTCGCCCACGCGACCGACAAGCGCACCCTGGCCGACGCCCTTGACGGTGCCGACGTGTTCGTAGGTCTGTCTGGCCCGAACCTGCTGAGCCCGGAAGGCCTGAAGTCGATGGCTGCCAACCCGATCGTGTTCGCCTGCTCGAACCCGGACCCGGAAATCTCGCCAGAGCTGGCGCATGCCACTCGCAACGACGTTATCATGGCTACCGGTCGTTCCGACTACCCGAACCAGGTCAACAACGTACTGGGCTTCCCGTTCATCTTCCGTGGTGCTCTGGACGTTCGCGCCAAGCGTATCAACGAAGAAATGAAGATCGCTGCCGCTATCGCCCTGAAAGACCTGGCCAAGCTGCCAGTGCCGAAGGAAGTTTGCGAAGCCTATGGCGTTGAAGGCCTGGAGTTCGGTCGTGAGTACATCATTCCGAAGCCGCTGGATGCACGTTTGATCACCGTCGTTTCCGATGCTGTGGCCAAGGCTGCCATCGAATCCGGCGTGGCTACCCTGCCTTATCCGAAGCACTACCCGCTGACCAGCGTGGATGAAGTGTTCAACGGCTGATTGCAGCAAGCGACATAAAAAAGCCCCGGCTCGCATGAGTCGGGGCTTTTTGTTGGGGCTTGGGAATGTGTCAGGGCTGCAAGGTGTTGGTCAGGGCGCTTGTGGCGCCTATCAGATCGAGCGCCGCGCGGGCGGCGCTAGATTTACGCGCCCACGCAAAACCTGAGTCAGGCGCCCTGCCTTAGAACAGATCCATCGGCGTCGCTTCATCGGCTGGCAGCGGGCTGCCCGGTGCCGCGCCATTGCCCAGCTCGTCCACCGACGGCGGAGAATCTTCGGCTTTGAACAGCTCGAAGTAGGCATTCGGTGTGCTCGGCGATGCCGCGCGTCCGCTGACCGGGTCGACGCGCAAGCTGAGAATGCCCTCCGGCTCTGCCGGGGCATGCGCAGGCTTGTCCTTGAGTGCCGCGCCCATGAAGTTCATCCAGATCGGCAGTGCCGCAGTCCCACCATATTCGCGGCGGCCGAGGGTTTCCGGTTGGTCGAAGCCGACCCAAACGGTAGTCACGTAATCGGCGTTGTAACCGGAGAACCAGGCGTCCTTGGATTCGTTGGTCGTACCCGTCTTGCCCGCCAGGTCGGTGCGGCCCAAGGCCAGCGCCCGGCGGCCGGTGCCGCGCTTGATCACGTCCTGCAGCATGCTGGTGAGGATGTAGGTGGTACGCCCGTCGATGATCTGTTCAGCCACTGCCGGCGCTTGCGATGCCGCGGCCACCTGGCTGAAGGCAGAAGGTGCCTCGCCTGGCATGGCCGCCGTGCTGATTGGCTGCTCGGGTGCGGCCAGGCCCGCCTGGTCTTCGGCACCTTGCGGTACGCGGGCCGGGTTGGCGGTGAACAGTGTCTCGCCGCTGCGGCTCTCGATGCGCTCGATCAGGTACGGGGTGATCTTGTACCCACCGTTGGCAAAGGTGCTCCAGCCGGTGGCGATTTCCATCGGGGTCAGGGTGGCGGTGCCCAGGGCCAGCGACAGGTTGCGCGGCAGGTCCTGTTTGTTGAAGCCGAACTTGGCGATGTAGTCGATGGTGCGGTCCACGCCCATGGCTTGCAGCAGGCGGATCGACACCAGGTTACGTGACTTGTACAGCGCCTCACGCATGCGGATAGGGCCGAGGAAGGTGTTGGTATCGTTCTTCGGTCGCCACACTTTATCCACTGACTCGTCAACGAACACGATCGGCGCATCGTTGACCAGGCTGGAAGCGGTGTAGCCGCTGTCCAGCGCGGCGCTGTAGATGAATGGTTTGAAGCTTGAGCCCGGTTGGCGCTTGGCCTGCACGGCGCGGTTGTAGTTGCTCTGCTCGAACGAGAAACCGCCGACCAGGGCGCGGATGGCGCCGCTGTTCGGGTCGAGGGTGACCAGGGCGCTCTGCGCAACGGGCACCTGGCTGAACTTCAATGTGCCATCGTCAAGGCGTTGCAGGCGCACCAGGTCACCGACCTGGGCCACGTCGGCCGGCGACTGCGGCGAACGGCCCTGGGCGTTGTTGTTGATGAACGGGCGCGCCCATTTCATGGTGTCCCAGGCAACCTGCGCCTCTTGGCCGTCACGGGTCAGCACCTTGAGGCCGGTGTGTTCCACCTGGGTGACAATGGCTGGTTCCAGGCCGCCAAGGGTGCGTTGCTTGCCCAGCTCCTGCAGCCACGCTGCCTGGGTGCGGCCCGGGAAGCGTGCTTCAGGGCCACGGTAGCCGTGGCGCTCATCGTAATCGGAGAGGCCCTTGAGGACGGCCTTGTTGGCCATTTCCTGCATGTCGCTAGGCACGGTGGTCGTGACGCGGAAGCCTTCGGTGTAGGCGTCGCTGCCGTAACGGCCGACCATTTCCGCGCGGGCCATTTCGGCGATGTACGGGGCATTCACCTCAGGCGTCGGCACGTGATAGCTGGCGTTGAGCGGCTCGGCCAGGGCGGCCTCGTAGCTGGCCTGGTCGATCTTGCCCAGCTTGTACATGCGCCCGAGGATCCAGTCGCGGCGCTCTTTGGCGCGCACCGGGTTGGCCAGCGGGTTGAAGCGCGACGGTGCCTTGGGCAGGCCGGCGATCATCGCCATCTGCGCCAGGCTCACGTCACGAATGGACTTGCCGTAGTACACCTGCGCAGCTGCATCGATACCGTAGGCGCGGTTGCCCAGGTAGATCTTGTTCACGTACAGCTCGAGGATTTCGTCCTTGGTCAGCTCACGCTCGATCTGCAGGGCCAGCAGGATTTCGTTGGTCTTGCGTGAGAAGCTGCGCTCGCTGGTAAGGAAGAAGTTCTTCGCCACCTGCATGGTGATGGTGCTGCCGCCGGTCTGGATATGACCGGTTTTCACCAGCTGGGTTGCTGCGCGCATCAGGCTGCTGGGGTCGACGCCGTAGTGGTTGAGGAAATTGTCGTCCTCGGCTGACAGCAGCGCCTGAATGAATTGTGGGGGAATTTCCGCGAAGCGGATCGGCGAGCGGCGCATTTCGCCGAATTCGGCAATCAGCTTGCCATCGCTGCTGTACACCCTGAGGGGGATCTGCAACTGGATACTTCTGAGGGACTCGACCGAGGGCAGGCTGGGACTAAGATACAGAAACGCACCGCTCACACCGAGTACGAGCGCGCAGATGACTGCGACGGAAGACCACCAGAAGAACTTCAGCAGACGTATCAAGGCTTTTCGGTGTCCAGGTTGGGAGTGGATTGCACGCAGGTCCGGTGGACCAAAAAACGCTGGGCATTATAAGCATTTTTCGCCTTTCCGGGTGACCGGCCAGGCTACTCGTCGACTCGATGGGTAGCCCTGGCCCAGTGTTGCCGCGGGGTTGCGACAGGTGGCTGCGCTTGGCAGCTGTAACAGACAGCAAAGGAGTCGCGATGTTTGGACGCTTCGGCAAGGATGCCGGTTCACTCGTGGGGGTGGAAATTACGCCCGACGCCGTTCGGATCATGCAACTGCAGCAGCGGAATCGAAGCTGCCGTGTGATGGGGTCGGCACAAGAGCTGTTTCAGGCGCCGCTGGCCGATGACTGGGCTCATGCGCCTGGGGTGGTGGTGGCTGCGCTGCAGCGAGCTTACCGGCGCAGCGGCCTCAGGCAACGCCGGGTAGCGCTGGCGCTGCCGGCCAGTCAGGTTATCTGCAAGTTGTGCCATCTGCCGGTGGAGCAGAGCGGGGCGCAGTTGGAGGCACAGCTGCTTGCCGATGCAGAGCGGCTGTTTCCGTTTCCGCTGGAAGACCTGGCCTTGGATTTTCAGGTCATGGGGGCTTCCCATGACCAGCCAGGTTGCTCCGAGGTAATGGTTGCAGCCTGTCGGCAGAGTGCGCTGGCGTCACTCGAAGCCGTCGTCGAGGAGGCGGGCTTGCAGTTGGAAGCCGTCGAGGTCGACAACATTGCCTTGTGCCGCATGTTGCCACAGGGTGGCCTTGAGGGAGCAGCGCTGCTGCGTGTCGAAAACCGCAGCGTAACCCTTCATGACTGGCAGCCGGGCAGGGCGTACCAGCGCTGTGAGCTGCAAACGACTGGCCCGGAAATGAACGGGCAATGGCCAGAGCGTCTCCAGGCTTTACTGGTCGGGCAGAGCCGGCCTGCGGGGTTGTGGGTTGCCAGCAGCTCATCGATCAATCCGGGCTGGCTACAAGCCTTGGGCAGCCGGCTGAATGTGCCGTGCACCTACCTGCCTGGGCTGGCAGGGCTGGAACATGTTGATGGGGCGATGCTCCTGGCCTGCGCCTTGGCCTTGGGAGGGCTGCGCCCATGATGCGGCTGAACCTTCTGCCCTGGCGCGAACGGCAGCGTCAGGCGGCGCTGCGGCGCTTTCGAGGCCAGTTGATTGCTGGCGCACTCCTGGCTTTGTGCGCCGTGATGCTGGTCGATCAGCTGGCCCGCCAACGCGGGCAGCAGCAGGTGCTGGCCAATACCCAGCGCCAAGCGACCCTTGATATACAGGATGAGCAGTTGCAGCCACTGGCCGAAGTGCGTGCACAGCATGAGGCGCTACTTGCCCGTGCGGTGGCCCTGGAGGGCCTGCGCGCCCATCAGGGTGTATTGGCCGGTGTCTTCGCCGACCTTGAAGGGGCGTTGCCTGAAGGTGTGCAGCTAGTCGGCCTGAGCCTTGATAGTGGTCGCCTGCAGGTGACAGGGTTGGCTGCGTCCGGTGCTGTGGTGGCGCAGTTCATGCGCGACTTGAACCGCTCGAACGTTTTGCTCGATCTGGAGCTCAAGCGCATCAAGAGCCTGCCGGACGGCGATGAGTTTCTGCTCACCGCTCGCGTTGCGGCGTTCTGGTCGTGAGTCCAGCGCAGATGCTCGCTTGGCTGGCGGTGGTCGAGGGCTCAGGCCGCTTCCGACGGTTGGCGCCAGCGCTGGTGGCTGTGGTGGTGTTCAGCCTGGGCTGCGCGATGCGCCTGCCTGCCCTGTTACAGCAGCAGGCGCGGGAGGATGCCAGGCATGTCGAGTTGAACCAGCTGCAGGCAGCCAATGCAGCGCAGTTGGCCGAACTGGAGCGGCTGAAGGCTTTAGTGGTGATTGCCGAACAGCGGTTGCAAGAGGCGCACTGGTATCTGGCCGCCGGGGAGAGCATGAGCGACCTGCTTGAACGGCTGGCAGTGTCGGGGCATGCACATGGCTTGCTTGTCGAACGCCTCGATGTAGAGGCAGGTGAGCAACAGGCCGGATTCAGCAAGGTACCGCTGGTGGTGCAAGTGGTGGGGCGTTATCCGGCCTTGCGGCTGTGGCTGGACGACTGGTTAGGGCAGGCACGGATTCTGCGCAGCGGTGACATGAGCCTGGCAACCGTTGATCGCCAGCCTGGTCTGTTGCGCCTGCAGTTGCGGGTTGATGCCTATCACGCGGCTACGCCCGTGAAGGCACCTGCAATGCTGGCGCACCTGCCGGCAAGGGCCGCAATGGCTGCGCCTGAAGTGGACCCGTTTGCGCCCGCTGCGGCGCGAGTGGCCAGCGCCGGGCTGGTCGGCGTGCCGTTGGCGCAGCTGGAAATGGTCGGCAGCCTGGCGCGCGGGGCGGCACGCGAGGCTCTGCTGATGGCGGCTGGCAAGCTCTATCGCGTACGCCCGGGCGACCGGGTAGGGCGTGATCAGGGGGTAGTGATGCATATAGACCAACGTCAGGTCGAAGTGCGTGAGCGGCTGTTCATGGCGGGGGTATGGCACGAGCGCACGGCGTTCATCACCCTCACCAAGCGCCTGGGCAAGGAGGCCTCGGACCCGAATGAAAACGTGGATGAAATACCTGTTGGCGACCCTGCTGTCGATCCCGCTGGCTTCGGCGACGCCTTACCAGGGTGAACCCCTGTCGCTGAACTTCCAGGATGTTGAGGTGCGTGCGGTGCTGCAGGTGCTGGCTGACTACGCTGGCGTCAACCTGGTCGCCAGTGACGCAGTACAAGGCAGTGTCACTTTGCGTTTGCAGGACGTGCCGTGGGATCAGGCGCTTGACCTGGTGCTGCGCAGCAAGGGCCTGTCCCGGCGCCAGGAGGGCAATGTGCTGTTGGTGGCACCTGCAGCCGAGTTTGCCGCGCAATCAGCAGACGCCCGGGTGAGTCAGGCGCTGGATGCGCACCTGCAGCCATTACGTCGGGAGCTGCTGCCCATTCACCACGCCAAGGCCGCCGATCTGGCGCAGTTGCTGCTGGCAGGCCTGGAGGGTGACGGCATCCCTCCGGCTAGCTTGAGTGTCGATGAGCGCACCAACACGTTGGTGGTGCATCTGCCCGCTGACCGCCTGGCCGAGATGCGCCAGCTGGTGGCGCAGTTGGATGTGCCGGTGCGCCAGGTAGCGATCGAGGCGCGTATCGTCGAGGCCAACGTCGATTATGAGAAAAGCCTGGGGGTACGCTGGGGTGGGCCGCTGTACGGCGAGAAACTGCGGCCCGGCAAGGAGCTGTTCGTCGACCTCGGTCTGGAGCGAGCCGGCAGCAGTATCGGCCTGGGTCTGTTGCGCGGTGACGTGTTGCTGGACCTGGAGCTCAGTGCCATGGAAAAAAGCGGCAACGGCGAGATCATTTCGCAGCCCAAGGTGGTCACGGCTGACAAGGAAACGGCGAGGATCCTCAAGGGTACCGAGGTGCCTTACCAGGAAACCAGCCAAAGCGGCGCTACCTCGGTATCGTTTCGCGAAGCCTCGCTGTCGCTGGAAGTAACGCCACAGATCACTCCGGACAACAAGGTGATCATGACCGTCCGGGTGACCAAGGACGAGCCGGATTACGTCAATGCCTTGAACAACGTACCGCCGATCCGCAAGAACGAGGTCAATGCCAAGGTTCGTGTGGCTGACGGCGAAACGATCGTGATCGGTGGCGTCTACTCGACTTCGCAAAACAATGTGGTCGACAAGGTGCCATTTTTCGGCGATCTGCCGTATGTTGGGCGGCTGTTTCGACGCGATGCATTACAAGAGAAAAAATCCGAGCTGCTGGTCTTCCTGACTCCGCGTATCATGAGTGACCAGGCGATTGCTGTGAGTCGTTGATTCTGTGCGAAATTTGATACTTGTGGGGCCCATGGGCGCTGGTAAAAGCACCATCGGACGCCTGTTGGCCAAAGAGCTGCGCCTGCTGTTCAAGGATTCCGACAAGGAAATCGAACTGCGATGCGGCGCGAACATCCCGTGGATATTCGACAAGGAAGGCGAGCCGGGTTTCCGTGATCGCGAGCAAGCGATGATTGCCGAGTTGTGCGCGCTCGACGGTGTGGTGCTGGCCACCGGCGGTGGCGCGGTGATGCGCGAAGCCAACCGGCAGGCGCTGCATCAGGGTGGCCGGGTGATCTACCTGCATGCTTCGGTCGAGCAGCAAGTCGGCCGCACCGCGCGCGACCGCAATCGCCCGCTGCTGCGCACGGCCAATCCTGAGGCGACCTTGCGCACCTTGCTGGAAACCCGCGACCCGCTCTACCGCGAGATCGCCGACCTGGTGGTTGAAACCGACGAGCGGCCACCACGCATGGTGGTGATCGATATTCTCGAGCGCTTGCAGCAGTTGCCGCCCCGTTAACCCGGGACTATTCTCGGCCTCCAGCGCCGAGGCGAGGCTCAACGTTACCGCGCAGGTCGCCGGATGGCGCCGCGCCCAAGTACATTGTGGGGATACATGCAGACACTAAAGGTCGACCTGGGCGAGCGTAGCTACCCGATCTACATTGGCGAAGGCCTGCTGGACCAGCCTGAGCTGCTGGCGCCGCACATTGCGGGTCGGCAGGTTGCCATCGTTTCCAACGAGACCGTCGCGCCGCTGTATCTCGAACGCCTGAGCAAGGCCCTTGGTGCCTACTCGGTACTGCCCGTTGTGTTGCCCGATGGTGAAGCCCACAAGAACTGGGAAACATTGCAGCTGATCTTCGATGGCCTGCTGACAGCTCGGCATGATCGTCGTACTACTGTGGTCGCTCTGGGTGGTGGCGTGATTGGTGACATGGCTGGTTTCGCAGCCGCCTGCTACCAGCGCGGTGTCGATTTCATCCAGGTGCCGACTACCCTGCTGTCCCAGGTCGACTCTTCCGTAGGTGGCAAGACCGGCATCAATCATCCGCTGGGCAAGAACATGGTCGGTGCGTTCTATCAGCCCAAGGCGGTGCTGATCGATACCACCAGCCTCAAGACCCTGCCAGCGCGCGAGCTGTCTGCAGGTCTGGCCGAAGTGATCAAGTACGGCCTGATTTGCGACAAGCCGTTCCTCGCCTGGCTCGAAGACAATATGCAGGCACTGCGTGCCCTCGATTCGGCAGCCCTGACCGAGGCCATCCGCCGCTCCTGCGCGGCCAAGGCCGCAGTGGTGGGTGCCGACGAGCGCGAGTCCGGCCTACGGGCCACGCTGAACCTGGGGCATACCTTCGGGCATGCTATCGAAACCCATATGGGCTATGGCGTGTGGCTGCACGGCGAAGCCGTCGCGGCGGGCACAGTGATGGCCCTGGAAATGTCCATGCGCCTTGGCTGGATCGACCAGGCTGAGCGCGATCGTGGAATCCGCCTGTTGCAGGACGCAGGTTTGCCGGTGGTGCCACCACAGGAAATGACCCCGGCGCATTTCATGGAGCACATGGCGGTCGACAAGAAGGTGCTCGACGGTCGTTTGCGTCTGGTGCTGCTGCGCCAGATGGGCGAGGCCGTGGTGACCGACGACTATTCGAAAGAGATTCTCCAGGCCACGCTGTCGGCGGACTACCGCGCGATCGTGGCCCAGCTTTGAGGTTGTGACAGCGCAATGACAAGTTTGCATGCCGATGAGGCCTTTCTCGACCATTACCAGTTGAGCCATGATCCGTTCGCGCCCCGCGTACCTGGCTTCAAGTTCTTCCCGGCCCAGCGCAAGCCCGTGCTTGGCCAACTGCACCACCTGGCGCGCTATAGCCAGCTGATGCTGGTGGTCAGTGGCCCATTGGGCAGCGGCAAGTCGCTGCTGCGCCAGGCCCTGGTGGCCAGCACCAACAAGCAGGCTGTGCAAAGTGTGGTGGTGTCGGCCCGCAGCGCCAGCGATGCCTCCAGTATGCTCGCGCAGGTCGCGCAGGAGCTGGGTGTCGCCCAGCCCGAGGTGCAGGCGATCCTGTCGAAGGTGGTGCAGCTGGCACTGACCGGGCAGGAAGTGTATTTGCTGGTGGACGATGCGGAACAACTCGACGAGTCGGCACTCCAAGCGTTGCTGGAATTGGCGGCGGGGGTACCTGAAGGGCGTCCGCACGTGTTTCTGTTCGGTGAGCCATCGCTGATTGCCGGGCTGGATGAGCTCAATGTCGAGGAAGAACGTTTCCACATCATCGAGCTTGCGCCCTACAGTGAAGAAGAAACCCGCGAGTACCTGGAACAGCGCCTGGAAGGTGCTGGTCGGGGCATCGAGGTGTTCAGCCGTGAACAGATCGCCGATATCCATGAAAACTCCGACGGCTGGCCTGGCAACATCAATCAGGTCGCCCGTGACACTTTGATCGAAGCCATGATCGCCAGCCGCTCGACGGCCAAGCGACCAACCATGGGGTTCAAGATGCCTAAAAAACATGTGCTCGCGCTGTCCGCTGTGGTCGTGGTTGCCGTTGCGGCCGCGGTATTGATGCCCAAGAAAGGCGACAAGGCCCCTGCCGAAGCGCCGGCTGCCCAGGCCCAGTTGCCACTGGGCGACGGCAAGCAGGGTGCTGCCATCGAGTTCTCTGGCTCGTCCCAGCCAATGCCGCTGCCACTGGTTGGCCAGTCGCAGCCGGTGATGCGCGAGCCGCTGGCCCAAGCCGCAGGCATGGGCGAGGGTGAAGAGGGAGGCCCGGCTGTCGACACCGCGCTGCAGCCTGGCAACCCGCCACCCACCGTGACCACCATCGCTCCGCCACAAGGTGTGCCGGCTGGCCCGGCGCCTGCGCCTGCCCAGCCCGTGCAGTCGGTTGCGCCTGCGCCCAAGCCTGTTGCAACCCAGCCCGCCAAGCCGGTTGCGCCGGCCAAGCCAGCACCGGCGCCGACCCAGGTCGCCGTGGCCAAGCCGGCTGCCAAAGCTGCCGAAAAACCAGCCGCCGCTGGCGCTGGCAACAGTGGCTGGTATGCCGGACAGAAGCCGGGCAATTATGTGGTGCAGATCCTTGGTACCAGCTCCGAGGCGTCGGCCCAGGCTTACGTCAAGGCCCAGGGTGGCGACTATCGCTACTTCAAGAAAAACCTGCAGGGCAAGCCTCTGTACGTCGTGACTTACGGCAGTTTCGCCAACCGCGACGCAGCGGTTGCGGCAATCAAGAACTTGCCAGCGAAGGTCCAGGCTGGTAAACCTTGGCCACGTACCGTCGGCAGCGTCCAACAAGAGCTGGCCACGGCCCGCTGATACCTTCCGGGCGGCATCACCCCGCCGCCCAGTAGCTAAGCGAATTCTAGCTTTCGACTAGCCTGCTGCGCCCGAGCGCGGCAGGCTTTTCTGTCCCGGACTGCCGGCCACAAGCCCCTAGTTGCAGTCATGGCTGAAACGCTTCAGACTCGAGCCAAGCCGCTATCACGGCGCATGGCGCAAAAACATTCAAAATTGCGACATAAATTTTCAATGGCGAGACATGAAAATTTGTGGGCGTCGCTGTCGCTGTGCAACAATGGTTTTCCATGACCACCGCAAAAAAGCTGGCGTTTGATCGGCGTGGATGGTAAGTGGTTGTTAAAAAAGAGATTTACCTCCGTTGAGAGGTGAACCTGGTGAGAATGTGTCTATGAAAACAGGTCTGTACCATCCCGAAGAATTCAAGGACAACTGTGGTTTTGGCCTGATCGCCCATATGACGGGTGAGCCGAGCCACCACCTTCTGCAAACTGCCATGCAGGCGCTGACATGCATGACCCACCGCGGCGGCATCAATGCCGACGGCAAGACCGGTGACGGTTGCGGTCTGCTCATGCAGAAGCCCGATCAATTCCTGCGTGCCATGGCCCAGGAGCACTTCGCTGTCGAGCTGCCCAAGCAGTACGCCGTCGGCATGGTGTTCTTCAACCAGGACCCGGTCAAAGCCGAAGCTGCCCGCGCCAACATGGACCGCGAGATCCTCGCCGCTGGCCTGAAACTGGTCGGCTGGCGCAAGGTGCCGATCGACACCAGCGTCCTCGGCCGCCTGGCCCTGGAGCGCCTGCCGCAGATCGAGCAGGTGTTCATTGGCGGTGAAGGCCTGAGCGACCAGGAATTCGCCATCAAGCTGTTCAGTGCCCGTCGTCGTTCGTCGGTGGCCAACGCCCACGACGCCGACCACTACATCTGTAGCTTCTCGCACAAGACCATCATCTACAAAGGCCTGATGATGCCGCGCGATCTCGCGGCGTTTTATCCAGACCTGGGTGACGAGCGCCTGCAAACCGCGATCTGCGTGTTCCACCAGCGCTTCTCCACCAACACCCTGCCGAAATGGCCGCTGGCGCAGCCGTTCCGCTTCCTCGCCCACAACGGCGAGATCAACACCATCACCGGCAACCGCAACTGGGCCGTGGCTCGTCGCACCAAGTTCGCCAATGACCAGATCCCGGACCTCGAAGAGCTCGGCCCGCTGGTCAACCGCGTCGGTTCCGACTCGTCCAGCATGGACAACATGCTGGAACTGATGGTCACCGGTGGCATCGACCTGTTCCGCGGCGTGCGCATGCTGGTACCGCCAGCGTGGCAGAACGTCGAGACCATGGACGCCGACCTGCGCGCCTTCTACGAATACAACTCCATGCACATGGAGCCGTGGGATGGCCCGGCCGGTATCGTCATGACCGAAGGCCGCCACGCGGTGTGCCTGCTCGACCGTAACGGTCTGCGCCCGGCGCGCTGGGTGACCACCACCAATGGTTACATCACCATCGCCTCGGAAATCGGCGTATGGGGCTATCAGCCTGAGGAAGTGCTGGCCAAGGGCCGTGTCGGCCCGGGCCAGATCCTTGCCGTGGACACCGAAACCGGCCAGATCCTCGACACCGACGCCATCGACAACCGCCTGAAGTCGCGCCACCCGTACAAGCGCTGGCTGCGTCAGCACGCCACCCGCATCCAGGCGACGCTGACCGACGACCAGGGTGTGGCCAGCTACGACGCTGACCAGCTCAAGCAATACATGAAGATGTTCCAGGTCACCTTCGAAGAGCGTGACCAGGTACTGCGCCCGTTGGGTGAGCAGGGCCAGGAAGCCGTTGGCTCGATGGGTGACGACACGCCGATGGCCGTGCTGTCGCAGCGCGTGCGCTCGCCGTATGACTTCTTCCGCCAGCAGTTCGCTCAGGTAACCAACCCGCCGATCGACCCGCTGCGCGAAGCGATTGTGATGTCGCTGGAAATCTGCCTGGGTGCCGAGCGCAACATCTTCCAGGAGTCCCCGGAGCACGCTTCGCGGGTCATCCTCAGCTCGCCGGTCATCTCGCCCGCCAAGTGGCGTTCGCTGATGAACCTGGAGCGCGAAGGCTTCGACCGCCAGCTGATCGACCTCAACTATGAGCAGGGCGTCGGCCTGGAAGCGGCCATCCGCAACATTGCCGACCAGGCCGAAGAAGCTGTGCGTGGGGGCAAGACCCAGCTGGTGCTGAGCGACCGTTATATCGCCCCGGGCAAGCTGCCGGTGCACGCTTCGCTGGCCGTTGGTGCAGTGCACCACCGCCTGACCGAACAGGGCCTGCGTTGCGACAGCAACATCCTGGTGGAAACCGCTACCGCCCGTGATCCGCATCACTTCGCCGTGCTGCTGGGCTTCGGTGCCTCGGCCGTTTACCCGTACCTGGCGTATGAAGTACTGGCTGACCTGATCCGTACCGGCGAAGTGCTGGGCGACCTGGACGAAGTGTTCAAGTACTACCGCAAAGGTATCTCCAAGGGCCTGCTGAAGATCCTGTCCAAGATGGGTATCTCCACCATCGCCTCGTACCGCGGTGCACAGCTGTTCGAAGCCATCGGCCTGGCCGAGGAAGTGGTCGGCCTGAGCTTCAAGGGCGTGTCCAGCCGCATCAAGGGTGCGCGCTTCGAAGACCTGGAAAACGACCAGAAGCTGCTGGCGGCCGAAGCCTGGAGCGCGCGCAAGCCGATCCAGCAAGGTGGCCTGCTGAAGTTCGTCCACGGTGGCGAATACCACGCCTACAACCCGGACGTGGTCAACACCCTGCAAGCGGCTGTGCAGCAGGGCGACTACGCCAAGTTCAAGGAATACACCACGCTGGTGGACCAGCGCCCGGTGTCGATGATTCGTGACTTGCTCAAGGTGAAAGTGGCCGACCAGCCGCTGGCGCTGGAGCAGATCGAGCCGCTGGAGGCGATTCTCAAGCGATTCGACTCGGCGGGTATCTCGCTGGGTGCACTGTCGCCGGAAGCCCACGAAGCGCTGGCCGAGGCCATGAACCGCCTGGGCGCACGCTCCAACTCGGGTGAAGGCGGCGAAGACCCGTCGCGCTATGGCACCATCAAGAGCTCGAAGATCAAGCAGGTGGCCACCGGCCGTTTTGGTGTGACCCCGGAGTATCTGGTCAACGCCGAAGTGCTGCAGATCAAGGTTGCCCAGGGCGCCAAGCCGGGTGAGGGCGGCCAGTTGCCGGGCGGAAAGGTCAACGGCCTGATCGCCAAGCTGCGTTATGCGGTACCGGGCGTGACCCTGATCTCGCCACCGCCACACCATGACATTTACTCGATCGAAGATCTGGCCCAGCTGATCTACGACCTCAAGCAGGTCAACCCGCAGGCGCTGGTATCGGTCAAGCTGGTAGCCGAAGCGGGCGTGGGCACCATCGCCGCAGGTGTGGCCAAGGCCTATGCCGACCTGATCACCATCTCTGGTTACGACGGTGGTACCGGTGCTTCGCCGCTGACCTCGATCAAATACGCCGGCGCCCCTTGGGAGCTTGGCCTTGCGGAAACCCACCAGACCCTGCGCGGCAATGACCTGCGTGGCAAGGTACGGGTGCAGACCGACGGCGGCCTGAAAACCGGCCTGGACGTGATCAAGGCGGCCATCCTCGGCGCCGAAAGCTTCGGCTTTGGTACCGCGCCAATGATTGCCCTGGGCTGCAAGTACCTGCGCATCTGCCACCTGAACAACTGCGCCACCGGCGTGGCCACCCAGAACGACAAGCTGCGCAAGGACCACTACATCGGCACCGTCGACATGGTGATCAACTTCTTCACCTTTGTCGCCGAAGAAACCCGCGAGTGGTTGGCCAAGCTGGGCGTGCGCAGCCTTGGCGAGCTGATCGGCCGTACCGACCTGCTCGAAGTGCTGCCAGGTGACACCGAACGCCAGCAATACCTGGACCTGTCGCCGCTGCTGGGCAGCTCGCACATTCCTGCGGACAAACCGCAGTTCTGCGAAGTCGACAAGAACCCGCCGTTCGACCTGGGCGAGTTGGCCGAGAAGATGGTTGATATGGCCATGCCGGCCATCCGCGACCAGGCGGGTGGCGAGTTCAGCCTCGACATCTGCAACTGCGACCGCTCCATTGGTGCGCGTGTGTCGGGCGAAATCGCCCGTCTGCACGGCAACCAGGGCATGGCCGCGGCGCCGATCACCTTCCGCTTCAAGGGCACTGCGGGCCAGAGCTTTGGCGTGTGGAGCGCTGGTGGCCTGAACCTGCACCTGGAAGGCGACGCCAACGATTACGTCGGCAAAGGCATGACCGGTGGCAAGGTCACCATCGTGCCGCCAGCCGGCAGCCCGTTCGAAACCCAGCACAGCGCCATCGTCGGCAACACCTGCCTGTACGGTGCCACTGGCGGCAAGTTGTTTGCCGCAGGTACTGCGGGCGAGCGCTTCGCTGTACGTAACTCCGGCGCCCATGCTGTTGTCGAGGGCACTGGCGATCACTGCTGTGAATACATGACCGGCGGCTTTGTCTGCGTTCTGGGCAAGACCGGTTACAACTTCGGTTCTGGCATGACTGGCGGCTTTGCCTACGTGCTCGACATGGACAATAGCTTCGTCGACAAGCTCAACCACGAGCTGGTGGAAATCCAGCGTATCAGTGGCGAAGCGATGGAGGCCTACCGTAGCCACCTGGCGCGTGTCCTTGCCGAGTATGTGGATGAGACCGGCAGCGAGTGGGGGCGTGAGCTCTCGGAGAACCTGGACGACTACGTGCGGCGCTTCTGGCTGGTCAAGCCGAAGGCAGCCAACCTGAAGCAGCTGTTGTCCAGCACCCGTGCCAACCCGCAGTAAAAACAGCTGCAAGTGGCAAGCCTCAAGCTGCACGTAATGGCAGTGAGAGGTTTGCCCGGCTTAAGTGATCGTCTTGCGGCTTGCAGCGTGTAGCTTGCAGCTGCTGTAAAGAGGTTTTGAAAAATGGCTGAACGTCTGAACAACGACTTCCAGTTCATCGAAGTGGGCCGAAAGGACCCGAAAAAAAAGCTGCTGCGCCAGCGCAAGAAGGAGTTCGTGGAAATCTACGAACCGTTCAAGCCGCAGCAGTCCGTGGAGCAGGCGCACCGCTGCCTAGGCTGCGGTAACCCGTATTGCGAGTGGAAGTGCCCGGTACACAACTTCATCCCCAACTGGTTGAAGCTGGTCTCCGAAGGCAACATCCTGGCCGCGGCGGAACTGTCGCACCAGACCAACACCCTGCCGGAAGTATGCGGCCGTGTTTGCCCGCAAGACCGCCTGTGCGAGGGTGCCTGCACCCTGAACGACGGTTTCGGCGCGGTGACCATCGGCTCGGTGGAGAAGTACATCACCGATACCGCCTTCGCCATGGGCTGGCGCCCGGACATGTCCAAGGTCAAGCCCACCGGCAAGCGCGTCGCCATCATCGGCGCCGGCCCGGCTGGCCTGGGCTGCGCCGACGTGCTGGTGCGCGCCGGGGTAACCCCGGTGGTGTTCGACAAAAACCCTGAGATCGGTGGCCTGCTGACCTTCGGTATCCCCGAGTTCAAGCTGGAAAAGACCGTGCTCAGCAACCGCCGTGAAGTGTTCACCGGCATGGGCATCGAGTTCCGCCTGAACACCGAGGTGGGCAAGGACGTGACCATGGAACAGCTGCTCGCCGAGTACGACGCGGTGTTCATGGGCATGGGTACCTACACCTACATGAAGGGCGGCTTCCCCGGCGAGGACCTGCCGGGCGTGCATGACGCACTGGACTTCCTGATCGCCAACGTCAACCGCAACCTGGGCTTCGAGAAGTCGCCGGAAGACTTTGTCGACATGCAGGGCAAGAAAGTGGTGGTGCTGGGCGGTGGTGACACCGCGATGGACTGCAACCGTACCTCGATCCGTCAGGGTGCCAAGGCAGTGACCTGTGCTTATCGTCGTGACGAAGCCAACATGCCGGGTTCGCGCAAAGAGGTGAAGAACGCCAAGGAAGAGGGCGTGAAGTTCCTCTACAACCGTCAGCCCATTGCCATCGTGGGCGAGGACAAGGTCGAAGGCGTCAAAGTGGTCGAGACCCGCCTGGGCGAGCCTGATGCCCGTGGCCGCCGCAGCCCTGAGCCAATCCCGGGCTCCGAAGAGATCCTGCCGGCAGACGCCGTGGTAATCGCCTTCGGCTTCCGCCCGAGCCCGGCACCTTGGTTTGAACAGCATGGCATTCAGCTGGACAGCCAGGGCCGTGTGGTTGCCCCGGAGAAGGGCAAGTTCAAGCACCAGACCAGCAACCCGAAAGTGTTTGCCGGTGGCGACATGGTGCGTGGTTCGGACCTGGTGGTGACTGCGATCTTCGAAGGGCGTACGGCTGCCGAGGGTATCCTGGACTACCTCGAAGTCTGAGGTTCGACCTGTTCGCGGGCATGCCCGCTCCCGCAGGGTTAAGCGCAGAACCCGTGGGGGCAGGCATGCCCGCGAAGCTTTTGTATACAAAAACGCTTGATCTGTGGCATCCAATAGACAAAACACATGGCCATGGCCGTGCCTTTTGCGCTGGTGTCTGAGAAAATGCCCGCACTATTTTTCCGGATGCCGACATGACTGCCCTGAAGAACGATCGTTTCCTGCGTGCACTGCTCAAGCAACCCGTAGACGTCACCCCGGTGTGGATGATGCGCCAGGCCGGCCGCTACCTGCCGGAGTACCGCGCCAGCCGCGCCAAGGCCGGTGACTTCATGAGCCTGTGCATGAACCCGCAGTTCGCCTGCGAGGTCACCCTGCAGCCGCTGGACCGCTACCCGCTGGACGCAGCGATCCTGTTCTCGGACATCCTTACCATTCCCGATGCCATGGGCCTGGGCCTGTACTTCGAAACCGGCGAAGGCCCGCGTTTCAAGAAGGTCATCAGCACCCCCGCTGACATCGAAGCGCTGCCAGTCCCGGACCCACAGAAAGACCTCGGCTACGTGATGGATGCGGTCAGCACCATTCGCCGTGAGCTCAATGGCCGTGTGCCGTTGATCGGCTTCTCCGGCAGCCCGTGGACCCTGGCCACCTACATGGTCGAAGGCGGCTCGTCGAAGGACTTCCGCAAGACCAAGGCCATGGCCTACGACAACCCGCAAGCCCTGCACCTGCTGCTGGACAAGCTGGCCCAGTCGGTCACCAGCTACCTTAACGGCCAGATCCTGGCCGGCGCCCAGGCCGTACAGATCTTCGACACCTGGGGCGGCAACCTGTCGGCGGCGGCCTACCAGGAGTTCTCACTGGCCTACATGCGCAAGATCGTCAGCGGCCTGATCCGCGAGCACGAGGGGCGCAAGGTGCCGGTGATCCTGTTCACCAAGAATGGCGGCTTGTGGCTGGAAAGCATTGCTGAAGCTGGTGCCGACGCGCTGGGCCTGGACTGGACCTGCGAGATCGGCGACGCCCGTCGCCGCGTGGGTGACAAGGTGGCGCTGCAAGGCAACATGGACCCGACCGTGCTGTACGCCAAGCCCGAGGCCATTCGCAAGGAAGTGGCGCGCATCCTGGCCAGCTATGGCCACGGCACTGGCCATGTGTTCAACCTTGGCCACGGCATCACGCCGGAAGTTGACCCGGAACATGCGGGTGCATTCATCAACGCCGTGCACGAACTGTCGGCGCAGTACCACCAGTGACTTGATGCACTGCACAGTAAACCCGGCTTCGATGCCGGGTTTTTTGTACGTTAAGTTTGAATTCAGCGATCGTCGCTAATCTGGTCCCATCGAAACCGAAACAGGACCCGATCCTCATGAAAATCCGTTATCTCGCCCTCATCCTCGCCCCCTTGTTCAGCACTGGCGCATTTGCCGCTGGCTACACCGGCCCTGGCGCCCAGTCGGTAACTACGGTTGCCGCCGCCAACGACGCCGCCGATGACACCCCGGTTGTGCTGCAGGGCTTCGTGACCAAGAAGATCAACAACGACGACAAGTACGAGTTCAAGGACAACACCGGCACCATCACTGTCGAGATCGACGACGAGGACCTGCCGCCGACGCCGTTCAACGACAAGACCAAGGTGAAGCTGACCGGTGAGGTTGAAAAGCACCTGATGAGCCGGGAAGTGGATGTGGATATTGTCGAGATCATCAACTGATCTGATGGCCTCCTCGTGGTGACGCCCGCTCCCACAGGTTGTGGGTGCGGGCGTGACCACGAATGCATCACACCGTTTTGGGTGGCAACTTGCTCAGGTGCAACGCCACCAGCAATGCCACCGCCAGCAAGCTGCCAATGAACAGCCCGATCCCGTTCCAGCCCCACTGGTGCCAGAACACCCCGCCCGCCGTACCGGCCACGCTGGAGCCGGCGTAGTAGCAGAACAGGTACAGCGACGACGCCTGCCCCTTGGCCTTCAGCGCCCGGCGGCCGATCCAGCTGCTGGCCACCGAGTGCGCACCAAAGAAGCCGAAGGTGAACACCAGCATGCCCACGATCACCATCACCAGTGGACTGGCCAGCGTCATCAGCAAGCCAACCGCCATTACCACGATACTGGCCCAGAACACCTTGCGCCGGCCCAGTTTGTCCGCCAGGGCGCCGACCTGTGCCGAACTGTAGATACCCGACAGGTAAACCACCGACAGCAAGCCGACCAGCGCCTGATTCATGTGGTAGGGCTCGGCCAGCAGGCGGTAGCCGATGTAGTTGAACAATGTGACGAAGGCGCCCATCAGCAGGAAGGCTTCAAGGAACAGCCAAGGCAGGCCGGCGTCCTTGAAGTGCATGACAAAGCCGTCCAGCAGGCTGCGTGGGTTCATCGTCTGTGCGCGGAAATTGCGTGACTCCGGCAGCACCTTCCAGAACACCAGCGCGGCCACCAGGGCCAGGCCGCCAATGGTCAGCATCGCCGTGTGCCAGCTGACGAAGTCGATCAATACGCCCGTGATGAGCCGCCCGCTCATGCCGCCAATCGCGTTGCCGCCGATGTACAGGCCCATGGCCAGGCCAATGTGTTGCGGGTGGATCTCTTCGCTCAGGTAGGTCATCGCCACTGCCGCCAGGCCGCTCAGCGACAGGCCGACTAATGCGCGGGTGGCCAGTACCAGCTCCCAGCTGGGCATCACTGCGCTGGCCAAGGTGGACAGGGCGGCGCAGACCAGCGCGAATACCATCACGGGCTTGCGCCCGATGCGGTCAGAAATGGGGCCGGTGATCAGCAGGCCGAACGCCAGCATGGCGGTGGACACCGACAGCACCAGGCTGCTCTGTGCCGCGTTGATGGCAAACTCCCTGGACAGCAGAGGCATCATCGGCTGTACGCAGTACAGCAAGGCGAAGGTGGCGAAACCGCCGCTGAACAAGGCCAGCACGGTTTTCATGAAGGCGGGTGTGCCTTTTTCGATCCACATTTCGGTCAGGATGGCAGGTTTTGGCTCAAGGAGGAGGGGGGCTACTGCAGTTTTCACGGGCGGGTACCTCTGGCGCAATGAAAAAAGCATATAGCTGGCTAACGATTAGATCCAATATATTGTTCGACCTATTTGAGATGTTTGGCGACTTGTTTGGAGCGGATCATGGAACTGCGTCATCTGCGTTACTTCATTGCTGTGGCCGAAGAGCTGCACTTTGGCCGCGCCGCCCAGCAGCTGGGTATTTCCCAGCCGCCCTTGAGTCAGCAGATCCAGGCCCTGGAGCAGGAGTTGGGGGCCCGGTTGTTCGACCGGACCAACCGTCGTGTCGAACTGAGCGAGGCCGGTCGATTGTTCCTCGAGGAAGCGCGCCAGGTATTGGCGCAGGTGGAGAAGGCCGCGGATGTCGCCCGGCGTGCGCAGTTGGGCGAGCTGGGCGAGATGAAAATCGGTTTCACTTCCTCGGCCCCGTTCACCTCGAAAATCCCCAAGGCCATTCACGCCTTCCGTCAGCGCTTTCCGGCGGTGCACCTGAACCTCAAGGAAATGAGCAGCCGTGACGTTGCCGAAGGGGTATTCGACGAGTCCATCGAGGTGGGGTTGATGCGGCCGATGCCGCTGCCGGAGGGGTTGGTGGCCACCGAGTTGTTCCGAGAACCGTTGGTGGCGGTGATCAATGCCTCGCATCCGCTGGCCGAGGGCACTGAGCAAGGCGTCTACATGGCGGCGTTGGCCCCTGAGCCCTTCGTGTTCTTCCCGCGCAGCTATGGCAGCGGTTTGTATGCACAATTGCTGAGCATGGCCCGGCATGCGGGTTTCAGCCCCCATTTTGCGCAAGAGGCAGGGGAAGCGATGACCATCATCGGCCTGGTCTCGGCGGGGCTGGGGGTGTCGGTGTTGCCGGCGTCGTTCCAGCGCATGCGCATAGAAGGGGTGGTGTACCGCACCTTGCTCGATGAAGAGGCGATGACGGCGGTGTGGCTGGTGCAGCGCGAGCGTGGTCATTCGGTGATGGCCAAGGCATTTGCCGAGTTGTTGACAGGGCAGGTGGTCGGTCAGGCGTGATGCCGGTCAAATGGCACTGGTCATTGCCCCACTGCCGCCACATACTCGGGCATTCGTTGATACACGGAGGTCAAACATGCGGCGCGTGGTGTTCAATCAGAAAGGTGGCGTGGGCAAGTCGAGCATTGCCTGCAACCTGGCGGCGGTCAGTGCCAATGAAGGCTACCGGACCTTGTTGATCGACCTGGATGCCCAGGCGAACTCGACCCAATACCTCACCGGCCTGACCGGCGAGGACATCCCCATGGGCATCGCCGATTTCTTCAAGCAAAGCCTTTCCAGCGGGCCGTTCAGCAAGAAGAACAAGGTCGATATCTACGAAACCCCGTTCGACAACCTGCATGTGGTCACCGCCACTGCCGAGCTGGCCGACCTGCAGCCAAAGCTGGAGGCAAAACACAAGATCAACAAGCTGCGCAAGTTGCTCGACGAGCTGGACGAGGATTACGAGCGTATCTACATCGATACCCCGCCGGCGCTTAATTTCTATGCGGTTTCTGCGCTGATCGCTGCCGATCGCGTGCTGATCCCCTTCGACTGCGACAGCTTTTCGCGCCAGGCCCTGTATGGCCTGCTGGCCGAGATCGAAGACCTCAAGGAAGACCACAACGAAGACCTGGTGGTCGAAGGCATCGTGGTCAACCAGTTCCAGTCACGTGCCAGCCTGCCGCAGCAGATGCTCGACGAACTGCTGGCCGAAGGGTTGCCGGTGCTGCCGGTGTACTTGGGCAGCTCGGTGAAAATGCGCGAATCGCACCACGCCAGCCTGCCGCTGATTCACCTGGAGCCGCGGCACAAGCTGACTCAGCAGTTTGTCGAGTTGCATTCGCTGCTTGAAGAAAACGCTTAAACCCCTTGGCTACGCAGCCACTCCAGCAGCGACTGGAGTGGAAACGCCCCGGCCTGGCGGCTGATTTCGCGGCCGTTCTTGAACAGCAGCAGGCTGGGGATCGAGCGTATGCCCAGTTGCCCTGCGAGGTTACGGTTGGCTTCGCTGTCGAGCTTGGCCAGGCGGCAGCGGCCAGCAAGCTTCCGGGCGGCCTCTTCGAAGGTGGGGGCGAATGACTTGCACGGGCCGCACCAGTCGGCCCAGATGTCGACCAGCAGCGGCAGGTCGCCTTTGATCTGGCTGGCGTAGCTGGCTTCGGTGAGCTCGAAAGGGGTGCTCAGCAGCACGTCCTGTTTGCAGCGACCGCATTTCGGCGCATCGCCCAGGCGCTCGGCGGGCAGGCGGTTGAGGCCGTTGCAGTGGGGGCAGGGGATTACCAGTGGGTCGGTCATTTCATCTCCGGTGTTGGGTTCACGGTTTCCTTGTGGGGGCGGGCGTGCCCGCGAACACCGGCGAAGCCGGTGCAATCCATCACGTTGCCTGCTTCGCGGGCACGCCTGCTCCCACAGGATTCGGCGCTAATCAGGAAGAGCAGCTGATTTCCAGGTGCTTGCCCCACTCCGGCGGTCGCTCGGCGTAGGCTTGCATCCCGGGCTGTTCCTCGAAAGGCCTGGCCAGGACTTGGTGCAGCCGTCGAACTTCACTGTAGTCCCCCGCCTCGGCCGCTTCGATGGCTTTCTGCGCCAGGTAGTTGCGCAGCACGTACAGCGGGTTCACCGCATGCATCCGCTCACGGCGGCCTTCGGCATTGCCGGGCTCACGCCCACAGCGGGCCAGGTAGTCTGCGCCCCAGGCATCGAAACCGGCGAGGTCGATAAAGTCATCGCGCGCCACCTTCAGCGCCTCGGCCACCGGCTGCTCACCCAGCTTGCGGAAGAACAGGCTGTAGTCCACGCCACCGCGTTGCATGCACTGCAGCAGGCGCTCGACCAGCGCCATATCATCATCTTCGGCGGTGGTCAGCCCCAGGCGCCGGCGCATCAGGTCCAGGTAATGGGCCTGGTACAGCGGCAGGAACAGGCCCAACGCTTCCTTCAGTGGCTCAACTTCGATCACGGTGGTCAGTGCCTGGGCCAGCGCGCTGAGGTTCCAGTGGGCGATGGGCACCTGGTTGGCGTAGCTGTAGCGGCCACGGTCGTCGGAGTGGTTGCAGATGAAGTTGGCGTCGAAGTCATCCAGGAACGCGTAGGGGCCGAAATCGAAGGTGATGCCGAGGATCGACATGTTGTCGGTGTTCATCACGCCGTGGCAGAAGCCATACGCCTGCCAGCGGGCGATCAGTTCGGCATTGCGCTCGACGATGGTGCGGAACATGGCCAGGTAAGGCTGCTCGGCGTCACGGCATTCGGGATAGTGCTGTTCCAGCACGTGGTCGATCAACACGCGCTGCTGCTCGGGCTGCTTGGTGTAGTAGAAGTACTCGAAATGGCCGAAACGCACATGGCTCTGCGCCAGACGCGTCAGCATGGCCGCGCTTTCACGGGTTTCGCGCCACACCGGGGTGCTGGAACCGATTACGCACAGTGCCCGGCTGGTCGCGATACCCAGGGCGTGCAGGGCTTCGGAGGCGAGAAACTCGCGAATCGACGAGCGCAGTACGGCGCGGCCGTCACCCATGCGGGAGTAGGGTGTCTGGCCGGCGCCCTTGAGGTGCAGGTCCCAGTGTTCGCCTGCGTCGTTGAGCACTTCGGCCAGCAGCAGGCCACGGCCGTCGCCCAGACGCGGGTTGTACGAGCCGAACTGGTGGCCGGAATAAACCATCGCCCGAGGGTCGGCCTCTTCCCACAGTTTGTGGCCGCTGAACAGCTCGGCGAACACCGGCAGCTCGGCCTGGGCGGGGTCGAGGTCGAGCAAGGCCATGGCCGACTCGCTCGCTACCACCAGGCGCGGGTCTGCGATGGGTTCAGGCAGCACCTGGGTGGAGAACGCATCGCCCAGGCGGGCGAAGCGGTTGTCGAAGGTGAGTTGGTCGAGGGCTTTCACGGGACTGCTCCTTGGAATCGGTGCCAATGGGGCCGCTTGGCGGCCCTTCGCGGGTGAACCCGCCCCTACAAAGAACATGCAGCGCCTGAAAGCAGTGCAGTCCCTGTGTAGGAGCGGGTTCACCCGCGAACGAGGGCGAAGCCCTCGCAGCCATTTTGCACACAATAAAGTATTCGAGCCTATTCAGGCCGAAGCAGTGCCATCCGGTTTCGGCTGCTCCATCGGAATCAATTGCTGCTTGCTGCCCTTCGCATCCATCAGGAACACCTCTACCTGGCGTACCGAGATCTTGATGTTGTGGGCCTTGAACTCGCGGTTGATGTAGCGGTTGATCTCGTCCAGCGTCGGGTTGCGGTCGCCCAGGTCGCGCACGTGCATGCGCAGTTCGTGGTCCAGCGAGCTCTCGCCGAAGTTGAGGAAGTACACGATCGGTTCCGGATCCTTGAGCACACGTGGGTTCTCATGCGCGCCCTTGAGCAGCAGGTCGCGCACCAGGTCGAGGTCTGAGCCATAGTCGATGCCCAGCTTCAGCGTCACCCGGGTGACCGTATCGGTCAGCGACCAGTTGATCAGTTGGCCAGTGATGAAGGTCTTGTTGGGGACGATGATGTCCTTGCGGTCGAAGTCGGTGATGGTGGTGGCACGGATGCGGATCTTGCTTACCGTGCCCGACAGGTTGCCGATGGTGATGGTGTCGCCAATCCGTACCGGGCGCTCGAACAGGATCATGATGCCGGAGATGAAGTTGGCGAAGATTTCCTGCATGCCGAAGCCCAGCCCTACTGACAGCGCAGCCACCAGCCATTGCAGCTTGTCCCAGCTCACCCCCAGGGTCGACAGGGTGCTGACGATGCCGATGCCGACGATGGTGTACGACAACAGCGTGGTGGTGGCGTAGGCACTGCCCTGGGCCAGGTTCAGGCGAGACAGCACCAGTACTTCCAGCAAACCTGGCAAGTTGCCGGCCAGGGCGAAAGTGATGCCGACGATCACCAGCGCGCCGAGCAGGTCGCCGAGGCTGATCGGTACCATGCTGGCGGCGGCGCCGGTGCCGCTGGTGTATTCGTAGAGGACGAAATTGTTGAGGTAGGCGAACACCGAGATCAGGTCGGCCCATACCCAGTACAGGCCGGCGATGAAGCCGCCGAGCAGGGCCAGGCGGATCAGGCGCAGCGACTGCTGGTTGACCTGTTCGATATCCAGCGTTGGCTCTTCGGTGATGACTTCGCCATCCAGCCCTTCCTTGGCTGCCGCACGTTTGGTCAACGCACGCTGGTAGGCCAGGCGTCGTGCAGCCACCGACAGGCCGCGCACGAAGGCAGCCTCGATCACCAGCCAGAACAGCAGCAGGTACAGGGTGTAGATGAGTCGGTCGGTAAGCTTCAGTGCGGTGTAGTAGTAGCCGAAGCACACGGCGACGAACAGGGCGATGGGCAGGGCGGTGAATGCTACTCCCACCGCCCTGCGGAACAGCGAGGTGTCACGGTGCGCCGGGCTGCTGAGCAGCAGGCGGCTGAGCAGCCAGGCCATCAACGCATAGCAGGTCAGCACCACGCCGATGCCCAATACGTCGTCTGCCAATGCCGAAGGCTGGTGCTCGGCCACCGCCACCACGCCGACCAGTGCCAGCACCACGGTGCCCAGGCGGCGAACCCAGCCGCGCAGGAACTCGACCTGTGGTTTGTGCCAGCGGAAGTGGACTTCCGCCACGCCACCGGGTGCGAGGATACGGTAGGCGGTGTAGAACACCAGCCAGGCCTGGGCCAGCTGCCAGAGTGCGGCGCCCAGGTTGGCATTCTGCCCGCGGGCGTCGATCTGCAGGGCGTAGCTGCACAGCGCCAGACCAAGGCTGACCGGCATCGCCAGCAGAATGTTGATTAGGATTGCCTGGGGCGTGTGCCATTGGCTGTCACGGCGGAAGTGGCCGATATCCTGGTGCACTTTGCCTAACCGTTGGTAAAGGTATTTGCGCCGCCACAACAGCGCGCCGATCACCAACAGCAGCGGCAGGAACAGCAACGGGCGCTGGCTCAGGCCATCGGCCAGCTCTTTCAGGCTGGAGCCCCACGGCAGGTTGGCGACCTGGTCGGCCAGGCGCTCCGGCACGTATTGCAGCCAGTCCCAGTCCAGCGGCTTGTTGCTGGGGATCCAGAACATTTGCTCGTCGAGGGTGGTGCGCAGGCTCTGCGCGGTGCCCAGCAACTGCTTCTGATTGAGCTGCAGGGTGATCGATTCGTTGAGCAGCGCCGACAGCTCGCGGTTCAGCCGCTCCAACAGGTCGCTGCGGGTGATGGCCACTTCCAGCAGGGCCTTGCGCAGCTGCGGGGTCACATCTTCCTGCGGTTGCGCCGCCAGCAGCTTGTCGACGTAGGTGACCGGGCTGCTCATCTGCTCGCGCTGCTGGTTGACTTCGAACTGGTACAGGCGGGTGTCGGCGATCTGGTCGGCCAGGTCGCGGTCGACCTTCAGGTGCGGCAGGGTCTGTTTCTGCTTGTAGAGAATCTTCGACAGCAGCAGGCTTCCCTTGAGCACGTTGATCTGCTCGTCAAGCGCCTGGTCGGCCTGGGTCAGGCTGTCGAGTTGCTGCTTGGTGCGCAGGTTCTGCTGGGTCAGTTCGTTAAGGCGGTCGGTACTCTTGAGCAGGTAGTCGGAAAGCTTGAGGTTGATCGCGCTTTCAGTGGCCAGCAGGCTGCTGCCGCCGGCCTTCTGAGCCTCGATCGACTGCTGGGTGACGGCTTCCTGGGACTGGGCCAGGCGTTTGGCGTTGATCAGCGTCTGCAGGTCCTGGATTTCCTGCTCCAGGCGCGCAGCGCGCTCGACCAGCAGGTCGTGACGCGCATTGCCGAGGTCTTGCAGCAGGCTGTTGCCGGCCAGTTCCTGGCGGCGCAGCAGGGTCAGCGCGTTGAGCGAGGCCAACTCGGCGTTGAGCTGGTTGCGCTGGTCGGCATTGATGGCTTTGCCACCGTCCTTGCCGGTTTTGAGGATGTTGTTGATCTGCTGGGTGCGGGTCTGGCTGCTGCTGATCTCGGCCTGGGCGCGCTCGGGGCGGGTTTGCGAGTTGATGATCAGGCTGTTGGCTTCAGACAACGCCTTTTGCAGCTCGCCCTGCAGCGTGTTGCGTTCGCTGAGCATCTGTTCAAGCTGTGGCACGGTGAGGTTGGCGTAGCGCTGTGCCACCGGTTGTGCCTTGGTTTCCTTGAGCCTGGCCAACTCCTTCTGGCTGTCGCTAGTCTCCTTGGGGGCGCTGCTCAGCTGCTGCTTGAGTGCAGCCAGTTTCTTTTCGTTGTCTTCCTTGGCAGCAAGCAGGCTCAACGTTTGTTCGAGCACCTGCTGCAGCGCCTTCTGGTCTGCCTCGGGCAGCTTGCGCTCGGCGATCTTGTCGAGGCTGTTCTGGATACTGGCGGTGGTCGGGGCTTCTGCCGCGCTAGCCGCAAAAGAAAGGGACAGGCACAACCCGAGCAGGGCTGTGCGAAGGTACACGCGCAGGGACATAGGCAGACTACTTGTGGATCCGGCTGAAACGAAGTTTAGAGGAACAATCCTGGTCCGGGTCGCGTTCCTTCGGGGAATCTGACGCCTACTTTCTGGATCTTGTTCCCGTCCATGGTTGCCACGGTCCAGATCGTGCCATGCCATTCGACCTGGTCCCCTACTACTGGAGCGCCTCCGACCTTCTGTCGGATGAACTGCGCCAACGGCATTTTCGCGTCGAGGCCATCGAGCTTCAGGCCATACAAGGCTGCCACCGCACCCAGTTCGGCATCGCCTTCGAGCACGAAGTCGCCGAAGAAACGCAGATCCAGGCCACGCTGTGGCGCCTGGCTGAACAACTTGCCGAGGGCCGGCAGGTTGTGTTCGTGGCCGATCACGCAGAGCATGTCGCCAACCTCCAGCACGGTGCTGCCCGACGGGTGCAGCAGTTGCTCACCACGGAACAGCGCGGCAATCCGTGTGCCTTCGGGCATTTTCAGCTCGCGCAGGGCGGCACCGATGCACCACTTTTCGGCGCCCAGGCGGTAGACGAACATTTCCCACTCGCTGGTGATGTGCACCTCAAGGGCGGAGCGGGAGATTGGCGCCGGGTCTGGCGGAACCGTCACTTTCAGCAGCTTGGCCACCCACGGCAGGCTGGTGCCTTGCACCAGCAACGATACCAGCACGATGAAGAAGGCCAGGTTGAAGAACAGCTGGGCGTCTGGCAGGCCCGCCATCAGGGGGAACACCGCCAGAATGATCGGTACCGCGCCGCGCAGGCCGACCCACGAAATGAAGCCCTTTTCGCGGCCATGGAAAGCCTTGAACGGCAGCAGGGCCGCGACCACCGACAGTGGCCGCGCCACCAGGATCATCCACAGCGCCAGGCCCAGTGCCGGCAGGGCGATAGGCAGCAGGTCGTGCGGCGTGACCAGCAACCCCAGCACCAGGAACATACCGATCTGGGCCAGCCAGGCCATGCCGTCGAGCATGTGCAGGATGCCATGGCGGCTACGGATCGGCTTGTTGCCCAGCACCAGGCCGCACAGGTAAACAGCGAGGAAGCCGCTACCATGCAGGGCGTTGGTCAGCGAGAACATTACCAGGCCGCCGGCGACTACCAGAATGGGGTACAGGCCGCCGGCCAGATTGATACGGTTTACCAGTTGCAGCATCAGCCAGCCGCCGCCCAGGCCCAGCAGCGTGCCGATACCGAACTCACGCAGCAAATGGCCCAGCAGGCTCCAGTGCAGGCCGGTCTCGCCGCTGGCGATCATGTCGATCAAGGTGACAGTGAGGAATACCGCCATCGGGTCGTTGCTGCCCGACTCGATCTCGAGGGTAGCGGAAACCCGCTCGTTCAGGCCTTTGCCGCCAAGCAGCGAGAACACTGCAGCGGCGTCGGTGGAGCCGACGATGGCGCCGATCAGCAGGCCCTGGATCAAGCTCAGGTTGAACAGCCAGGCGGCGATCAGGCCGGTGAGGGCGGTGGTGATCATCACCCCGACCGTGGCCAGCGACAGCGCCGGCCACAGCGCCACGCGGAAGCTTGCCACCCGCGTACGCAGGCCACCGTCAAGCAGGATGACGGCCAGTGCCAGGTTGCCCACCAGGTAGGCGGTTGGGTAATTGTTGAAGATGATGCCGCCACCATCGACACCGGCGAGCATGCCGACGGCGAGGATGATGACCAGAATAGGGATACCCAGGCGCGACGACAGCGAGCTGACCAGGATACTTGCACCCACCAGCAATGCGCCGATCAGGAACAGGCTGTTGATGGTGCTTGCATCCAAAGGCAGGTACTCCGAGACAGCGGGGAAGGGGCGTGGTAGCGCATTCAGCAACAGCTAGCAGGTCGCGTGCCAATCGATTCTAACCTGATGCCGGCGCAGGCTGTAAAGCGATACCGCATCGTCGCTGCGGCGTGCAGCTGTAATGGTTCGCCCACTGTAAGGCAGCCAAGGACATGAATGTCAAAGAAACCATTTCTCTCGCCCAGGTGGCCCAGCGCCTGCTCGGGCAATTTCCTGATTTGCACAATCTGGCGCGCCAGGCGGCGGGCCACGTGCTTCGCCGCCAACTGGGGTACTGGCTGGACCCGGACGGGCTCTATTGGCACGAGTTCCAGTCGGCGGCCAGCAGTTCGTCGAGCTTCACCGGCTGGCGCCACAGTGGGCCGCCACTGCGGTCTTTGAGCCTTACCGAACTGGTCATCCAGCGATTCAGCCCGCAGCAGCAGGCCAGTGCTGACGAGTTGAGTGTTTATGGTGGCTTCTACCGGGTGGATGCCAGCCACGCAGTTTACGACGAGCGCAACGAAGTGCGGCTCGACCCTCGGCAAGTACTGACGGCGTTCTGGCAGTTGGATTTTGCAGGGCGCTACACCGAGGCGCTGAGCAAGTTCCGGTCACGGCATGGCGAAGACTATTGTGTCCTGGCCCGTGCCCGCTTCATTGCTGCTGTGGGCCAATCTGCGCTGAGCCAACCTGAGCGCCAGGAACTGATGGCGGTGACGGTCGCTGATGCCGCTCTGCCAAGCACCGTGCAAGGCCTGCGACAGGCCAGGCAGGCGAATGCCCAACCTCAATGGAACGCTCTTGTCATCGGCGGTATCAGCGCCAAGCTGATGTTCTTGCACAAGCTGAAGGCTGGCAGGTTGTGCCTCTATCTTGCCGATGTTCAGGCTGTGGTGCAGGTGTTCGACGATCGTCATGCGTTTCAGGAGTGGATGGCTGACCAGGCCGCTACGACGGTGGGGCGAGAGCGGCTGGTCAGGCTGTTCGTCGGGGACGGGGTACTGGCGCAGTCACTACGCCCGCGTCTACGCAATTACTTCAAGTTGCTCGCACAGTCGCGAGGCGACACCACGTTTTCAGGACAGGCCATTGAAGGGGACCTGTTCGTTCGTCTGCGCGATTCGGTCATGGATGATCTGACCAGCGACGCCCACGAACGGCTGACCACCAACGCACAGTTGCGCAAGGCCGATTGGCTGTCGGGCTTGCAAGCAGCGAGTTTTATAATTGCGCCGATGGCGCCGCTTGGCTGGCCGGTGATATTGGCATCGCTCGGTCTGGGCACCGCAAGCCTGGCGCTGCACCTGGACCGGGCAATCAATGGCAAGCAGGCCTGGCGCACGGCAGCATGGTGGTCAGTACTGACGGATATCCTGTTCATCCTGCTCGATATAGCCATGATGCGTGCCAGCGAGCTGTTCACTGATGGCCACGTCCCCCCGCGTGTGACTGGTCAGGCGCAAGCCTCCGCTGCCAAGGTCGATTGGGAGCTTTACATGGCGCCGGCGGCAGACGACCTGCTGGCTGTGTCGGATCAGGCGCTGGCCCGCCAGGAAGCCCTGTTGGGCGCGGTTCCGTGGGCTGATCTCGATGCCGTGGGGCCCAATGGCGAGTATCTGGATGCATTCGGTGAACCCTATCCCGTCTACCGCGATGAGCTCGGGTTTGGTTCGCCCGCCATTGCCGAGTACACCAGCTCGCCGGAGCGCTACAACAACCTGTGGCGGGGTATGCCGCTGGAGGGCACTCGCGCCGGGAATATCCAGCGCAGCCATGACCTTGCCCGCGCACTTGGGCAGATTGGCGTCAGTAATCAGGTAAGGCTGTATCGGGCTGCCTCCAGCCTGCGGGGCACGGGTTTTCAGGCAGTTGGTGAGGGTGCCATTGAAGTGGGTGACGTGCTGGTGACAACCGACTTCACGTCATTCACGGAAAACCCCTATGCCCTCTGGGAGGTTTTCAACGACCCTCAGGCTCAGGTCAGTGGCCGGGGTGCCTTTGATGAGAATGCGCTGGTTTATGTGCTGGAGCCGGCCGAGGACATGCAGGCGACGCCCATCGGGCCCTTTTCAAGGCGACCTGATGAGGCAGAGTCTTTGATGATGCCCGGGCGCTACCTGCAAGTGGAGAAGGTGACGGCCGTTCAAGGGCACAATTATCGCTTTACCGAGGTGTGCCTGAAGGCACTGGCGCAGGCGCCAGGCGGGACGGCCGTGCGTGACATGCGCACAGGCAAGCTGTTCGATCGCCAGGCACTGGCGATGCGGCTGGGCACGGAGGATGATTCGTTGATGCGCACATTCTTTGCGCTACCCGCCTGAGCAAACGTGAAAGGGGCCGCTGCGCGGCCCCTGATCAAGGCCTCAGCCCTGTTTCACTTCACGCATCGGCTTGCCTTTCACTGGTGCATCCCCCGCCACGTAGTACTTGGCGGTGCTGCGCGGCAGTGGCTTGCGACCACGGATCTTGTCCGAAATCTTCTCGGCGATCATGATCGTGGTGGCGTTGAGGTTGCCGGTGATGATCAGCGGCATGATCGAGGCATCGACCACGCGCAGGCCCTTCATGCCGTGCACGCGGCCTTCACCATCGACCACTGCCATGTCATCGGTGCCCATCTTGCACGAGCAGGACGGGTGGAAGGCGGTTTCGGCGTGCTCGCGGATGAACTTGTCCAGCTGCTCGTCGGTTTGCACGTCGGCGCCCGGGCTGATTTCGCGGCCACGGTACGGGTCCAGCGCCGGCTGGGCCATGATTTCACGGGTCAGACGAATGCCGTCACGGAATTCCTGCCAGTCCTGCTCGGTGGACATGTAGTTGAACAGGATGCTCGGGTGCTGGCGTGGGTCTTTCGACTTGACCTGGATGCGGCCACGGGCAGGCGAGCGCATGGAGCCCATGTGCGCCTGGAAGCCATGTTCCTTCACGCCATTGGAGCCGTTGTAGTTAATCGCAACCGGCAGGAAGTGGTACTGGATGTTCGGCCACTTGAACTCCGGACGAGTCCGGATGAAACCCCCGGCCTCGAACTGGTTGCTGGCGCCGATACCGGTGCCATTGAACATCCACTCGGCACCGATCGCCGGCTGGTTCCACCACAGCAGCGACGGGTATAGCGAAACCGGCTGGGTGCAGGCGTACTGCAGGTACAGTTCCAGGTGGTCCTGCAGGTTTTCGCCAACGCCCGGCAGGTCGTGCACAACCGGGATGTCGAGGCTTTCCAGCAGGGCGCGCGGGCCGACGCCGGAGCGCTGCAGCAGTTGCGGCGAGGCGATGGCCCCGGAGCTGACGATCACTTCCTTGCGGGCGCGGGCTTCGACGCGCTCTTCGCTGTCGCCGACCAGGTAGGTCACGCCGATGGCGCGCTTGCCGTCGAACAGAACGCGATCCGTGAGGGCGTGGGTGACGATGGTCAGGTTCGGGCGCTTCTTGGCCTGGTCCAGGTAACCACGGGCAGTGCTGGAGCGGCGGCCGTTCTTGGTCACGGTGCGGTCCATCGGACCGAAGCCTTCCTGCTGGTAACCGTTGAGGTCTTCTGTGCGTGGGTAACCGGCCTGTACGCCGGCTTCGACCATGGCGTGGAACAGCGGGTTGTTGCCGGCTTTCGGCGTGGTCACGCTGACCGGGCCTTCGCCGCCATGGTAGTCGTTCGGGCCGATGTCACGGGTTTCGGCCTTGCGGAAGTACGGCAGGCAGTCCAGGTAGGTCCAGTCTTCCAGGCCTGGCATTTCTGCCCAGCCGTCGAAGTCCATGGCGTTGCCGCGGATGTAGCACATGCCGTTGATCAGCGACGAGCCACCCAGGCCCTTGCCACGGCCACATTCCATGCGGCGGCCGTCCATGTAAGGTTCCGGGTCGGTCTCGTAGGCCCAGTTGTAGCGGCGGCCTTGCAGCGGGAAGGCCAGGGCGGCTGGCATCTGGGTGCGGAAGTCGAAGCGGTAGTCGGGGCCACCGGCTTCCAGCAGCAAGACGGTGACGCCGGCGTCTTCGGTCAGGCGGGTCGCCAGGGTGTTACCGGCCGAGCCGGCACCGACGATGATGTAATCGAATTCTTGGGACATGAAAGTACCCTCGTGTTGGCGGTGATCGGGGAGCGGGAACGCCCGTGCGCGGTGGCACGGGCGGGGCTAGACAGGGTTCAGAAAACCGAGTTGTAGCCGCCCAGCTCGACCTGGACCGACTTGATGCGAGTGTATTGAGCCAGCGAGCTGACGCCGTTTTCACGGCCGACGCCCGACTGCTTGTAGCCACCTACCGGCATTTCGGCCGGCGATTCACCCCAGGCGTTGATCCAGCAGATACCGGCTTCGAGCTTGTGGATGATGCGGTGGGCGCGGGTGATGTCGTTGGTGCAGACGCCGGCGGCCAGGCCGTAGTCGGTGTCGTTGGCACGGCGGATCACTTCTTCTTCGGTTTCGTAGGTGAGGATGCTCATCACCGGGCCGAAGATCTCTTCCTTGACGATGGTCATGTCGTCGGTGCAGTCGGTGAACACGGTCGGGGCAACGAAGGCACCTTTGGCGAAGTCACCGGCAGTCAGACGCTCGCCGCCGCACAGCACGCGGGCACCTTCTTCCTTGCCTTTGGCGATGTAGCCCAGCACGCTTTCCATGTGCTGGAAGCTGACCAGCGGGCCGAAGTTGGTGTTTTCGTCTTCCGGGTTGCCAACGCGGATGCGGGCAACGCGCTCGGCGATCTTGGCTTCGAAGGCCGCCTTCATTTCAGCCGGGATGAACACGCGGGTGCCGTTGGTGCACACCTGGCCCGAGCTGTAGAAGTTGGCCATCATGGCGATGTCAGCGGCCTTGTCCAGGTCGGCGTCGGCACAGATGATCAGTGGCGACTTGCCGCCCAGCTCCATGGTTACTTCCTTCAGCGAAGAGCTGGAGGCGCTGGCCATGACTTTCTTGCCGGTGGTGGTGCCGCCGGTGAAGGACACTTTTTCGATGCGCGGGTGCTCGGTCAGCCAGGTGCCGACTTCGCGGCCGCTGCCGGTCAGAACGTTGAATACGCCGTTTGGCAGGCCGGCTTCGGTGTAGATCTCGGCCAGTTTCAGGGTGGTCAGCGAGGTGACTTCCGACGGTTTGAAGATCATCGCGTTGCCAGCGGCCAGGGCCGGGGCAGATTTCCACAGGGCGATCTGGATCGGGTAGTTCCAGGCACCGATACCCACGGTCACGCCCAGCGGCTCGCGGCGGGTGTAGACGAAGGACGATTCGCGCAGCGGGATCTGCTCGCCTTCGATGGCCGGTACCAGGCCTGCGTAGTATTCCAGCACGTCGGCGCCGGTGACGATGTCGACGTAGCGGGTTTCGGAGTACGACTTGCCGGTGTCCAGGGTTTCCAGCATGGCCAGCTCATCGTTGCGCTCGCGCAGGATGTCGACGGCGCGGCGCAGGATGCGCGAACGCTGCATGGCAGTCATCGCAGCCCAGACTTTCTGGCCACGCTCGGCGCTTTCCACGGCCTTCTCGACGTCAGCCTCGGTAGCACGCTGCACGTGGGCGAGGACTTCGCCGGTGGCCGGGTTGATGGCTTCGAAAGTGGCATCGCTGCCAGCGTCGACGTAAGCGCCATCAATGTAGAGTTTTTGCGTTCCGAAACGGGCCATAGTGTCCTCGCAAGTGCAGTGTGTGGTTTGGCTTGCGCGTCATGCTCCTGCCGGGTTGGCAAGGGCCCTGCGCGCATTGTCAGCAGCCTGGTCGTTTGTGCCCAGGGTGTGCTGCTTGGCCAGTTGTAGTTCCATGTATTCGTAAGCAATCCGTATCGCCTGGTCGGTGTCGAATGCATCACCCGACAGGGCGCCACGCAGCCACAAACCGTCGATCAGGGCTGCCAGGCCGCGGGCTGCCTTGCGCGCATGGTAGAGCGGCAGGGCGCGGCGGAACTGGCAGCACAGGTTGGAATACAAGCGGTGGTCGTTGATCCGCTGCAACCTGTGCAAATCGGGCTGGTGCATGCTGGAAGCCCAGAAGGCCAACCAGGTTTTCATTGCCGGGCCGTTTACCTGGCTGGCATCGAAGTTGCCCTCGATGATCACTTTCAGGTGAGCGCGCGGGCTGTCGTCTTTCAGGGCCTGGCGACGTGCTCTGACGCCTTCGTTGAGCATGCTCATGATGTAACCCATCGTCGCTGCGATCAGGCCGTTCTTGTCCCGAAAGTAGTGACTGATGATGCCGTTCGACACACCGGCCAAACGGGCAATCAGCGCAATGCTGGCGTCCCCCAGTCCGACCTGATCGACCGCCTGCAATGTGGCTTCGATCAACTGCTGGCGCCGGATGGGTTGCATACCGACCTTGGGCATCTTGCTATCTCCTCAGGCCTGCGAGCAGACGACAGGCGGCTGACTCGGCGAAGGCCAGTCTATTTTGTTTTGATTGAACGTTCAATCAATAAAGAATAAGCTCTGCGACAATTTGTGCCATTGACAGTTTTTCAGGCGGTCGAGAAGGCACGGATTGACACCCCAGGAAATCGCGTAACCCCCGGAATACAAGGTGTTGACGGGCATGAGCGATGCGAAATGCAGATTCTGCCGTACGGCCATTGGCCCTGCGACAGGCCCTTGGAGCGGGCGGGGTGACCTGTGACGAATGCGCGCACCTCCGTTGAGGCGTGGCATTTTCAGCAGGCCACCTGTCTGTTTTTGGCAACGTATCGATTCGGGATCACGGTTTCCAGGGTTCTTTTATAACACCTGATGCAGTGGGGATATTCCACCAATTGCTCGGGAAAGACTGATTAGCCTCCACAGCCGCACTGCCCGGAGCATTCGTGCAATGAGTTCTGCCTCACTTACCAAGCCCCCCGCCGAGAGGGTACGGGTCAACCGCGTGGTGTTTTTCACCTCCGCGCTGATGATCCTTGTTCTGACTGCCTTGCTGATCGCTGTACCCGAAACCGCCGGCCAGGTGCTGGGCGTGGCCCAGAAGTGGCTGACGCGCACCTTTGGCTGGTACTACATGCTGGTCATCTGCGGATACCTGCTGTTCGTCGTCTACCTGGCTTTCTCCGACTACGGCAGCCTCAAGCTGGGTGGCAAGGACGATCAGCCTGACTTCAGCTATGGCGCCTGGGCCGGCATGCTGTTCTCGTCCGGTATCGGTATTTCGCTGCTGTACTTCGGCGCCTCCGAGCCCCTGGACCACTACTTCAACCCACCGGAGGGCACCCCGGCCAGCCTCGAGGCCGCGCGCCAGGGCCTGCAGCTGACCTTCCTGCACTGGGGCCTGCACGGCTGGGCGATCTATGCCCTGGTCGGCCTGGCCGTGGGTTACTTTGCCTACCGCCACAACCAGCCGTTGGCACTGCGCTCGGCGCTGTACCCGCTGGTGGGCGAGCGTTGGGTCAAGGGCGCTGCCGGCAACGCCGTCGATATCTTCGGCATGTTCGTCACCCTGCTGGGCCTGGTGACCAACCTGGGCATCGGCGCGATGCAAGTGTCGTCCGGCCTGGAATACCTGTTCGGCATGGACCACAGCAAGACCAACCTGCTGGTGGTTATCCTGGTCATGGCTGGCGTGGCCACCGTGGCAGCGGTATCGGGCGTGGAAAACGGCATCCGCCGCCTGTCCAACCTGAACATCATGCTGTTCAGCGGCCTGTTGATCTTCGTGCTGCTGGGCGGCGAAACCCTGCACCTGCTCAACGGCTTCGTGCAGAACGTCGGCGACTACCTGAACGGCATCGTGCTGAAAACCTTCGACCTTTATGTGTATGAAGGCGAAGCCGGCAAGTCGGAGCGCTGGCTGGGCCTGTGGACCGTGTTCTACTGGGCCTGGTGGATCTCCTGGGGCCCGTTCGTCGGCATGTTCATTGCCCGTATTTCCAAGGGCCGCACCGTGCGCCAACTGGTGATGGGGGTGCTGCTGATCCCGCTGGGCTTCACCCTGGCCTGGCTGTCGATCTTCGGCAACACCGCACTGGACCTGGTGATCAACCAGGGCGCCGTGGAGCTGGGCAAGACTGCGCTGGAACAGCCATCGATGTCGATCTACCAGCTGCTGGAATACTTCCCGGCAGCCAAGATCGTCATTGGTGTGGCAGTGTTCGTCGGGTTCGTGCTGTTCCTCACGCCGGCCGACTCCGGCGCGGTGATGATGGCCAACCTGTCGTGCACAGGCGGCAAGGTCGACGAAGATGCCCCGCACTGGATGGTGGTGTTCTGGTCCGTGGTGATCACCCTGGTGACTATCGGCCTGCTGTTTGCCGGTAACTTCGAAGCCATGCAGACCATGGTCGTGCTGGCGGGCCTGCCGTTCTCGGTGGTGCTGGTGCTGTTCATGTTCGGCCTGTACAAGGCCATGAAGCAGGACGTGGTGATCGAGCAGGAGCGCGCCGAACTGGCCGCCCGTGGCCGTCGCGGCTTTAGCGAGCGCCTGACCCAGCTGGAACTGCAGCCGACCCAGGCCGTGGTGCAGCGCTTCATGGACAAGCAGGTCAGCCCGGCGTTGAAAGAAGCCGCTGCACAGCTGCAGACGCAGGGCTTCGAGGTGGAAACCCGCGTTGGCCAGTCGCGCAACCTGATGGGCTTGCGGGTGATGATGGAAGAAGGCAACCCATTCGTCTACGAAGTGAGCCTTGACGGCTATATGGCCGCGCCGAGCGAGGCGCCGGTCGAGGGTGAGCCTGAACTGCGCCAGCGCTTCTACCGCGCCGAGGTCTACCTGCATGACGGCAGTCAGGAGTACGACCTGATGGGCTTTGCCCCAGACCAGATCGTGCGTGATGTGCTCGATCAGTTCGAGAGCCATCGCCAGGTGCTTGGCCGCGTCTATAGCTGACAGCCCGGCAGGTCGCCGCATCGCCAGGTGCCGCGGCCTGCCAGCAGCAATATGTAGCACCTGTTTCGATACCATTTCCAGGACGCTTTGTGGTTCATTCCACAACGAGTCCTGGTCATGCCCGCCACTCACGCGCACAACCTCAAACACGCAGTCGCCGCCCAGTTCGCCAGCCGTCCCACGCTCCGCCAGGTCGTAGGCGAACAGGTCATGAAGGTGATCCTGGAGCACTATCCTCTGGTTGGCGTGCACCGCCCTGAAATGACCTCGGCTGCACCGCTGTACCTGATGTCCCTGCAGCCGGATGGTGTCTGGCGCCCTCAGCCGCTGGTGGATGTTGTGCTGCAGGCCCTGCTTGCGGCTAAACCACTGGACCTCGCCCCGGCGGGTGACTACCGCCTTAGCCTGAACCCGCCCCGGCGCTTTTTCGCCATCGAGTCGAGCTTCGAAACGGCTGAGGGCGATTTGATCGAGCCCGCGCGCCTGACCGATGGCCTCAACGCGTTGCTGCCAATGCTGCTTTGGCACTTCCAGCGAGCGCAGATCGACTATTGGAACGGCGACGGCACGATCGACCGGGACCTGCGGTTGCAACAGTTGTTGCGCGCCAACCTGCTCGATGGCCTGAAAGACGAAGCGCTGGACGACGAACAGCGCAAGCTTCTGCGTGACCTGATGATGGGCAACCGCACCGGGCTCGATGTGCAGCTGGTGCGGGTAGCCTTACTTGAGGGCGAAGACACGTTCCATGAGCTGTTGCCCGGCTTGCTGATTACCGCCTCCAGTGAGGTTCGCGAACTGACACTCTGGTGTTCTCCCGAAGGCCTGGTCCGCAGTTTCGACGCCCAGGCTGCATTCGGCGCGGCGTTGCAAATACAGATGGCTGGACGTTACCGGTTTGATGAGTTGAACTGGCAGGGCCTGACTGTGGAGGGCGACGCTTTCGCCCTGTACAGCGCCTTGCTGCTGGAAATCTTGCTCGAGCGCGTGGCCCGCCTGCGCTGGAGTGCGATCGACAGCGTCGACCAACTGGAGCACTACTGCCACTTGGCCTGCGACCCCGCATCATTTTTCGCCGAGTTCAGTGACCATGGCACCGGTGGGCTGGGCCTGGCGCTTCCCAAGGGCCTGTCGCGAGCCGATACGGATAGCCAGACCGCTTACCTCCAAGCCATGCTCGACTTGTCGCTACTGCAACAGCACAGCCCAGCGCAGGGCATTCAGGATGGTCTGCCGGACTTGCACACCTATGCGGCGACGCGCCTGCGCGAAGCGATGCTGCATGACCACCCGGTAGACGCCAATTATTTTCCTGATGACCTTCTCCTCACGGTCGAGACCTTTGTCAGTGACGGTCACGGGCTGGGCTTCGGCCAGAAGACCGGTGAAAAGACGTTGACCCTGACGCAGCTGGCGATCGGCCGCCTGGATGCCACCGCAGGCGGGGTGGTGACACACATCGCCCACCGGGGAAACCAGCTGATCATGAAGTGGATGACCATTGATTACGTCCGTGAGCTGGTGCAGCGAGTCGATATCGGCGGCAGTTATCCACGGCATGTTCAGTCGATGCTCGATCGCTCGGCGAGCCGCGCCGAACACATCTCGGCATTTGCCATACGCTGGCGTATCACCCTGATGTTCGATGCTGCGCGGGCGCGTGCCGTCAAACGGCTCGACAAATTCGCCTACGGCGCCCTGGCAGAATTCTGCCGTAGCGGCGCGGAAGGGGCAGCCGCTGTGCGGATTGCACCGCTTGCGTTCAAACGCTCGCCGACATCAGAGAGGGTCGACGTCGCGCATGGTTTCTACGTGATCGAACTCATCGAGTTGGGTGTTCATCTGTTGTACTGCCCGCTGTACACCGAAAAGGCGCTGATTCAGTGCGACAGCGCTCAGGCACTGTTGGATGCGATCAGCCGCCCGGGGGCGTTGCAGGACAACGTGCTGCTGTGGATTGAGCAAGCTCAGCGCGCGGTCTACGACAATGGTGGCTTTCGGGAGCCGCACCTGCCCCAATGGCTGCTCGACCCTTACACCCTCCCGGAGAAACCGCAGCCTGTTCAGTTGGCGCTGCAATTCTGGGCGCGGGACGTGGATCGGCAGATGTTCGAAGCCAAGGGCCGGATGTTGCTGGAGCTGGCGGATCGCAGCGCCATGAGCAACAGCGAGGTGCGCTGGCGACTGGTCACCGCATTTTCCTGGGAACTGCTGAATGTTGTGTTTCCGGTGTTGCCAGGGCCGCTCACCTCGGTTGCCTGGCTCTACATCGGCATGCGCAGCTTGATCAACGATGTGCAAGGACTGGCCAGCTCGCATCTCGACGAGCGCATCCAGGCGATGGTCGATGTGCTGAACAACACCTTGCTGGCGCTGATACACCTGCAGACGCCGAAACTGGCAGCGCCGCCCGTTTCGGGCGACCTGCCGCCAGCGCTGCTACAGGGGCCACCTGCCGGCACCGGGGTCGAGCTGGCGAACCTTTGCGCAGCAACGCGGGAGCCCAGCGCCTCGGTCGACAGCCTGCAGGCCATGGCCAACACCCACCTCGATTTTTCCTGGCGTGGGGCTGGGGGGCTCAATGGCCTGTCAAGTGCCCAGCGCGGCCAGATGCGCGCGTTGGCGGCCAGTGTTTCGCTGGAAGGGCGCGAACCGCAGACGCAGGGCGTGGCCGCGGGGTTGGTACGGATCGGGGATGATTTCTATGTGTCTCTGGACGGTGATGTCTACCGAGTCAGCCTTGATAACGCAGCGTTTCGCATCATTGGTCCGGACGGCACGGTTGGGCCATACCTGATGCGCGACAGCAATGTCTGGCGCCTCAATAATTCGCGCTTGCACGGTGGCAATGATCGCTCCGGCGAGTTGGCCCGCGAGCGATTGCGCAAGAAGCTTGACGGGCCGATCGCCAAGGCTCAGGCCGAGATAGAGCGGCTTATCCTGGCCGCAGAGGCTGCCACGAAGGATTTCAACGCGTTGAGCGAGCAGATTGTCGGTTTGCGTGATCCGGTAAAAAAAGTCGAGGAACGGTTGCAAAAGGCGCCACCCACCGAGCCGGGCGAACGTGCGCAATTCGAGCAGGCTACCGAGTTGTTCAAGCTCAAGTTCCAGCAGTTGCAAGAGCAGACGAGTAAGTTGCGCAACCAGCGCCTGCCCTTGAACGAGAGATTGTTCCTTGATTATCTCGAGGCCGAACGCAACATTACCTACGTGCTTGACAAGTCGAGCGCCTCGACGCACGTCGGCAGCGTGAGAGATCAACGGATACTCTTGGGCCAGGTCCGCAAGAACCTGATCAGCTTTGGCATGTTCTTCATTGATGAGCTGCTGGCCTTGGGTGGGTTCAGGGAATATGACCAACTCACCAATGCGCTCAATGTCGCACCGCCAGAGAAACAGGCCGAGTTGTATGCCAGGTTCCGGACGATGTTGGAGAAGTTGCTTGAAGAGCAGCCCAGGATCATCAATGTCTCCAGCCAGCTGGATCGCCTGTTGGCCATCACCGACATCGACATGCAAGTGCCTTACGTCAATACCACGCTGACCGTTTCGAGCATTATCGAGAGCCGTAAGACGACCACGATCAACATCCGGTTTTTCCAGGCCATGGGCCTGGTCGAGCTGGCCCTGCAGTGGCACAAAGGCACGCCTACCCAGCACTACATGATCTTCCGCCATGCGCTCGCCAGTCAGCGTTTGCGGGTGGCTGCACAAACCCATCATCTGCTGATGTTCTGTGACTTGCCTGTCGCCGAACGAATCGAGGTGCTGCAAAGTGCGTGGGACGAATACCTCGCGGCGATTCTCAACGCCGAACGGATCAAGACACTCGGCAGCAAGCTCATCGATGTCCAGCGCCTTGAGGCCTACAAGCAACAGATGGTGGAACTGAAAACCATAGCCGGTGAGGCGTTGGTCGAGGCCATGCGCGAGCAGGCGGACGGGCAGGTCCGTGGCACACGTCGTGCGGTCTATTCACGAAAGAGCCTGCAGGTGGCCCATACGCGGGCTGGTCAGATAGTCATTGGCAGCGAATCGGTGGTCGACGGGCAGGCTGTGCTGCAAGTTGTAGCGGCTTTCAACAAGAGCGCGCTGCATCGCTTCCAGAAGCAGGGAAACACCTGGGTTGAAGAGGTAGCCGCGGGCGAACCGGAACAGCAGTCGCGGACTTCTACGCCGGAGTCCGAAAGGAACAATCGGGAGCTGGCCGAGGCCATGCTGGCACAGAACGAAAATGTCATCGCTCAAGCCAGAGCCCTGGTTGCCAAGGATGCTGACGATATGGGCCTGATGTCGATGCTGGACGGCCAGATCAACGAAGTGTCCGAGTTGCGTGAACAGCTCAGCGATGCCAACGCAGAGCACGCGCTGCTGGCGGGCATGGACGATGCGCTGATTCAGTTGCGTCAGGCCCGCCGCGACTGTTTGGTAGCGCTTTACAGCAAGACGCGCTATCCAGGTGCCAGAGGGCTGAATTTTCTCCATCAGCAGGGTTTGCTCGCCGTGGAATATGTCGGGCCTCGGCAGGTGGTTTCCGATGGCTATCTGGACGAGTACCGGATCAGCCTGTTGCGTGCTCCCGGTGAGGGTCGAGGTAAACCCTTGTGGGCCGCGCATTTCCATTTTGCCGACTCGCAGGCGGCGCCGACGGCGTTTGGCAAAGGCCATCTCAAGCTGTGGAGCCAGCGCAAAATGGGGTATCGCGAGCAAATGAAGGCGGCGAGCGAGGGGCAGGTACTGAGCATTTATCGGGGTAACCTGACCTACGCACAGGCCAGGGATGTCATTCCGTTCAACCTCTGAACTTTGCCCGGGTGGCCCAGCGGCTGCCCGCGATCAGCAAATGCTAGCGATTGCTGTAACGGCCATGCTTACCGTGTGCAGGCATGGCCTGGTTGCCACGTGTGGCGATCATCTGTTGCAGCGTGACCAGTTCGATACCCAACTGCTTGAGCCGTGGAATCTGACTTTCCAGCACCGCTAGCGTCTGCGGGTAGGGGTGGCCGATCAACACGGCCGAGCCTTGCTTGCGGGCCAGCGTAATACCCTGTTGCAGCTGAGCGTCGATGGCTTCCGGCGTGCGCACGTCATCCAGAAATACATCCCGTGATACATGCGCGACATCGTGTGCTTGAGCCTCGGCCGCGGCGACCGTGGCGGCACTGGTGCGGCTGTCGACAAAGAACAGATGGCGCCGCTGCAGCTCGCCCATCAACCACGCCATGGGTTCACGTTGTGCGGTCATGCGGCTGCCCATGTGGTTGTTGATGCCGGCGGCGTAGGGCACCTTGACCAATGCTGCGTCCAGGCGCCGTGCCAGCTCTTCGATGGCGATGCCCGGGTGCCAGGCATAGGGCCCGGTGGCCGGGTCCATGGGCATGTGCAGGATCACCGTTTTGCCGGCCTTGTGCGCCTGGCGTGCAAAGTCGGTGGCATGCGGGGTGTCGGGCATGATCGCCATGGTCACCGGCCCAGGCAGGGCCAGGGTACGGCTGTCGCGCTCTGGGCTCTGGCCCAGGTCGTCGATGATGATGCTCATGTAGGCCTTGTTGGCCGGTGCCGCTTGCGCGATTCCGGCCATCAGGCAAAACAACAGACACAGCAGAAAACGCATAGGGTGGCTCAGTCGCCCTTGGTGATGTTCAGGCCCTTGAGCAGGCTCAGTGCCTGGCTCAGCTGGAAGTCGTCATCCTGCGGGCGTTCCTTGCGCTTGCTGCTGCCGGTCGGGCGGTCGGCGCCGCCGTTGCCGTTGCCCAGGTGGCCCTGCAGGTCGGCTTCCTTGAAGTTTTCGGTGTCGGCTTCGGCGGTGAGCTTGGCCGGGCGCACCTCGATGTCCGGGACGATGCCCTGGGCCTGGATCGAGCGGCCGTTGGGGGTGTAGTACAGCGCAGTGGTGAGCTTCAGGGCGCGGTCGTTGGCCAGTGGCAGCACGGTCTGCACCGAGCCTTTGCCGAAGCTGTCGGTGCCCATCAGCACGGCGCGCTTCTGGTCCTGCAGGGCGCCGGCGACAATTTCCGATGCCGATGCACTGCCACCGTTGATCAGTACCACCAGCGGCACGCCTGCGCTGGCATCGGCCGGGTCGGCCGAGAAACGCAGCTCGGAGTTGGCGATGCGGCCTTTGGTGTAGACGATCAGACCTTTGGTCAGGAAGTGGTCGGCCACTTCCACTGCCGATTGCAGCACGCCGCCTGGGTTGTTGCGCAGGTCCAGCACCACCCCGCGCAGCTTCTTGCCGTTGTCCTTGCGCAGCTTGGCCAGGGCCTTGCCCACTTCGTCACCGGTCTTGACCTGGAACTGGGTGATACGGATGTAGCCGTAGTCGTTCTCCAGTAGCTGGCTCTTCACGCTCTTGACCTGAATGACTGCACGAGTCAGGTTCACGTCGAACGGGTTGCCGCCGTCGCGCACCAAGGTCAGGGTGATTTTCTCGCCGACCTTGCCGCGCATCTTGTCGACGGCTTCGGTCATGGTCTGGCCGCGGGTCGGGGCGCCGTTGATCTTGACGATCAGGTCACCAGCCTGCACGCCGGCCCGCGAGGCTGGGGTGTCGTCGATTGGCGAGACCACCTTGATGAAGCCGTCTTCCTGGCCTACTTCAATGCCCAGCCCGCCGAACTCGCCGCTGGTGCTTTCCTGCAGCTCCTGGAAGTCCTCAGGGCCGAGGTAGGCCGAATGCGGGTCAAGGTTGCTAAGCATGCCCTTGATGGCGTTTTCCAGCAGGGTCTTGTCGTCTACCGGTTCGACGTAGGCAGCTTTGATGCGGTCCAGGACCTCGGCGAAGGTGCGCAGTTCTTCCAGCGGCAGTGGCGCCTTGGCGGTCACCTCGGTGGCTGGCACTGCAGCGGCCTTGGCCGGCTCTGCGGCGGTGGCCAGGGGCGCGCCGACCGCCAGGGCGATGGACAGGGCCAGTTGGGTGAGACGAGGCGAGTGCAGCATGTCGAACGAACTCCTGATCCTGTAAGCGCTCCCTGGGGAGCATCGGCGCAGCACTCAGGCTGCGCCGTAGAAATTTGACTAGCCCCGGCACCACTGCGAAGGGTCGGTAGGCCGGCCCTGCTGGCGGATAGCGAAATACAAGCCTGCCGCGTCCTGACCACCGCTGTCGCCAACGGTGGAAATGGCTTCACCGGCCTTGACGATATCACCGGCATTCTTGAGCAGGCTCTGGTTGTGGCCGTACAGGCTCAGGTAACCGTTGCCATGGTCGAGAATGACCAGAAGCCCGGCACCGCGCAACCAGTCCGCGAATACCACACGCCCGCCGTGCACGGCACGTACCTGGGTGCCTGGGTTGGCGCTGATCATAACCCCGTCCCACTTGGCACGGGCGTCGCTACCGCGGGCATCACCGAAACGTGCCAGCAATCGACCATTGACTGGCCATGGAAGTTTGCCCCGCGCAGCAGAAAATGCGCCGCCGTAGTTGGCGCCATCGCTGGAAACCATCGGCCCGAGGGTGGTACGGGCCTTTTTCGGCGGTTCCACTGGCTCTGCAGGCTCACGGGCCCGGTCGCGGGCAGCGGCGGCGGCCAGCGCTTCCTGCTGGCGGCGTTTTTCCGCTTCCTGCTGCGCCAGCAGGGCCTTCTTGCGTGCCTCTTCAGCTTCACGCGCCTGGCGGGCGAGGGTTTCCTCGATGGTCTTCAGGACCTTGGCCAGGTCGGCCTGGTCCTGTTCGCGCGCTTGCAGCTTCTGATCGCGGTCCTTCACATCGCTGTTGAGCTTTGCCAGTACCTGCTGGCGCTTGGCGCGCTCGGTTTCCAGGGCCTGGCGACGGCTGTCGAGGTCGGTGCGCTGGGCCAGCAGTTGTTGTTGCTGGCTGGAAATTTCCTGTTCGACGTTGGCCAGTTGGCGCAAGGTCTCGTTGAAGGTGCGCAATTGCTCCAGGCGCGCCTTGCTCAGGTAGTCGTAATAGGTAAGGGTGCGGGCGAATTTCTCGGGGTTCTGCTGGTTGAGCAGCAGCTTGAGGTATTCCTCGCGACCGTTGTTCTGGTAGGCCGAACGGGCCTGAATGGCGATCAGTCGTTGTTGTTCAACGCGGGCGCTCTGGAGTTTTTTTTTCTCGGTATCAAGGCGCTCCAGCTCGCCTTCAGTCTTTTTTAGTTCTTGCTGCAGGGCCTCCACCTGCTTTTCGAGGTTGCCGATGTCGGTTTCGGTGGCTTTGAGGTCTTTTTGCACACCGGCCTTTTCTTCCTGGAGCTTGCTCAGCGTTTTCTTGAGCTCGGCAATGTCCTGGCGGGTGGCATCCAGTTGCTGCTGGGTCTGCGCACGCTCATCGGCGAAGGCCGGGCTGAGCAGGCAAGACAGGGCTAGGAGGATCAGGGCGCGAAGCATGGGGTTTGGCGTACCAAGGATGGAGACTGGCCTAGTATGCCCGCCTGGGCAGGCAAAAAAAACGCCTCGCTGCGGATGCAGGAGGGCGTTTGTCTGGAATTCATGTGCAATCGGGGCTGCAACGCAGCCCCTTTCGACATTCAGGCGTCGACCAGAATCGAAGTACCGGTCATTTCCACCGGCTTTTCCAGCCCGAGCAGCTTCAGCATGGTCGGCGCCACGTCTGCCAGCACGCCGCCCTCGCGCACTTTCACGTTGCGCTTGCCCACATAGATGAACGGTACCGGCTCGGTCGTGTGCGCGGTGTGCGCCTGGCCGGTGCACTCGTCTTCCATCTGCTCGACGTTGCCGTGGTCAGCGGTGATCAGCGCTTCGCCGCCGACCTTGTCCAGTGCGTCGACAATGCGCCCTACACAGGTATCCAGTGCTTCGACGGCCTTGACCGCTGCCTCGAACACGCCGGTGTGGCCGACCATGTCGCCGTTGGCGTAGTTGACCACGATGACGTCGAAGCGCCGCTGTTCGATGGCTTCGACGATGCGATCGGTCACTTCCGGCGCGCTCATTTCCGGTTGCAGGTCATAGGTGGCGACCTTCGGCGATGGGATCAGGATGCGTTCTTCGCCTTCGAACGGCTCTTCGCGGCCACCCGAGAAGAAGAAGGTGACGTGGGCGTATTTCTCGGTTTCGGCGATGCGCAGCTGGGTCTTGCCGTTTTTCGCCAAGTATTCGCCCAGCACGTTGTTCAGGCTGGACGGGGCAAAGGCTGCTGGTGCCGGGATCTTCGCCGAATACTGGGTCAGACCGATGTACGCCGCCATCTTCGGCAGGCGCGCACGGGCGAATTCCGTGAAGTCTGGCTCTACGAATGCACGCGACAGCTCGCGAGCACGGTCGGCGCGGAAGTTCATGAAAATCACGGCATCGCCATCTTCGACCTTGACGGCTTCGCCAATGCGCGTGGCCTTGACGAATTCGTCGCTTTCGTCGCGGGCGTAGGCTGCTTCAAGGCCTGCCAGGGCTGTGTCAGCGGTATACTCGGCAGCGCTATCGACGATGAGGTTGTAGGCAGCGCTGACGCGGTCCCAGCGGTTGTCGCGGTCCATGGCGTAGTAGCGGCCGATCAGGCTGGCGATACGGCCCTTGCCCAGTTTGGCGAAGGTGGCGTCGAGCAGTTCGATGGACGACTGCGCGCTGCGTGGCGGGGTGTCGCGGCCATCGAGGAAGGCGTGCAGGTAGATCTTTTCGGCGCCACGCTGGGCGGCCAGTTCGGCCATGGCCACCAAGTGGTCCTGGTGGCTGTGTACACCACCATCGGACAGCAGGCCGAGGATGTGCACGGCCTTGCCAGCACCGACTGCCTTGTCCACAGCACCGGTCAGTACCGGGTTTTCGAAGAACTCGCCGTCGCGGATGGCCTTGGTCACCCGCGTGAAGTCCTGATACACGACGCGACCTGCGCCGAGGTTCATATGACCGACTTCGGAGTTGCCCATCTGCCCGTCCGGCAGGCCGACATCCATGCCCGAGCCGGAAATGAGGCCATGCGGCTGGGTGGCGCACAGGCGGTCATAGACCGGTTTATTGGCGGCAAAGATGGCGTTGTGTTCGGGGATATCGCTATGGCCGAAGCCATCCAGGATAATCAGGACCAGAGGTTTGGGCGTGCTCGTCATCAATCAAACTCACGGTTGTTCAAAGATGATAAAGACACGCATTTTAGGGCAAATACGCCACCTGCGGCGAATATTCGTCCCATTCCACCGACCGGCGCACCTGTGGTGGCAACATGAAGGTGGTTTTGTGGCCGGCCCGTCGGGCTTTGGTGGCACCAAGGGGCTGTGTATACTGGCCGGCATTTTCAATCGCCTGGAACACCGCTGATGGTTGCTCACCTGATTCAATTCGCGACAGATCACTACATCCTGGTTGCGATCTTCCTCATTCTGCTGGTCCTGCTGCTCATCAATGAAATCCGTCGTGGTGGCCAAAGCCTGACTAACGGCCAACTGACAGCCCTGGTCAATGCCGAGAAGGCCCTGGTGATCGACATTCGCCCGGCCAAGGAATACTCCGCCGGTCATATCGTCGGTGCGGTGAACATCCCGCAGGACAAGCTGGCCAACCGCATGACCGAGCTGGGCAAGCATAAAGAAAAGACCTTGATCGTCGTCGACGCGATGGGCCAGCAGTCCGGCACCATTTGCCGCGAGCTGCTCAAAGCTGGTTACAACGCCGCCAAACTGAGCGGTGGCGTTTCCAGCTGGAAAGCCGATAACCTGCCCCTGGTGAAGTGATATGAAGCCTGTCATCGTCTACTCCAGCGACTACTGCCCCTACTGCATGCGCGCCAAGTACCTGCTCGAGAGCAAGGGCGTGGCCTTCGAGGAAATCAAGGTCGACGGCAAGCCGCAGGTTCGCGCCGAGATGAGTCAGAAAGCCGGCCGCACGTCGGTGCCGCAGATCTGGATCGGCAGCACCCATGTCGGTGGATGCGATGACCTCTATGCCCTGGAGCGCGCGGGCAAGCTCGACGCGTTGCTGGCGGCCTGATTTGCACTGCATTCAAAAACATTAGGATAAGGATCTGACATGACTGACCAACAGACCAACGGCGCTGCTGCAGAAGACAACAGCCCTCAGTTCTCCCTGCAACGCATCTATGTGCGCGACCTGTCGTTCGAGGCCCCGAAAAGCCCGCAGATCTTCCGTCAGACCTGGGAACCGAGCGTTGCCCTGGACCTGAACACCAAGCAGAAATCCCTGGAAGGCGACTTCCACGAGGTCGTGCTGACCCTGTCGGTTACCGTCAAGAACGGTGACGAAGTGGCCTTCATTGCTGAAGTGCAGCAGGCCGGTATCTTCCTGATCGCCAACCTCGATGCGCCTTCGATGAGCCACACCCTGGGTGCGTTCTGCCCGAACATCCTGTTCCCTTATGCCCGTGAGGCCCTGGACAGCCTGGTGACCCGCGGTTCGTTCCCGGCGCTGATGCTGTCGCCGGTCAACTTCGACGCCCTGTACGCGCAAGAAATGCAGCGTATGCAGGAAGCGGGTGAAGCGCCTACTGTGCAGTAATTACTGCTGGTATCAAGAAAGCGCCTCTCGGGGCGCTTTTTTGTTGCCTGTGCGGCCCTCTTCGCGGGTAAACCCGCACCTACAGGGGATCGCGCCGTTCTCTCGACCTGCGTAGGAGCGGGTTTACCCGCGAAGAGGCCGGCACAGGCAACACATCAGCTCCCGGCAAACCCGTTCTGCCGCCACGCCTCATACACCGTCACCGCCACCGTATTGGACAGGTTCAGGCTACGGCACCCCGGCCGCATCGGCAGGCGCAGGCGATGCTCGGCCGGCAGGCTGTCCAGCACCTCTGCCGGCAACCCGCGGCTCTCTGGCCCGAACAGGAAGGCGTCGCCCGGCTGGAAAGCCACTTCGTGGAACGGGTGCGAGCCCTTGGTGGTAAAGGCGAACAACCGTGGGTTGCCAAGGCTTTCCAGGCATCCGGCCAAGCTCTCGTGGCGCTTGAGCGTGGCATACTCGTGGTAGTCCAGCCCTGCGCGGCGCAGGCGCTTGTCATCCAGTTCGAAGCTGATGGGTTCGATCAGGTGCAGGGCGCAGCCGCTGTTGGCGCATAGACGAATGATGTTGCCGGTATTCGGCGGAATTTCTGGTTGAAAAAGGATGACGTGAAACATGCACGGCTCCAAACGTGAAGATGACGGGCATTCTACCCCTGAACCGGACGTGCGTTCGAAGGCCTTCCCACGGGTGATGCTGTCGTTGGCGATCGTCGGCTTGATGGTAGGGCTGATGATCGGTCGCCTGACTACGCCGGACGAGCGTGAACTGCAGCAGGTGCAAGTGATGCAGGATGGCCTGGAGCTGTGGTTCAACGAAGAACCCAAGCTGCATGGCGAGAACGTGGAAGGGACGGTGGCGTTGCTGTTCCAGGCCCAGGGCAAGGCTCAGCAAGGGCAGCTCAGCCTGCAGGGCAAGCCGGTGAGCTGGCGGGTACAGCACAGCAAGGAAGGTTTGTTGCTGACGGTGGTGGCCGCGCGCCCCCTGCACGGCGAATGGGCCGGTGCAGAGGACGCTGGGCGCTGGCGGGTGCAAGTGAAACTGCACGAATAAAAGAGGGGATATCCCGGCCTGCCTGTACCAGGGTCCCCAAAAGGGGTACTGCGTATAAAGGGGGGATGCCCGGCCTGCCTGTACCGAGGTCCCCAAAAGCGGCGGTGCTGCAAATAAAAGAGGGGTTCACCCGGCCTGCCTGTACCAGGGCCCCCGAAACTGGAGATGTATTGCTTATTGCAGGGGGCGTGCCAGTTTTGCAAAAGCCGTGAATACTGGGCTTTGCGGGTGATTTGGCCGGATTTTGAGGGGATTTGTGCCTTCGAGAGGTGCAGCGGGCACAGGAACGGTGCATTCAGAGGGCTGAAATGGCTGGGGCCGCTTTGCGCCCCATCGCGACACAAGGCCGCTCCCACAGGATCGTGGTAGGAGCGGGTTTACCCGCGAATACGGTGGTGGCGGCAACGGTGAACGGCAGGTGGAGATTGGCCAGCAGGCGCGGCCTCTTCGCGGGTGAACCCGCTCTTACGACGACCCCGATGTGTGCCCACCGCCGTGGTAGGAGCGGGTTTACCCGCGAATACGGTGGTGGCGGCAACGGTGAACGGCAGGTGGAGATTGGCCAGCAGGCCCGGCCTCTTCGCGGGTGAACCCGCTCCTACGACGACCCCGATGTGTGTACACGCCGGGGTAGGAGCGGGTTTACCCGCGAATACGGTGGCGGCGGCAACGGTGAACGGCAGGTGGAGATTGGCCAGCAGGCCCGGCCTCTTCGCGGGTGAACCCGCTCCTACGACGACCGCGATGTGTGTCCATCGCATCAGCCTTGGGGGCAGAGGTGATCCTGTGGGAGCGGCCTTGTGTCGCGATGGGCTGCAAAGCAGCCCCAGCAATCTAGAAGGCTAATTCAGCGCTCAGTGGTCATCACCTTCCTCATCATCCCCACCAGCCACATTCATCCCCAGCTCCTTGATCTTGCGTGTCAGGGTGTTGCGCCCCCAACCCAGCAACAGCGCGGCATCGCGACGGCGGCCGGCGGTGTGCTTGAGTGCCGTCTCGATCATGATCCGCTCAAAGCTCGGCACTGCGCTGTCCAGCAGGCTGGTCTGCCCGCGCGCCAAGGCCTGGTCGGCCCACTGGCGCAGGGCCTGCTCCCAGTTGGTCACTGGCGCGGCATCGTGTGGCAGGTTCAGCAGTTCGGGTGGCAGGTCGCCGATCAGCACTTCGCGGCTGGAGGCCATCACGGTGATCCAGCGGCAGGTGTTCTCCATCTGCCGCACATTGCCAGGCCATGGCAGGTTGCGGATGAACTCTTCGGTTTCCGGCTTGAGGATCTTCGGCTCGACTGCCAGCTCCTGGGCCGCCCGGGCAAGGAAGTGGCGGGCGAGGGCGGGGATATCCTCGCGGCGGTCGGCCAGGCGCGGAATATGGATACGGATCACGTTCAGGCGGTGGAACAAGTCCTCACGGAACTTGCCGGCCTGCACCAGTGACTCCAGGTTCTGGTGGGTGGCGGCGATGATGCGCACGTCGACCTTGACCGGCACATGGCCGCCCACGCGGTAGAACTCGCCATCGGCCAGCACACGCAGCAGGCGGGTCTGGGTGTCGGCAGGCATGTCCCCGATTTCGTCGAGGAACAGCGTGCCACCATCGGCCTGCTCGAAACGGCCGCGACGCAAGTTGGCAGCACCTGTGAAGGCGCCTTTCTCATGGCCGAACAGCTCCGACTCCATCAAGTCCTTGGGGATGGCAGCCATGTTCAGGGCAATGAACGGCGATGCTGCGCGCGGGCTGTGCCGGTGCAGGGCGTGGGCCACCAGTTCTTTGCCGGTGCCGGACTCGCCGTTGATCAGCACGGTGATGTTGGAGTGGCTGAGGCGGCCGATGGCGCGGAACACCTCCTGCATCGCCGGGGCTTCACCAATGATTTCCGGGGTGCGCGCCAGGTTCTGTGGCACATCCAGGCCTTGCTGCTCCTGGGCGTGCTGGTTGGCGCGCTTGACCAGCGATACCGCTTCGTCGACGTCGAATGGCTTGGGCAGGTACTCGAAGGCACCGCCTTGGTACGAGGCCACGGCGCTGTCCAGGTCGGAGTGGGCGGTCATGATGATGACCGGCAGGCGCGGGTGCTGCTCGCGGATCTGCGCCAGCAGGTCGAGGCCGCTGGTGCCAGGCATACGAATGTCGGAAATGATCACGTCGGGTTGCTGACGTGCCAGGCGCCCCATGACACCGTCTGCGCTGTCGAAGCTCTGGGTGGTCATGCCTTCCTGTTGCAGGGCTTTTTCCAGGACCCAGCGGATGGAGCGATCATCGTCGACGATCCATACGGTTTCACTTCGGCTCATGAGGCGGTGGCTCCTTGTTCCAGAGGCAGGTAAATCGAGAAGGCGGTATGGCCAGCGTGGCTTTCACACTCGATCAGGCCCTGGTGCTGGCTGATGATGTTCTGGGTAATGGCCAGGCCCAGCCCGGTACCGTCCGGGCGGCCACTGACCATGGGATAGAAGAGGGTTTCCTGCAGTTCCGGCGGGATGCCCGGGCCGTTGTCGATGATCTCTACCCGCGCTACCAGGCGGTGACGCACGTGGCCGATGGTGAACTGGCGCAGGGCGCGGCTGCGCAAGGTGATGCGACCCAGGCGCAGCTCATTCTGCGAGCTGATCGCCTGCATGGCGTTGCGCACAATGTTGAGTACGGCCTGAATCATCTGTTCTCGGTCGATCAGCACATCCGGCAGGCTTGGATCGTAATCGCGCACCAAAGTGATGCACCCCTGGCTTTCGGCATCGACCAGGCTGCACACCCGCTCCAGCACTTCGTGAATATTGGTCATGGCCAGCGACGGCAGCTTGTTCGAGCCGAGCATGCGGTCGACCAGGTTACGCAAGCGGTCGGCCTCCTCGATGATCACATTGGTGTAGTCGCGCAGCCCTTCCTCAGGCAGTTCGCGGGCCAGTAGCTGGGCCGCTCCGCGGATGCCGCCAAGGGGGTTCTTGATTTCGTGGGCCAGGCCGCGCACCAGCATCTTGGTGGTTTCCTGCTTGCTCAGTTGGGCCTCTTCCTTGGTGATGCGCAGCAACCGGTCACGCGGGTGCACCTCGAGCAACAGCAGGGTCTGGCCTTGATGCAGTATCGGCGTCACCGCGTAGTCGACGGTGATGGTCTGCCCGGTCAGCGATGTAAGCTGCGCTTCACGCTTGGTGAACGGGTGCGCCTGCTCGACCGCCTGGCGCAGCGAACTGAGCGCCTCGGTCGATTCGGTGAACAGCTCGCTGATGAACTGCCCATGGCTGCGCTGGCCACTGACGGCCAGCAGCATTTCTGCGGCCGGGTTCATGTACTCCAGGCGCAGCTCGGCGTTGAGCAGCAACGTGGCGGTGGTCAGGTTGTCCAGAAGCAGACGGTGCTGTGCATCGCTGATGGTCATAAGGCGTCGTTGACCTCGTTTGGCGCTTGCCTGGCACTTGGGGCCAGATCCGGGCGTGCTGTGGATCCGCTGATGCGAGACTCTCTTCCTGCAAAAAATGCAAGAAACAAACCAAGGCTCCGAAAAGAAGCGGAAATAGCTGAGAAAGGCCTGGATTTGCGCTCAATCGGATCAAAATTTGCTGAGCGGGCGCTCCGCGCGACCTGTTTTGGGGTGCATGGCGGAGCGTTCGGCGTTGTTATGCACCAATATAGAGCATTGACGCGTCTAGTGTTTCGGACACAGCTGTGCGGTTGCGCGGACCAGGGCAAGGTGGCGTATCGGGTCATTGGTGCGGGCGTGCAGGGCGTTGGCGAGTTTACGCGCGCAGTCCTCTGGAGGGTGCCGGTCGAAGCGCCCCAACTCGAATAGAAGCGTTGCCTGAAGCTTGTCCAGACGAGGTCGCAGTTGGTCGACCAAATCAAGGACGGCTGCTGATGGCCTCTGCTCTAGCGTGACCCAGCGATCGAGCAAGGTGTACTGCATCAGCTTGTTGGCCTCGATCTGGTCGCTGAAGAAAGCTGCGGCGCGTTCAGGGCTGAGGTCATGGTCGGCGGCCTGCTGGCGCACCAGGGCAAGGACTTCGCGCTCGCGCTCGGGCGCTGCTACGGCAAGGTTGTGTTCCCACTTGTGCAGTGCAACCGAGCTGGCCAGGTCCAGTCGGTACTCGATGTTGGATAGGAGTGGGTTGAATTCAGGCTGGGAGGCTTCAGGAGCGATGCAGCCGATCAAGGCAAACGGCAAGCAAAGTGACGTGATGGCCAGGCGCATGGTGTTCTCCATACAGAGGGAGAATGGATTGTGCGCAGTTGACCAACTGCTGCTTGTAGGGGCGTTCTGATTCGCATGTATGAAAACAAAAACGGCCTCCCGAGGGAGGCCGTTGTGATCATGTCATCGGCGCGAGGCGCCAATCAGATCAGCAGCTGTAGTACAGCTCGTATTCCAGCGGGTGTACGAAGGTACGGACCTTGATTTCTTCTTCGCTCTTCAGCTCGATGAAGGCATCGATGAAGTCGTCGGAGAACACGCCGCCCTTGGTCAGGAACGCACGGCCTTTATCCAGCTCTTCCAGAGCTTCTTTCAGGCTGCCGCACACTTGCGGGATGTTCTTGGCTTCTTCTGGCGGCAGGTCGTACAGGTTCTTGTCGGCCGCGTCGCCTGGGTGGATCTTGTTCTGGATGCCGTCCAGGCCAGCCATCAGCAGGGCCGCGAACGCCAGGTACGGGTTGGCCGATGGGTCCGGGAAGCGTGCTTCGATACGGCGGGCTTTCGGGCTGCCAACGTAAGGAATACGGATCGAGGCGGAACGGTTGCGAGCCGAGTAGGCCAGCATTACCGGGGCTTCGAAGCCTGGGACCAGACGCTTGTACGAGTTGGTCGACGGGTTGGTGAAGCCGTTCAGGGCCTTACCGTGCTTGATGATACCGCCGATGAAGTACAGGGCGGTGTCGGACAGGCCGGCATAGCCTTCACCCGAGAAGGTGTTCTTGCCGTCTTTCCAGATCGACATGTGCACGTGCATGCCCGAGCCGTTGTCGCCGTACAGTGGCTTCGGCATGAAGGTGGCGGTACGGCCGTAAGCGTCGGCAACGTTGTGCACGACGTATTTCAGCGCCTGTACTTCGTCAGCCTTCTTCACCAGGGTGTTGAACTTGACGCCGATTTCGTTCTGGCCGGCAGTCGCCACTTCGTGGTGGTGAACTTCAACGGTCTGGCCCATTTCTTCCAGGGCGTTGCACATGGCAGTACGGATTTCGTGGTCGTGGTCGAACGGCGGAACCGGGAAGTAGCCGCCTTTCACGCCTGGACGGTGGCCTTTGTTGCCGCCTTCCACGTCAGCGCCGGTCATCCACGAGCCCTGCTCGGAGAAGATCTTGAACATCGAACCGGAGATGTCCGAGTGGAACTTCACTTCGTCGAAGATGAAGAACTCAGGCTCTGGGCCGGCGAATACGGTGTCACCGATGCCGGTGCTCTTCAGGTACTCTTCAGCGCGCTTGGCGATGGCGCGTGGGTCGCGGTCGTAGCCCTGCATGCTCGACGGGTCGACGATGTCGCAGGTGATGATCAGGGTTGGTTCTTCGGTGAACGGGTCCAGAACGGCGGTTTCGTCGACCGGCATCAGGATCATGTCGGAAGCTTCGATGCCTTTCCAGCCAGCGATGGAGGAACCGTCGAACATCTTGCCGACTTCGAAGAAGTCTTCGTCCAGCGCATCACGCGACGGCATGGTCACGTGGTGCTGAATGCCTTTGGTGTCCGTGAAACGCAGATCAATCCACTTGACGTCATGATCTTTGATGAGTTGAACCGACTTCGACATGTTGTCCTCCGGATGGTCTAGAGCGCGGTGGGCCGCTGCCCTGGAAAAAGGGTGTTGCCGGGCGCGGATAGTCGGCCAAGCTTACCTGCCTCACAAGGGAGCAAATTGCATGCCAGTGCCCGAAAATGGCGAGGGTGGGATAAAAGGGGGCGTTTGCGGGCATTTGGCGTTGGGTTAGCGGGTGAAAGTGCACCCTTACGATGCGTTTTTTGATCGTCTCGCACCAATTGGGTGCGTGACGTGAGTGGTGTGCTAGCTTCTAGGGCCTCTTCGCGGGTAAACCCGCTCCTACGGGCGGGTTTACCCGCGAAAGGGCCGGAACAGGCACTGCAAAACCTGGCCTCTGCATTTATCTCAAAGCTTCTGATCAAAAGTTGGTCAAATCCTGAGCAATTTCCGATATAATTCGCGCCCCTCATTTTCGGCAGGCCCTGCGCGCGCTGTTAACCAATGAAACTTATCGTCAAAGTCTTCCCAGAAATCACCATCAAAAGCCGGCCGGTGCGCAAGCGCTTCATCCGCCAGCTTGGCAAGAACATCCGCAACGTGCTCAAGGATCTCGACCCTGAGCTCGCGGTCGATGGTGTCTGGGACAATCTCGAGGTGGTCACCCGCGTCGAAGACGAAAAAGTCCAGCGCGAGATGATCGAACGCCTCACCTGCACCCCGGGTATCACCCACTTCCTGCAGGTAGAGGAATACCCGCTGGGTGACTTCGACGACATCGTCGCCAAGTGCAAGCACCACTTCGGCCACCTGCTGGCCGGCAAGCACTTCGCCGTGCGCTGCAAGCGCGGTGGCCACCATGACTTCACCTCGATGGACGTCGACCGTTACGTCGGCAGCCAGCTGCGCCAGCAGTGTGGCGCCGCCGGGATCGAGCTGAAAAAGCCTGAAGTGCTGGTGCGCATCGAAATCCGCGACCAGCGCCTGTACGTGATCCACAACCAGCACAATGGCATCGGCGGTTATCCGCTGGGTGCCCTGGAGCAGACCCTGGTGCTGATGTCCGGTGGTTTCGACTCCACCGTTGCGGCCTACCAGATGATGCGCCGCGGCCTGATGACCCACTTCTGCTTCTTCAACCTCGGCGGCCGTGCCCACGAGCTGGGCGTGATGGAAGTAGCCCACTACCTGTGGAAAAAGTACGGCAGCAGCCAGCGCGTACTGTTCATCAGCGTGCCGTTCGAAGAAGTGGTTGGCGAGATCCTCAACAAGGTCGACAACAGCTACATGGGCGTGACCCTCAAGCGCATGATGCTGCGCGGCGCCGCCCATATGGCCGACCGCCTGCAGATCGACGCGCTGGTGACCGGCGAAGCGATTTCCCAAGTGTCCAGCCAGACCCTGCCGAACCTGTCGATCATCGACTCGGCCACCGACAAGCTGGTGCTGCGCCCGCTGCTGGCCAGCCACAAGCAGGACATCATCGACCAGGCCACCGAAATCGGCACCGCGGACTTTGCCAAGCACATGCCGGAATACTGCGGCGTGATCTCGGTAAACCCGACCACCCATGCCAAGCGTCACCGCATGGAGCACGAAGAAAAGCAGTTCGACATGGCCGTGCTGGAGCGCGCTCTCGAGCGCGCCAAGTTCATTTCCATCGATCATGTGATCGATGAGCTGGGCAAGGACATCGAAATCGAGGAAGTGGCCGAGGCGCTGCCAGGCCAGATCGTCATCGACATTCGCCACCCCGATGCCCAGGAAGACGAACCTCTGGTGCTGGAAGGTATCGAAGTCCAGGCCATGCCGTTCTACGCCATCAACAGCAAGTTCAAGCACCTGGACCCCACGCGCCAGTACTTGCTGTATTGCGACAAGGGTGTGATGAGCCGTTTGCACGCACACCACCTGCTCAGTGAGGGACATGCCAATGTGCGTGTTTATCGTCCGACATAAGACGCCGGGGCTGTATGGCGGCAGTATCCGCCATCGCCCTCCCGACCGCCGGGCCCGCTGAGCCTTAAACAGTACATATTGGCCGCCTACACTGGGCGGCAACCGAATCCTCTGATCGAGATACACTTGTGATCGAAAATCTGCGTAACATCGCCATCATCGCCCACGTTGACCATGGTAAAACCACTCTGGTCGACAAACTCCTGCGTCAGTCCGGCACTCTGGAGCGTAACGAGCTCAATGACGAGCGCGTCATGGACTCCAACGACCAGGAAAAAGAGCGCGGTATTACCATTCTGGCGAAAAACACCGCCATCAACTGGAACGGCTACCACATCAACATCGTCGACACCCCCGGCCACGCCGACTTCGGTGGCGAGGTTGAGCGTGTAATGTCGATGGTCGACTCCGTGCTGCTGCTGGTCGACGCCCAAGACGGCCCGATGCCGCAAACTCGCTTCGTGACCAAGAAGGCTTTCGAAGCCGGCCTGAAGCCAATCGTCGTGATCAACAAGGTTGACCGTCCGGGCGCGCGTCCTGACTGGGTTCTGGACCAGATCTTCGACCTGTTCGACAACCTAGGTGCCACCGACGAACAGCTGGACTTCAAAGTGGTCTACGCCTCGGCCCTGAACGGCATTGCCGGCCTGGACCACACTGCCATGGCCGAAGACATGACCCCGCTGTACCAGTCGATCATCGACAACGTACCAGCACCGTCTGTTGACCGCGACGGCCCGTTCCAGATGCAGATCTCCGCACTGGACTACAACAGCTTCCTCGGCGTGATCGGTGTTGGCCGCATCGCCCGTGGCCGCGTCAAGCCGAACACCCCGGTTGTCGCCATCGACACCAACGGCAAGAAGCGCAACGGCCGTATCCTGAAGCTGATGGGTCACCACGGTCTGCACCGCGTTGACGTCGAAGAAGCCCAGGCTGGCGATATCGTCTGCATCAGCGGTTTCGATGAGCTGTTCATCTCCGACACCCTGTGCGCCCCGGATGCGGTAGAAGCGATGAAGCCGCTGACCGTTGACGAGCCGACCGTTTCGATGACCTTCCAGGTCAACGACTCGCCGTTCTGCGGTAAAGAAGGCAAGTTTGTCACCAGCCGTAACATCAAGGACCGTCTGGACAAGGAGCTGCTGTACAACGTTGCCCTGCGCGTTCAGGAGACCGACTCCCCAGACAAGTTCAAGGTTTCGGGCCGTGGTGAGCTGCACCTGTCGGTGCTGATCGAAACCATGCGTCGTGAAGGCTTCGAAATGGCCGTGGGCCGTCCTGAAGTGATCATCCGCGAAGTCGACGGCGTGAAGCAGGAGCCGTTCGAGAACGTCACCATCGACATCCCTGAAGAATCCCAGGGCAAGGTCATGGAAGAGATGGGTCTGCGTAAAGGCGACCTGACCAACATGGTTCCGGATGGCAAGGGCCGTGTTCGTCTGGAGTACAACATTCCAGCCCGTGGTCTGATCGGTTTCCGTAACCAGTTCCTGACCCTGACCAACGGTGCAGGCATCCTGACCTCGATCTTCGATCGCTACGACACCATGAAGTCGGGCCAGATGTCCGGCCGCCTCAACGGCGTACTGGTTTCGGTCGAGACCGGCAAGGCACTGACCTACTCGCTGGAAACCCTGCAGGCTCGCGGCAAGCTGTTCGTTGAACACGGCCAGGAGATCTACAACGGTCAGATCATCGGCCTGAACAGCCGTGACAACGACCTGGGCGTGAACCCGACCAAAGGCAAGAAGCTCGACAACATGCGTGCTTCGGGCAAAGACGAAGTCATCGCCCTGGTACCGCCAGTTCGCCACACCCTCGAGCAGGCCCTGGAATTCATCCAGGACGACGAGCTGTGCGAAGTGACTCCTAAGTCGATCCGTCTGCGCAAGAAGATCCTGGACGAAGGCGAGCGTACCCGCGCAGCCAAGAAAGCCAAGAACTGAGTTAGCTCAGGCTGAATGAAAACGCCCCCGGTCGAAAGGCCTGGGGCGTTTTTGTTTGTCTGGGTTTTTTGTGCTGGTGGTACCGGCCTCTTCGCGGGTGAACCCGCTCCTACAGGATCCACAAAGGTCAAGACCTGTAGGAGCGGGTTTACCCGCGAAGAGGCCGGTGCAGGCAATAGATCAACGCCCAACCACCTTGGGCTTGTAGGCACAATACCCCGGCCGCGGCCCGACCTTGGGGTGGTTGCGGCAGGTATCCGGGCGCTTGTCATAAATGGTGCACAGGCGGCTTTTACGATCCAGGTACATGCAGTCGTCGTTGCTCATCCGGGTCAGGGTGAAGATCCCGGACTTCTGGTTGAAGCGCTCGATGATGCCTTCTTTTTGCAGGCGCTTGGCCACGTTCTTGGGTGGTTCGTCTTTTTCGAACTCGTCGACCACGCCGATACGGATCAGATCCTTGATCTTCACCTCCACCGGCAGGGTGCAGCAGGTCGAATGGCAGCCATGGCACATGTTGCTGGTGTAGCGCTGCCAGGTCTCCAGGCGGTCGACTTCGGCCGCGGCGATCAGGGTCGTTTTCATCTTTATAGGGTGGATCACGGTCTTGGGGCGCGCGATGATACCGGAATTGTTCAATTTATGAACAACCTTTTGCCGGAATCGCAGAGTGGGCATGAAAACTGCGAACCGTAACTGTCGCTCTCTGTCGAAGGGTCTAGTCTCAACACTCTCCCTCCGCTTTCGTCAACTTGCCCGAGGATGCCGCATGTCCCAGGAACCCAAAGCACGTGACGCCGAAGTCGCGGATTTTCGCGCTGCTGTACTGAACAAGCTGACCTATGCGGTCGGCAAGGACCCCGAGCACGCCTTCGACCATGACTGGTTCGAAGCCATTGCCCTGGCCGCGCGCGATCACATGGTCGACCACTGGATGGATCACACCCGGCAGGCCTATCGGCGCAGCCAGAAGCGGGTCTACTACCTTTCCCTGGAGTTTCTCATCGGCCGCTTGCTGTACGACAGCCTGAGCAACCTGGGCCTGCTGGACATCGCCCGCGATGCGCTGGAAGGGCTGAATGTGGACCTCGAACGCATTCGCCTGCTCGAGCCGGACGCCGCGCTGGGCAATGGTGGCCTTGGCCGTCTGGCGGCGTGCTTCATGGAGAGCATGTCTACCCTGGGTATCGCTGCCCATGGTTACGGCATCCGCTACGAGCACGGGCTGTTCCGTCAGGCCGTGGTCGATGGCTGGCAGCAGGAACAGACCGAGAACTGGCTGGATTTCGGCAACCCCTGGGAGTTCGAGCGCGCCGAGGTGATCTACCCGATCAGCTTTGGCGGCAGTGTCGAAACGGTGCACGATGCAAGCGGTACCCAGCGCCAGGTATGGTGGCCGGGCGAGACGGTGCGGGCGGTGGCCTACGACACGCCGGTAGTCGGCTGGCGTGGATCCAGCGTCAACACCCTGCGCCTGTGGCGTGCGCGGGCGCTGGAAGAGCTGCATCTGGAGCGCTTCAACGCCGGTGACCACTTGGGGGCTGTGGCTGAAGTGGCGCGTGCCGAGAGCATTTCGCGTGTGCTGTACCCAGCCGACAGTACCGAGGCAGGCCAGGAACTGCGCCTTCGCCAGGAGTACTTTTTCGTCTCGGCTTCGCTGCAGGACTTGCTGCGGCGCCACCTGAACATGCACAAGGACCTGCTCAACCTGCCTGATGCAGCGGCCATCCAGCTAAACGACACCCACCCTTCGATTGCAGTGGCGGAGCTGATGCGGTTGCTGGTGGATCAGCACGAAGTGCCTTGGGAAAAGGCCTGGGAGCTGACCGTCGGCACGCTCGCCTACACCAACCATACCCTGTTGCCAGAAGCCCTGGAAACCTGGCCGGTAGCGCTGATGGAGCGCATGCTGCCGCGGCACATGCAGATCATCTACCTGATCAATGCCTACCATATCGATGCGTTGCGGGCCAAAGGCCTGCACGATTTCGACGTGCTGCGCGCGGTTTCGCTGATCGAGGAAGACAACGGTCGAAGGGTGCGCATGGGCAATCTGGCGTTTCTCGGCTCGCACAGCGTCAACGGTGTGTCGGCGCTGCACAGCAAGTTGATGAAGAGCACGGTGTTCTCCGAGCTGCACAAGCTTTACCCGCAACGGATCAACAACAAGACCAACGGCATTACCTTCCGCCGCTGGTTGTACCAGTCCAACCCTCAGCTGACCGAGATGCTGGTCGAGGCGCTTGGGCCGGAACTCAAGGACGACCCGCAGACGCTTCTGGCGGGCCTGGTGCCGTTTGCCGACAAACCCGGTTTCCGCAAGCAGTTCGCTGCCCAGCGGCTGCACAGCAAGCGTGCCCTGGCCAGCATCATTCAGGATCGCATCGGCGTCACGGTCAACCCCGAGGCGTTATTCGACGTTCAGGTCAAACGCATTCACGAATACAAGCGCCAGTTGCTCAACCTGCTGCACACCGTTGCACTGTACCAGGCCATACGCAACGACCCTGGCACCAACTGGGTGCCGCGGGTGAAGATCTTCGCCGGCAAGGCTGCGGCCAGTTACCACCAGGCCAAACTGATCATCAAGCTGGCCAACGATATCGCCCGGGTGGTGAACAACGACCCGACAGTGCGCGGCCTGCTGAAGGTGGTGTTCCTGCCCAACTACAACGTCAGCCTGGCCGAGAGCATCATCCCGGCGGCGGACCTTTCCGAGCAGATATCCACCGCGGGCTACGAAGCTTCCGGTACCAGCAACATGAAGTTCGGCCTCAATGGTGCGTTGACCATTGGCACCCTGGATGGCGCCAACGTGGAGATGTGCGAACAGGTGGGGGCCGACAACATGTTCATCTTTGGCCTGACCTCGCAGCAGGTTGAAGCGCGCAAGCGTGCCGGTGATTTTGGCGCCAATGCTGCCATAGCCGCTTCCAACCGCTTGACCGATGTGTTGCAGGCCATTCGCAGTGGTGTGTTCTCGCCAGACGACCCTTCCCGGTACACCGGGTTGATCGACGGCCTGGTGGCCTATGATCGCTTCCTGGTGTGTGCCGATTTCGATGACTACTGGGATGCTCAGCGCCGGGTCGAGGATCTGTGGCACACACCGCAGGAGTGGTGGCGCAAGGCGGTGCTCAATACCGCGCGGATGGGCTGGTTCTCGTCGGATCGGACCATTCGCGAGTATGCGACCGAGATCTGGAAGGCGCTGGATTGAGGCAGGCCTGTGCTGGCTTGATCGCGGGTAAACCCGCTCCTGCAGGGCCCTCATAAGCCTGTAGGAGCGGGCGCGCCCGCGAATCGCCCCACAACCAGACCACCGGCCTGGCGAAGGCTGAACTACCGACCTATTGTGCCGTCTGAGAGCCGTGGCGAGTCTCATCACTCGCTAGCCCGTCACTCTCCCTGTAAACTGCGTGGGTTTTTCATCCCCCCAATCCGTTCGGAGCCATACATGTCCCGCGTTACCCTGAGTCGCTATCTGATTGAGCAGACCCGCAGCAACAACACCCCTGCCGATCTGCGCTTCCTGATCGAAGTGGTAGCGCGTGCGTGCAAGGAAATCAGCCACCACGTGTCCAAAGGCGCCCTCGGTGGTGTGCTGGGCAGCATGGGCACTGAAAACGTGCAGGGCGAGGTCCAGAAGAAACTGGACGTGATTTCCAACGATATCCTGCTGGAAGCCAACGAGTGGGGCGGTCACCTGGCTGGCATGGCTTCCGAAGAAATGGACAACGCGTACCAGATCCCGGGCAGGTACCCGAAAGGCGCCTACCTGCTGGTCTTCGACCCGCTGGACGGTTCGTCGAACATCGACGTCAACGTGTCGGTCGGTACCATCTTCTCGGTTCTGCGTTGCCCTAACCAGTACCTGAGCCAGAACGAAAGCCTCAACGAAGAAGCGTTCCTGCAGCCAGGTACCGAGCAGGTTGCTGCCGGTTATGCCATCTACGGCCCGCAGACCATGCTGATCCTGACCCTGGGCAACGGCGTCAAGGGCTTCACCCTGGATCGCGAACTGGGCAGCTTCGTGCTGACCCACGAAAACATCCGCGTACCGGAGACCACCGCCGAGTTCGCCATCAACATGTCCAACCAGCGTCACTGGGAAGCCCCGGTACAGCGCTATGTGGGCGAACTGCTGGCAGGCGAGACCGGCCCGCTGAAGAAGAACTACAACATGCGCTGGATCGCCTCGATGGTGGCCGACGTGCACCGCATCCTGACCCGTGGCGGCCTGTTCATGTACCCACGTGACGCCCGCGAACCAAGCAAGCCGGGCAAGCTGCGCCTGATGTACGAAGCCAACCCGATGTCGTTCATCATCGAACAGGCCGGTGGCGCTTCCACCAACGGTTACGATCGCATCCTCGACATCAAGCCAGAAAGCCTGCACCAGCGCGTGTCGGTGATTCTCGGCTCGAAGGAAGAGGTCGAGCGCGTCACCGCTTACCACAAGGAGTAAGTCATGCTCGCACCTTGGCAGCCGTTGCTGGAATGGTGGTTCGGTTGGGGCACCAGTGCCCAGGCCGTGGCTGACGAGAAGAGCACGCTGTGGTTCGGCAAGCATTACGATGCCGACGCCCATGCGCTGTTTGGCGACCTGGTCGAGCACGCCCTGGCGGGTGGGCTCGAAGAGTGGCAGCAAAGCCCGCAGGGCTGGCTGGGCCTGCTGATTTTGCTCGACCAGCTGCCACGCATGATCTACCGCGACACGCCGCGTGCCTTCGACGGCGACCGGCGTGCCCAGGTAGTCGCCATGCAGGGCCTGCAGAAGGGCTGGGACTACCAGCTGCTGCCGATCCAGCGCGTGTTCGTGCTGCTGGTACTGGAGCATGCCGAAGTGCTGGACTGGCAGAACCTGTGCGTGGAGCGTTATCGAATGCTGCTGGACGAACAGCCCGAGGCCAACCGCCGGCTGTTCGAAGGCTTCCTCGACTATGCCGAGCAGCACCAGCGGGTAATTGCCCGCTTCGGGCGCTTCCCGCACCGCAACCTGGTGCTGGAGCGGCCGAGCACCAGCGAAGAGATGGACTTTTTGCTGGAGCCTGGCTCCCGGTTCTGAGGCTCAGGGGGCCTGCTGCGCAGGCATCGCGACGCAAGGCCGCTCCAACGGGGGCGGCCTTTTTTATTGGGCACATGATTAATGCTTTGTGATTAATCGCACAGTAGTGGCCATCCGACCAATGGTGTAGGGGCATAGGGGGTGGAGTAGGGAACCTGGGAGGGATTTTCACGTCGAAGGTCACTGCAGGCCACTCGCCTGTATCATCTTTCAGGAGTGTCCCCTTCATGTCGTTGCGTTCCCTCGCCCTGTTGTCGCTGTGCGTCGTGCTGACTGCCTGCAGCAAGATCAATCAGGAAAACTATTCCAAGATCAAGGCCGGTATGAAAAAGGCCGAGGTCGAGCAGTTGCTCGGCACGCCGACCGAATGTTCTGGCGCGTTGGGCATGAGCAGCTGCACCTGGGGGGACGAGAAGAGCTTCATCAGCGTGCAGTATGCAGCTGACAAAGTGCTGATGTATTCCGGGCAGGGCCTCAAATGAGGCGTGCGTACCTGCTGATGGGCGTATGCCTGGCGTTGCTGCTGGGCGGTTGTGCAGGTTCCGTGCACGACCCGCTGGCGCCGAAAACCGCCGGAAATGTCGACCTCAAGCGCTACCAGGGCAAATGGTACGAGCTGGCGCGCCTGCCCATGCGCTACCAGGAAGGTTGCGAGCAGTCCGAGGCCCATTACAACCTCAAGCCTGATGGCAGTTATGGCGTGCTCAACCGCTGCCGCACCATGGGTGATGAATGGCTTCGCGCTGAAGGGCATGCGAATATCCAGGAGCCGGGGCACACCGACAAGCTGTGGGTCGAGTTCGATAACTGGTTCACCAGGCTGGTGCCAGGCGTGGCGCGGGGTGAGTACTGGATTCTTTATGTGGACGACCACTACCGCACGGCCATCGTCGGCAGCCCGGACCGCAAATACCTTTGGATTCTGTCGCGCACGCCGACACTGCCGGCCTGGGAGCGCGAGAACCTGCTGTCCAGGGCGCGGCAGCAGGGCTATGACACCAGCCGCTTGATCTGGCGGGCGTCCGATCAGCAAATAGTAAAGATGCACTGAGTTTTTTGGGGTTGCGTTGCAACCCTTCGCGGGCAAGCCCGCTCCCACAGGTTCTGCGCTGAACCCTGGGCTACCCCCAAGACGCTTTGTGGGGCAGACCACCAACCTGTGGGAGCGGGCTTGCCCGCGAAGGGCTGCAACGCAGCCCCGGTACGCTCAGCCCAAAAGCTGGCGCAACACCTTGGCAAACGCCCGCCCGCTTTCTTCTTCTTGGGCATGCCGCCCCTGGCGCACCACCCATTGCCCATTCACCATCACATCGCGCACCTGGCGATCGCCACCGGCAAACAGCCAGCGGTTGAGAATGGCATCACCCTCCGCCATGGCGATGTAGGGGTCCTGCCCATCGAGCACCAGCCAGTCGGCACGCTTGCCCACCGCCAACTCGCCGACCGCCTGCCCCAATGCCTGCGCACCACCGCTCAGCGCCGCGTCATACAGCGTGCGCCCGACCATCGGCTGGTCGCCGCGGTACAGGCGGTTGCGTCGCTGGTCCCGCAGGCGCTGGCCATATTCCAGCCAGCGCAGCTCCTCCACCACGCTTAACGACACATGGCTGTCCGAACCAATGCCCATGCGCCCGCCCTGTGCCAGGAAATCCACTGCCGGGAAGATCCCATCGCCCAGGTTGGCTTCGGTGGTCAGGCACAACCCGGCCACCGCGCCGCTGCGGGCCATGGCAGTCACTTCGTCCGGTTCGGCATGGGTAGCGTGTACCAGGCACCAGCGGCGGTCCACGTCCACGTGCTCGTACAGCCACTGCAGCGGGCGCAGGCCGCTCCAGGCCAGGCAGTCGTCGACTTCCTTCTGCTGTTCGGCGATGTGGATATGCACTGGGCACTGCCTGTCGCTGGCCGCCAGCACTTCGGCGATCTGCCCAGGCCTCACCGCCCGCAGCGAGTGGAAGCACAGGCCCAGTTGCTGCGCCGGTTGCGCGGCCAGCAGCGGGGCGAGCTGGGCTTGCAGCTGCAGGTACTGTTCAGTGGAGTTGATGAAGCGCCGCTGCCCGTCGTTCGGCGCCTGGCCGCCAAAGCCTGCATGGCTGTACAGCACCGGTAGCAAGGTCAGGCCGATGCCGCTGTCGGCTGCGGCCGCGCTGATGCGTCGCGACAGCTCGGCCGGGGCGGCGTAGGGCTTGCCGGCCTGGTCGTGGTGCACGTAGTGGAACTCCGCCACCGAGGTATAACCGGCCTTGAGCATCTCGATGTACAGCTGGCGGGCGATGACCTGAAGCTGCTCTGGGCTGATCTGCCCGACCAGGCGGTACATCAGGTCTCGCCAGGTCCAGAAACTGTCGTTGGGGTTGCCGGCAACTTCAGCCAGGCCTGCCATGGCGCGCTGGAAGGCATGCGAGTGCAGGTTGGGCATGCCGGGCAGCAGCGGGCCGGCCAGGCGCTCGGCGTCTTCGGCCGAAGCGCCAGGCTCGATGTTGGCCACACGGCCATCGCTGGCGACCTCGATACGCACATGGCTGGCCCAGCCCGTAGGTAGCAGGGCGCGTTCGGCGAAGTAGGCTGACATCGGTGGAATCCTGTTATTGTTAACTTGTATATACATATACAGGCGTTTGCCTGCCGGGTAAACTGCGGCAAGCTACCGCTCATTTCATTTGCACAAGGATCCATCGCCGTGCCGACACCTCCTGTCTCCGTGCTGGTTGCCCAGATGGGCGAGGGCCCGGCGCCGCTCTACGCCCGGGTCAAACAGATGATCATCCAGCAGATCGACAACGGCAGCTGGCCACCGCATCACCGGGTACCCTCCGAGAGCGAGCTGGTCAACGAGCTGGGCTTCAGCCGCATGACCATCAACCGCGCCCTGCGTGAACTCACCGCCGAAGGCCTGCTGGTGCGCATGCAAGGGGTCGGCACCTTCGTGGCCGAGCCCAAGGGCCGTTCGGCGCTGTTCGAGGTCAACAACATTGCCGACGAAATTGCCGCGCGCGGACACCAGCATAGCTGCCAGGTGATCACGCTTGCCGAAGAAGCGGCCGGCTCCGAACGGGCGCTGGCGCTGGACATGCGTGAAGGTCAGCGCGTGTTCCATTCGCTGATCGTGCATTTCGAGAACGGCGTGCCGGTGCAGATCGAGGACCGTTACGTCAACGCGGCCATTGCGCCCGATTACCTCAAGCAGGATTTCACCCGGCAGACGCCTTACGCCTACCTGTCCCAGGTGGCGCCGCTGACGGAGGGCGAGCACGTGGTCGAGGCAATCCTGGCCGAGCCGGAAGAATGCACCCTGTTGCAGATCGACCGGGGCGAGCCTTGCCTGCTGATTCGTCGTCGCACCTGGTCCGGCCGCCAGCCGGTGACCGCTGCACGGCTGATCCACCCCGGTTCCCGTCATCGCCTGGAAGGACGTTTCAGCAAATGAGTCAGCTGCAATTGTTGCGTGCGCACGATTACCCGCGCATGCCTTGGAAGAACGGTGGTGGTTTCACCGAAGAGATCACCCGCGACAGTGGCGAGGGTCTGGACGGTTTTGGTTGGCGTCTGTCGATTGCCGACATCGAAGAGTCGGGGGGCTTTTCCACCTTTGCCGGCTACCAGCGGATCATCACCGTGCTGCAGGGCGACGGCATGCGCCTGCTGGTCGACGGCCAGGCCAGCCGGCCATTGCTGGCGTTCGATGCGTTTGCGTTCAGCGGCGAGAGCCAGGTCAGCTGCAAGTTGCTGGGTGGGGCGATCCGCGATTTCAACCTGATCTATGCACCGCAGCGATATCGGGCGCGGTTGCAGTGGCTGGATGGCACCAGCCGGGTGTACAGCTCGGCGTCGACGGTGTTGTTGTTTGCTGCCAGCAGCCTGGTCGAAGTCACTATTGCCGGGCGCGAGACGCAGCGGTTGGGGTTGTTCGACTGCTTGCGGCTGGAAGGCAATGATGAATTGCTGGGGTTGGTTGTGCAGGGGCGGTGCTGCCTGATCGAACTTGATGGGCGCTGAAGGTTCGGCTGTAGATTTTTGGCGCCTGTGAGATCGAGCGCCGCCCGCGCGGCGCTTCGCGGGTAAACCCGCTCCTACGTTTGTTTCGGGCCAGTGCATCCTGTGCCTGGCGCGCGCGACCGCCTTGTTGGTACGACGCGATATCGAGATGGGCACCAAGGCGTTCGCGCGCAAATCCCACAGGCATAATTGGCCTGAAACAAACGTAGGAGCGGGTTTACCCGCGAAGCGCCGCGCGGGCGGCGCTCGATCTTCGCACCGCCGCAGAACTCAAGCCGGACCGGCGCTCGCTTCACCCCCCAAAAAGTCAAGGTAAGAACGACAAGGTCCAATTATTTTGGTTGTCCATGCTTGTACATACAAGTAAAGGTGTGTTTGTATATTGACCACGACATACCCGCCCGCGGACGACCGCAGAGGACCTTTCCCGTGACCAACAACAACAAATACCGTGACGTTGAAATCCGTGCCCCACGTGGCAACAAGCTGACCGCCAAAAGCTGGCTGACCGAAGCGCCACTGCGCATGCTGATGAACAACCTCGATCCACAGGTCGCGGAAAACCCGAAAGAGCTGGTGGTATACGGCGGTATCGGCCGCGCCGCGCGCAACTGGGCGTGCTACGACAAGATCGTCGAAACCCTGACCCGCCTGGAAGACGACGAAACCCTGCTGGTGCAGTCGGGCAAGCCGGTCGGTGTATTCAAGACCCACAGCAACGCACCGCGCGTGCTGATTGCCAACTCCAACCTGGTGCCACACTGGGCCAACTGGGAACACTTCAACGAACTGGACGCCAAGGGCCTGGCCATGTACGGCCAGATGACCGCCGGCAGCTGGATCTACATCGGCAGCCAGGGCATCGTCCAGGGCACCTATGAAACCTTCGTCGAAGCCGGTCGCCAGCACTACGGCGGCAGCCTGAAAGGCAAGTGGGTACTCACCGCTGGCCTGGGCGGCATGGGCGGCGCCCAGCCACTGGCCGCGACCCTGGCCGGGGCTTGCTCGCTGAACATCGAATGCCAGCAGAGCCGTATCGACTTCCGCCTGGAAACCCGCTACGTCGACGAGCAGGCCACTGACCTCGACGACGCCCTCGCACGCATCGCCAAGTACACCGCCGAAGGCAAGGCCATCTCCATCGCCCTGCACGGCAACGCCGCCGAAATCCTCCCAGAGCTGGTCAAACGTGGCGTGCGCCCGGACATGGTCACCGACCAGACCAGCGCCCACGACCCACTGAACGGCTACCTGCCAGCCGGCTGGACCTGGGAACAGTACCGCGACCGTGCGCAGACCGAACCGGCTGCAGTGGTCAAAGCTGCCAAGCAGTCGATGGCCGTGCACGTGCAGGCCATGCTGGACTTCCAGAAGCAGGGCATCCCGACCTTCGATTACGGCAACAACATCCGCCAGATGGCCAAGGAAGAGGGCGTGGCCAATGCCTTCGACTTCCCAGGCTTCGTCCCGGCTTACATCCGCCCACTGTTCTGCCGCGGAGTCGGCCCGTTCCGCTGGGCGGCGCTGTCCGGTGAAGCCGAGGACATCTACAAGACCGACGCCAAGGTCAAGGAACTGATCCCCGACGACGCCCACCTGCACCGCTGGCTGGACATGGCCCGCGAGCGCATCAGCTTCCAGGGCCTGCCGGCACGTATCTGCTGGGTGGGGCTGGGCCTTCGCGCCAAGCTGGGCCTGGCTTTCAACGAAATGGTCCGCAGCGGCGAGCTGTCGGCTCCGGTGGTGATCGGCCGTGACCACCTCGACTCCGGCTCGGTATCCAGCCCGAACCGCGAAACCGAGGCCATGCGTGATGGTTCGGACGCTGTTTCCGACTGGCCGCTGCTCAACGCCCTGCTGAACACCGCAGGCGGCGCCACCTGGGTCTCGCTGCACCATGGCGGTGGCGTGGGCATGGGCTTCTCGCAGCACTCGGGCATGGTCATCGTCTGCGACGGTACCGATGAGGCCGCCGAGCGCATCGCCCGGGTACTGACCAACGACCCAGGGACTGGCGTCATGCGTCACGCCGATGCCGGTTATGAAATCGCCATCGACTGCGCCAAGGAGCAGGGCCTGGACCTGCCGATGATCACCGGCTGATCACCACGCTTTGGATCGCACCCTGCAAGGGGTGATACTGAACAACAAGAAGGAGCGCGCAGGCACCCACAAGCGGGCCTGCGGCTCCACGCGATTTGGAGTAGTAACGTGACCGAACTCACCCTCAAGCCTGGCACCCTGACCCTGGCCCAGCTGCGCGCGATCCATGCCGCGCCCGTGCGCCTGCAACTGGATGCCAGCGCCGCACCGGCCATCGACGCCAGCGTCGCCTGTGTCGAGCAGATCATTGCCGAAGACCGTACTGCCTACGGCATCAACACCGGTTTCGGCCTGCTGGCCTCGACCCGCATCGCCAGCCATGACCTGGAGAACCTGCAGCGTTCGCTGGTGCTGTCCCACGCCGCCGGTATCGGCGCGCCGCTGGATGACGACCTGGTGCGGTTGATCATGGTGCTGAAGATCAACAGCCTCAGCCGTGGCTTCTCCGGCATCCGCCGCAAAGTCATCGACGCGCTGATTGCCCTGGTCAACGCCGAAGTCTACCCGCACATCCCGCTGAAAGGCTCGGTAGGCGCATCCGGTGACCTTGCCCCGCTAGCGCATATGTCGCTGGTGCTGCTGGGCGAAGGCAAGGCCCGCTACAAGGGCCAGTGGCTGCCGGCCACCGAAGCCTTGGCGATTGCCGGCCTCGAACCGCTGACCCTGGCCGCCAAAGAGGGCCTGGCCCTGCTCAACGGTACCCAGGCCTCCACCGCCTATGCCTTGCGTGGCCTGTTCCAGGCCGAAGACCTGTATGCCGCGGCCATCGCCTGCGGCGGCCTGAGCGTCGAAGCTGCGCTGGGCTCGCGCTCGCCGTTCGATGCGCGTGTCCACGAAGTGCGTGGCCAACGCGGCCAGATCGACACCGCGGCCTGCTTCCGCGACCTGCTGGGCGACTCCAGCGAAGTGTCGCTGTCGCACAAGAACTGCGACAAGGTCCAGGACCCGTACTCGCTGCGCTGCCAGCCGCAGGTCATGGGTGCCTGCCTGACCCAGCTGCGCCAGGCCGCCGAGGTGCTGGGCATCGAAGCCAACGCCGTGTCGGACAACCCGCTGGTGTTCGCTGCCGAAGGTGATGTGATCTCCGGCGGCAACTTCCACGCCGAACCGGTGGCCATGGCGGCTGACAACCTGGCCCTGGCCATCGCTGAAATCGGCTCGCTCAGCGAGCGCCGCATCTCGCTGATGATGGACAAGCACATGTCCCAGCTGCCGCCGTTCCTGGTGGAAAACGGTGGGGTCAACTCCGGCTTCATGATCGCCCAGGTCACCGCTGCCGCCCTGGCCAGCGAAAACAAGGCTTTGTCGCACCCACACAGCGTCGACAGCCTGCCAACTTCGGCCAACCAGGAAGACCACGTGTCGATGGCCCCGGCCGCCGGCAAGCGCCTGTGGGAAATGGCCGAAAACACCCGTGGCGTGCTGGCCATCGAATGGCTGGGCGCGTGCCAGGGCCTGGACCTGCGCAAAGGCCTGAAGACTTCGGCCAAGCTGGAGCAAGCGCGCCAGGCGCTGCGCAGCGAGGTGCCGCACTACGACCGTGACCGTTTCTTCGCGCCGGATATTGAAAAGGCCGTGGACCTGTTGGCCAAGGGTAGTCTGACCGGCTTGCTGCCGGCGGGTGTACTGCCAAGCCTGTAACGCCCCTGGGGCCGCTGGGCGGCCCTTCGCGGGCGCGCCCGCTCCCACAGAAGTAGGTGCAAAACACCATCCCCTGTGGGAGCGGGCGTGCCCGCGAAGGGGCTGCGCAGCAGCCCCCTGAATCTCACGACCACAAAAACAATTCAAGGACGTGACATGCAACAAGCTCAAGGTCTCAAGCGCGGGCTAAGTGCCCGCCACATCCGTTTCATGGCCCTCGGCTCCGCCATCGGCACCGGCCTGTTCTACGGCTCTGCCTCGGCCATCCAGATGGCAGGCCCGGCCGTGCTGCTGGCCTACCTGATCGGCGGCGCTGCAGTGTTCATGGTCATGCGCGCCCTTGGCGAAATGGCCGTGCACAACCCGGTGGCCGGCTCCTTCGGCCACTACGCCACCACCTACCTCGGCCCAATGGCCGGTTTCATCCTTGGCTGGACCTACGCTTTCGAGATGGTCATCGTCGCCATCGCCGACGTCACCGCGTTCGGTATCTACATGGGTTTCTGGTTCCCGGAGGTAGCCCGCTGGATCTGGGTGTTGGGCATCGTTTTCCTGATCGGCGGCCTCAACCTGTGCAACGTCAAGGTATTCGGCGAAATGGAATTCTGGCTGTCGCTGCTCAAGGTCGGCGCCATCGTGGCGATGATCCTGGCCGGCCTCGGCATCATGGCCTTCGGTTTCAGCCAGGTGGGTACCGGGCATGCCGTGGGCATGAGCAACCTGTTCGACCATGGCGGCTTCATGCCTAACGGCGTGGGTGGCTTGATCGCGTCGTTTGCCGTGGTGATGTTCGCCTTCGGCGGTATCGAGATCATCGGCGTCACTGCCGGCGAGGCAAAAGACCCGCAGCGCGTCATTCCCAAAGCGATCAACGCGGTGCCACTGCGGATCCTGCTGTTCTACGTGCTCACCCTGTTCGTGCTGATGTGCCTGTACCCATGGCCGCAGATCGGTAGCCAGGGCAGCCCGTTCGTGCAGATCTTCAGCAACCTGGGCATTGGCTCTGCCGCTGCCGTGCTGAACGTCGTGGTGATTTCCGCTGCCATCTCCGCCATCAACAGCGACATCTTTGGCGCTGGCCGCATGATGTATGGCTTGGCCCAGCAAGGCCACGCCCCGCGCGGTTTCAGCAAGTTGTCGAAACATGGCGTACCGTGGATGACCGTCGTGGTGATGGGGGCTGCGCTGCTGATCGGCGTATTGCTCAACTACCTGATCCCGGAAAATGTGTTCCTGCTGATTGCCTCGATCGCCACCTTCGCCACGGTGTGGGTGTGGCTGATGATCCTGCTCACCCAGGTAGCCATGCGCCGCAGCATGAGCCGCGAGCAAGTGGCCCAGCTCAAGTTCCCGGTACCGTTCTGGCCATACGGCCCGGCCATGGCCATTGCGTTCATGGTGTTCATCTTTGGCGTGCTCGGTTACTTCCCGGACACCCAGGCGGCATTGATCGTCGGCGTGATCTGGGTGGTATTCCTGGTGGCGTCCTACCTGCTGTGGTGCAAGCCGCGCGCAGGGCAGGGCCAGCCGGTAGCGGAGCCGGCCGAGCTGCACCGCTAGCAAAGGAGATTGTGCATGAGAACCCTCTGGCAGCATTGCCATGTTGCAACCATGGCCGATGGCCGCTACTCGGCCATCGAGGATGCGGCGATCGTCACCAGCGCTGGGCTGATCGAGTGGATAGGCCCGCGCGCCGAGCTGGCGCCCGTCGAAGCTGACCGCACGGTTGACCTGGGTGGTGCCTGGGTCACCCCCGGGCTGATCGACTGCCACACCCATGCGGTGTTCGGTGGCAACCGCAGCGGCGAGTTCGAGCAGCGCCTGCAGGGCGTGAGCTATGCCGAAATCGCCGCGCAGGGCGGTGGTATCGCGAGTACCGTGCGGGCTACCCGGGCAGCCAGCGAAGACGAACTGTTCGCCAGTGCTCGCCAGCGTGTTCAGGCACTGATGCGCGATGGCGTGACCACCCTTGAGGTCAAGTCCGGCTACGGCCTGGACCTGGCCAATGAGCGCAAGATGCTGCGAGTGGTCCGCCGCCTGGCTGACGAGCTGCCGCTGACGGTGCGTGCCACGTGCCTGGCGGCGCACGCTTTGCCCCCGGAGTACGCGGGTCGGGCCGACGACTACATCGCGCACATCTGTGACGAGATGTTGCCTGCCCTGGCCAGCGAAGGCCTGGTGGATGCCGTGGATGCCTTCTGCGAACACCTCGCGTTCTCGCCGGCCCAGGTCGAGCGGCTGTTCATCAAGGCGCGCGAACTGGGCCTGCCGGTCAAGCTGCATGCCGAACAGCTGTCATCGTTGCACGGCTCAAGCCTGGCCGCGCGTTACCAGGCACTGTCGGCTGACCACCTGGAGTTCATGACAGAGGAAGACGCCGTGGCCATGGCAAACGCCGGCACGGTCGCCGTGCTGTTGCCGGGTGCTTTCTACTTCCTGCGTGAAACCCAGCTGCCGCCAATGGATGCATTGCGCCGCCACGGGGTAAAGATTGCCCTGGCCAGCGACCTCAACCCCGGCACCTCACCAGGGTTGTCGCTGCGGTTGATGCTGAACATGGGCTGCACCTGCTTCCGCATGACGCCGGAAGAAGCCCTGGCCGGCGTTACGGTCCACGCTGCCACGGCGCTGGGCCTGGGTGACAGCCACGGCTCGCTGCAAGTGGGCAAGGTGGCCGACTTCGTTGCCTGGCAAATCGAACGCCCCGCCGACCTGGCCTACTGGCTGGGTGGCGACCTGCCCAAGCGCGTAGTGCGCATGGGCCACGAAATCTCCAACTGAGCGAGGCACGATGGACAAGGTATTGAGTTTTCACCAAGGTCGCCTGCCGCTGCTGATCAGCATGCCGCACGCTGGCTTGCGTCTGACCGACGCCGTGCGCGACGGCCTGGTCGACCAGGCGCAAAGCTTGCCGGACACCGACTGGCACATCCCGCAGTTGTACGACTTTGCCCGTGACATGGGCGCCAGCGTGGTGGCCGCAGAGTACTCACGCTTCGTCATCGACCTGAACCGCCCGGACGACGACAAGCCGCTGTACGTCGGCGCCACCACGGGCTTGTACCCGGCGACCTTGTTCGGCGGCGAACCCCTCTTCAAAGACGGGCTGGCGCCGTCTGGCGAAGAGCGCAAACGCTACCTGGAGCAGATCTGGCGCCCTTATCACGCGACCATTCGTCGTGAACTGGACCGCTTGCGTGAGCAGTTTGGCTATGCGCTGCTGTGGGATGCCCATTCGATCCGTTCGCTGATCCCGCACCTGTTCGACGGCAAGTTACCGGACTTCAACCTGGGTACTTTCAACGGCGCCAGTTGCGATCCGGCACTGGCTGAGCGGCTGCAGGGTGTGTGCGCCAAGGTGCAAGGTTACAGCCACGTGCTTAATGGTCGGTTCAAAGGCGGTCACATCACCCGGCATTATGGCGACCCGGCCAACCATATCCATGCTGTGCAGCTGGAGCTGGCGCAAAGCACCTATATGGAGGAAGTCGAGCCTTTTGCCTACCGGGAAGACTTGGCGCAACCGACGCAAGCGGTATTGAGGCAGCTACTGCAAGCGCTGCTGGCCTGGGGCGACGAGCGTTACAAGCGTTGAGTGGAGGCGGCGACGCTATCGGCGTCGCCAGGCACCGTGGGAGGCAGTTGCCGGAATTCTGCGCAAGGGTCAATTCGCGCCGTTCGAACGCGTCAGCAAGGACGGTGCTGAAAGCGCAATTCAGGTTTATGATGGCCCACGGCCGAATAATCCTCACACGGAGTGCGCAATGCAGACCCTCTACCCGCAGATCAAACCCTACGCCAGGCACGATCTGGCCGTGGAAGCGCCGCATGTGCTTTATGTCGACGAAAGCGGCTCGCCGGAAGGTCTGCCCGTGGTGTTCATCCACGGAGGCCCCGGTGCTGGCTGCGACGCCCAGAGCCGCTGCTACTTTGATCCCAACCTGTACCGCATCATCACCTTCGACCAGCGCGGCTGTGGTCGCTCCACGCCCCATGCGAGCCTGGAGAACAACACCACCTGGCACCTGGTCGAAGACCTGGAGCGCATTCGCGAACACCTTGGCATAGACAAGTGGGTGCTGTTTGGTGGCTCTTGGGGCTCGACCCTGGCCCTGGCCTACGCTCAGGCTCACCCAGAACGCGTGCACGGCCTGATCCTGCGCGGCATCTTCCTGTGCCGGCCGCAGGAAATCGAGTGGTTCTACCAGGAAGGCGCCAGCCGCCTGTTCCCCGACTACTGGCAGGACTACATCGCACCGATTCCACCGGAGGAACGCGGCGACCTGGTCAGGGCCTTCCACAAGCGTCTGACCGGTAACGACCAGATCGCCCAGATGCACGCCGCCAAGGCGTGGTCCACCTGGGAAGGCCGTACCGCCACCCTGCGCCCCAACCCGCTGGTGGTCGACCGCTTTTCCGAACCGCAGCGGGCGCTGTCGATCGCCCGCATCGAATGCCACTACTTCATGAACAACGCCTTCCTCGAACCGGACCAGCTGATCCGCGATCTGCCCAAAATCGCCCACCTGCCGGCGGTGATCGTGCATGGTCGCTACGATGTGATCTGCCCCTTGGACAACGCCTGGGCGTTGCACCAGGCCTGGCCGAACAGTGAGTTGAAAGTGATCCGTGACGCCGGTCACGCGGCTTCCGAGCCTGGCATCACCGATGCCTTGGTGCGTGCCGCCGACCAGATGGCCCGGCGCCTGCTCGACCTGCCCCTGGAAGAAGCATGAGGGGCCTGCTGCAGCGCGTGCGCGGTGCGCGGGTTGAAGTGGCGGGGGAGGTGGTCGGCGCCATCGACCAAGGGTTGCTGGTGCTGGTCGCGGTCGAGCCTGAAGATTCCCGTGAACAGGCCGATAAGCTGTTGCACAAGCTGCTGAACTACCGGGTCTTCAGTGACGAGCAGGGCAAGATGAACCTGTCGCTCAAGGATGTCGGGGGTGGCCTGCTACTGGTGTCACAGTTCACCTTGGCGGCCGACACCCGCAATGGCATGCGTCCAAGCTTCTCGACCGCAGCGCCACCGGCCCTAGGCGCCGAGTTGTTCGACTATCTTTTGCAACAGGCAAAAGCTCAGTACGCCGACGTGGCCAGCGGCCGTTTTGGTGCGGATATGCAGGTGCACCTGGTCAATGATGGCCCCGTAACATTTATGTTACAAATATGAGGTCAAAAAACCCTTTGTTCACAGGAAAACAAGGGGTTTTGTACGATAAATAGTTGCTCCAGCCTGATGCGTTGTCACGCAACCTGCTGGATAATCGCGCGCTGCATGGACCTGCGTTCGTAGGTCCGTTTCACTCTGACTCGAGCATTGTCTGGATCCGTTTGGGGAATCATTACGCCCTCTCGGGGTCCGAACAGTGCTCGCCAACCCGGCATTTGTCGCTGGCCGTTGGTTTCATGATCTGTTTTCGGCGAGGGTTGCTCGTGATTGTTAGTCCCCAAAAAGCATCAAGAATCCCCAGCGTCGGGCTACGCAAGGCGCTGATGGCCAGTGTGGCTCTGGTCGGCCTGATGAGCGCGGGCCAGCTGTGGGCATTCAATCTTGACGATGTTGCTGCCAAGGCAAAGGATCTGGCCGGCCAGAAGTACGACGCGCCAAAAAGCAACCTGCCGGCCGTATTCCGCGACATGAAGTTCGCGGACTACCAGAAAATCCGTTTCCTGCAGGAAAAGGCCGAGTGGGCCAAGGACAAGACCCCGTTCAAGCTGTCGTTCTATCATCAGGGCATGCACTTCGACACCCCGGTGAAAATCAACGAGGTCACCGCCACCAAGGTCCGGGAAATCAAGTACGACCCGGACCGCTTCGAGTTCGGTGACGTGCCGCACGACCCGGAAACCACGAAAAACCTCGGTTATGCCGGTTTCCGCGTGCTGTACCCGATCAACAAGGCCGACAAGCAGGACGAGATCATGACCCTGCTTGGCGCCAGCTATTTCCGCGTGGTCGGCAAGGGCCACGTGTACGGCCTGTCTGCCCGTGGCCTGGCCATCGACACCGCCCTGCCGTCGGGCGAAGAATTCCCGCGCTTCACCGAGTTCTGGGTTGAAAAACCCAAGCCAGCCGACAAGCACCTGGTGATCTACGCGCTGCTGGATTCGCCGCGCTCCACCGGCGCCTACAAGCTGACCCTGCGTCCAGGCAACGACACCGTGGTCGACGTGCAGTCCCGCGTGTTCCTGCGTGACCATGTCAGCCGCCTGGGCATTGCGCCGCTGACCAGCATGTACCTGTTCGGCCCCAACCAGCCGTCCAAGGTGCTCAACTACCGCCCGGCCCTGCACGACTCCGAAGGCCTGTCGATCCATGCCGGCAACGGCGAGTGGCTGTGGCGCCCGCTGAACAACCCGAAACACCTGGCCGTGAGTAACTTCAGTGTCGAGAACCCGCGTGGTTTCGGCCTGATGCAGCGTCAGCGCGCCTTCAGCGACTACGAAGACCTCGACGACAACTACCAGAAGCGCCCAAGCGCCTGGATCGAGCCGAAGGGTGACTGGGGCAAGGGTAGCGTCGACCTGGTCGAAATCCCGACCGCCGACGAGACCAACGACAATATCGTGGCCTTCTGGAGCCCGGAGAAACTGCCGGAGCCAGGTAAACCGTTCGAGTACGCCTACCGCCTGCACTGGACCATCGACGAGCCGAAGTTCCAGGCCCCTGATCTGGGCTGGGTCAAGCAGACCCTGCGTTCCACCGGTGACGTCAAGCAGTCCAACCTGATCCGCCAGCCAGATGGCAGCGTGGCATTCCTGGTCGACTTCGCCGGCCCGGCGCTTGCCGCCCTGCCGGAAGACACCGCCGTGCGCAGCCAGATCAGCGTGGGCGACAACGCCGAGGTGGTCGAGAACAATCTGCGCTATAACCCTGAGACCAAGGGCTGGCGCCTGACTCTGCGCCTGAAGGTCAAGGAAGCCAACAAGTCGACCGAAATGCGCGCCGCACTGGTGCGTGATGTACCGGTCGAGCCTGCCAAGCCTGCCCAGGACGCCAAGCAGGACAAGGCCGCAGCCAAGCATGCCAAGGCCGAGAAAGCCGTCAAGGCTGAGCAATCTGCCAAGGCCGAACAACCTGCCGCCGATGCGGCGCCCACCAACGGGGCCCCGGCCACCACCGAGCAGGTGCTGACCGAGACCTGGAGCTATCAGTTGCCTGCCGATGAGTAACTCAAGCGCAAGGCCGGAATCGCTTGGCGAGTACCTGGCCCACCTACCACTGAGCGACGAGCAGCGGGCTGAGCTTGCCAGCTGCACCTCGTTCAGTGAGCTACACCAACGCTTGGCGGCCAACCCGGCCGCCAGCTCTGCCGAGGCCGTGCAGGCCTCGGTGGGCCCGCGCCTGACCGTGGGCAGTGCCGCCGAGCTGGAAGAAGCCGAAATGCTCGGCGTCGACGGCAGCGGCCGCCTGTGCCTGAAGATCGCCCCGCCGATCAAGCGCACCAAGGTCGTGCCCGAGCCATGGCGCACCAATGTGCTGATCCGCATGTGGCGACGCATGACCGGCCGCCCCAACGCCCCGCAGCCGCCCAAGCGCGAGCTGCCGCCAGCCCGCTGGCGCACGGTCGGCTCTATCCGCCGTTACATTCTGCTGGCGCTGATGATCGGCCAGACCATCGTCGCTGGCTGGTACATGAAAGGCATCCTGCCGTACCAGGGCTGGTCGTTCGTGGACTTTGACGAAATCGTCAACCAGCCGCTGTGGGACACGGTGGTGCAGGTGTGGCCGTATGCCCTGCAAACTTCCATCCTGATCCTCTTCGGCATCCTGTTCTGCTGGGTGTCGGCGGGCTTCTGGACCGCGCTGATGGGCTTCCTCGAGCTGCTCACCGGGCGCGACAAATACAAAATTTCCGGTAGCAGCGCAGGCAACGAGCCGATCGCGCCCGAGGCGCGTACCGCGCTGGTGATGCCGATCTGCAACGAAGACGTGCCGCGGGTGTTCGCCGGCCTGCGCGCAACGTTCGAGTCGGTGGCCGCCAGCGGTAACCTCGACCGTTTCGACTTCTTTGTGCTCAGCGACACCAACGACACCGACATTGCCGTGGCCGAGCAACAGGCCTGGCTGGATGTGTGCCGCGAAACCAAAGGCTTTGGCCGCATCTTCTACCGCCGCCGTCGGCGCCGTGTGAAGCGCAAGAGCGGCAACCTCGACGACTTCTGCCGTCGCTGGGGTGGCGAGTACAAGTACATGGTCGTGCTCGACGCCGACAGCGTCATGAGCGGCGAGTGCCTGAGCAGCCTGGTGCGCCTGATGGAGGCCAACCCGGACGCCGGCATCATCCAGACCGGGCCGAAAGCCTCGGGCATGGACACCCTGTATGCACGCATGCAGCAGTTCGCTACCCGCGTGTACGGCCCACTGTTCACTGCCGGTCTGCACTTCTGGCAGTTGGGTGAGTCGCACTACTGGGGCCACAACGCGATCATCCGCATGAAGCCGTTCATCGAGCACTGCGCCCTGGCGCCGTTGCCGGGCAAGGGCGCGTTCGCCGGTGCCATCCTTTCCCACGACTTCGTCGAAGCTGCGCTGATGCGCCGTGCCGGCTGGGGTGTGTGGATTGCCTACGACTTGCCGGGCAGCTACGAAGAACTGCCGCCAAACCTGCTCGACGAGCTCAAGCGCGACCGCCGCTGGTGCCACGGCAACCTGATGAACTTCCGCCTGTTCCTGGTCAAGGGCATGCACCCGGTTCACCGTGCGGTGTTCCTTACCGGGGTGATGTCTTACCTGTCGGCGCCGCTGTGGTTCCTGTTCCTGGTGCTGTCGACCGCGCTGCTGGCGACCAACACGCTGATGGAGCCGCAGTATTTCATCGAGCCTTACCAGCTTTACCCGCTGTGGCCGCAGTGGCACCCGGAGAAGGCTGTGGCGCTGTTCTCCACCACCATTGTGCTGCTGTTCCTGCCCAAGCTGCTCAGCGTCATCCTGATCTGGGCCAAGGGCGCCGTCGAGTTCGGTGGGCGAGCCAAGGTCACCTTGTCGATGCTGATGGAGATGCTGTTCTCCATGTTGCTGGCACCGGTACGCATGATCTTCCACACCCGCTTCGTGCTGGCCGCGTTCCTCGGCTGGGCTGCGACCTGGAACTCGCCGCAGCGTGACGACGACTCCACGCCGTGGGGCGAAGCGGTGCGCCGGCATGGCCCGCAGACGCTGCTGGGCGTTGCCTGGGCCGCACTGGTGGCGTGGTTGAACCCGAGCTTCCTGTGGTGGCTGGCGCCTATCGTCGGTTCGCTGGTGTTGTCGATCCCGGTATCGGTGATTTCCAGCCGCACCCGCCTGGGCCTGGCGGCCAAGGACGAGAAGCTGTTCCTAATCCCAGAGGAATACGCCACCCCACAAGAGCTGCTGGCTACCGACCAGTACACCCACGAAAACCGCTGGCATGCCCTGCATGATGGCTTCGTGCGGGCCGTGGTCGACCCGCGGCAGAATGCCCTGGCCTGTGCCATGGCCACTGCCCGCCATGGCCAGGCGGCACCGATCGAAGCGTTGCGTGCCGAGCGCGTTGCCAAGGCGATTGAAGTCGGGCCGAAAGGCCTGGACCTCAATACTCGCCTGGCCCTGCTCAGCGACCCGGTGGCACTGAGCCGCCTGCACGAGCAGGTGTGGGCCGAGCACAATGCGGCATGGATCGATGTGTGGCGTGCGTCGATCAACAATGACCCGCATTCGCCGCTGTTGCCGTTGCACCCGGAAAACGCAGACCAACCGAGCCTCGTCGGCGCCTGATCGGGCCTGTTCGCGGCGGTTCGGCGCCCCGATGAACCCGCTCCTACGGGGCGCCTGGCCGGGGCTCTTCGCGGGTGAACCCGCTCCTACGGGGCGCTGGATCGGGGCTCTTCGCGGGTGAACCCGCTCCTACGGGGCGCTGGATCGGGGCTCTTCGCGGGTGAACCCGCTCCTACAGGGCGCCTGATCGGGCCTGTTCGCGGGTGAACCCGCTCCTACGGGGCGCTGGATCGGGGCTCTTCGCGGGTGAACCCGCTCCTACGGGGCGCCTGGCCGGGGCTCTTCGCGGGTGAACCCGCTCCTACGGGGCGCCTGATCTGGCCTCTTCGCGGGTGAACCCGCTCCTACCAGGGATACACATGCCCTTGTAGGAGCGGGTTCACCCGCGAAGCTTTTTGGCCTAGCCCCCTCATTTTGGCCAACAAAGTCCCCCCGCGGCTCTAGGTCCACGGGCCGCCATGCGTTAGCATCCCTCTCCGATACGACGCTTCGGCCAGTACGGCCGTGCCAACACAATAAGATTCGCTACTTTTCTTGCTAGGGGACTTGGTGATGATCAAGAAATACCTTTCGCGACTGCTGGTCGGTGTGACCGCCCTGGTCGCCGTGACCGCGGCCCAGGCGGGCGCCATCGATGACGCGGTCAAGCGTGGCACCCTGCGGGTGGGCATGGACCCGACTTACATGCCGTTCCAGATGACCAACAAGCGTGGCGAGATCATCGGCTTCGAAGTCGATATCCTCAAGGCCATGGCCAAGTCCATGGGCGTGAAGTTCGAGGCCGTGTCCACCGCCTATGACGGCATCATCCCGGCGCTGCTGACCGACAAGTTCGACATGATCGGCAGCGGCATGACCCTGACCCAGGAGCGTAACCTGCGTCTGAACTTCAGCGAACCCTTCATCGTGGTTGGCCAGACCCTGCTGATCCGCAAGGAGCTGGCTGGCGAGATCAAGTCGTACAAGGACCTGAACAACGAGAAGTACCGCCTGACCTCCAAGCTTGGCACCACCGGCGAAATGGTCTCCAAGAAGCTGATCAGCAAAGCCAAGTACCACGGCTACGACAACGAACAGGAAGCCGTCATGGACGTGGTCAACGGCAAGGCTGACGCCTTTGTCTATGACGCGCCGTACAACGTGGTGGCGGTGGATAAAGCCGGTGCCGGCAAGCTGCTGTTCCTCGACGAGCCCTTCACCTACGAGCCGCTGGCCTTCGGCCTGAAGAAAGGCGACTACGACAGCATCAACTTCATCAACAACTTCCTGCACCAGATCAAGCACGACGGGACCTACGATCGTATTCACGACAAGTGGTTCAAGAACAAGGACTGGCTGAAGGAAATGGAATAAGGCTCAGGCCACAAGCCCGGCTTTATGACCCCGACGCGCAGGCAAACCCTGCGCGTTCGCATTTACGGAAGTACCCCACGTGATCAAACACAAGAAAGCCCAGTGGCCTTGGCATGGGTTGACCGCCCTGGTCCTGGTAGGCCTGGCGCTCAGCCTTTACATGGCCACCTCGATGATTTCCTACGAGTGGCGCTGGAACCGCGTACCGCAGTACTTCGCCTACAAGGCCGAGGAAACGCAACGCGCTGCCGGCTACGGCACTGTGCAGGAAATCGTCATTTCCGGTGACAACGCCCGCGTCACGCTGAAGGACGAAAGTGGTGCCGAGCAAGTGCTCGATGTGGACAAGGACAGCCTGCAACTGAGCCGCGGCGACGATGTTGCCGAGGGCGACCAGATCGGGGTAACCCGCCATTGGGCCGCTGGCCCGCTGGCATGGGGCCTGTGGACCACCTTGTGGATCTCGGTGGTGTCCGGGGCGCTGGGCCTGGTGATCGGCCTGTTCGCCGGATTGTGCCGGTTGTCGAACAACCCGACCCTGCGCGACCTGTCGACCGTCTATGTCGAACTGGTGCGCGGCACGCCGCTGCTGGTGCAAATCTTCATCTTCTACTTCTTCATCGGCACCGTGCTCAACCTGTCCCGCGAGTTTGCCGGGGTAGCGGCGCTGGCATTGTTCACTGGTGCTTACGTGGCCGAGATCGTCCGTGCTGGCGTGCAGTCGATCGCCAAGGGCCAGAACGAGGCTGCCCGGTCGCTGGGCCTGAACGCTGGCCAGTCGATGCGCCATGTGATCTTGCCGCAGGCCTTCAAGCGCGTGCTTCCGCCCCTGGCCGGCCAGTTCATCAGCCTGGTCAAGGACACCTCGCTGGTGTCGGTGATCGCCATCACCGAACTGACCAAGAGTGGCCGTGAGGCTATCACCACCTCGTTCTCTACTTTCGAGATCTGGTTCTGCGTGGCAGGCCTGTACCTGCTGATCAACCTGCCGCTGTCGCACATCGCCAGCCGGCTCGAGCGGAGGCTTGCGCAAAGTGATTGAAGTCCGAGACCTGCTGAAAGTCTTCGACACCCGTGGCCAGGTGGTAAGGGCTGTGGATAACGTCACCACTCAGGTCGCCAAGGGCGAAGTGGTGGTCGTGCTCGGCCCGTCGGGGTCGGGCAAGTCGACGTTCCTGCGCTGCCTCAACGGCCTGGAGCATTTCGACCAAGGCCATGTGGCCATCGACGGCCTGCAACTGGCCGACCCCAAGACCGACATCAATGCCTACCGCCGCGAAGTCGGCATGGTGTTCCAGCACTTCAACCTGTTTCCGCACATGACTGTGCTGGAAAACCTGTGCCTGGCGCAGAAGGTGGTGCGCAAGCGCAACAAGGCTGACCGCGAAGCCAAGGCCCGGGCGTTGCTGGAGAAGGTGGGTATTTCGCAGAAGGCCAACGAGTACCCGTCGCGCTTGTCTGGCGGCCAGCAACAACGGGTGGCGATTGCCCGGGCCCTGGCGATGGACCCGAAGGTGATGCTGTTCGACGAGCCGACCTCGGCGCTTGACCCGGAAATGGTCGGCGAAGTGCTGGACGTGATGAAGACCCTGGCCCAGGAAGGCATGACCATGGTTTGCGTCACCCACGAAATGGGCTTTGCCCGCGAAGTGGCGGACCGGGTGCTGTTCTTCGACCATGGCAAGCTGCTGGAAGATTCCGCGCCAGGCGCGTTCTTCGATTCGCCGAAGGACCCGCGCGCGCAGGCGTTCCTGCGCCAGGTATTGTGAAACTTGGTGGGCGGTAGAGCGTAGCCAACCCCCGAAACTCGCTTTCTGCGGGTTGGCTATTTCACTCATCCGTTGATTTGGAATACAGCTGGCAAATGAATAATTGCGTGGCTTAAGTGATTTTTCTAATTGCTTTTGAAGCTACATGAGGATATTTATTCGTTAGGTAATTTAGACGGCTGCGCGCTGCCTGAATTGCTATTTTGTTCTGTTCAGCTCGCCACTTTGCTGCCTCAACTTTCGACGGTGTTTGCTCTAGTTGGAGGCGCTTTGTAGTCAACTGGTCATGCTTGGCTGCAAGCTTCCTCAATCCGGACGCTTTATTGGCGTAACCTGCGTATAAGTAATTTCCCTTTACGCCGTGCTTGCTATTTTCGTATATGACTGTTCCATCCATTTTGCTCATGTCGTCCATGAGCGCTAACATTTCCTCATTTATTTCTTGGAGTCTGGTATCAGTCGTTTGAATATCTTGCTGTATCTGAGCGTGTTTTCTTTCTTCGTTTCCGACGTTAAACTCTAAATTTTCAGTGCTGTCTATGTGATGTTTCAAATTTTTTGAAGCTTTGACTAGAGACTTTCCAGCTTTCCAATCCTTGTAGCGCGCTATAAGTCCACGGGCATTTCCTGAAGGATCATTATAATTAATCGGGTCTCCCGCAGTATAAGCATATGCATTAAGATTTCCGGCCAAGAATATGCTGGCACGATCGGCAGAAATAAATCGCCTCAGACGGGGGCTGTATCCACGTTCTCCGCGGCCTAACAAGTACACGCCGAAATATTCCAGATACTCTCCGTTGAAGCCTAGTGTTACAGGTAAAGGCCCAGTGCCGTAATTTCCATAAGCACAGTATGTCACGCTGTTGATGGCAGAACTCTGGGTCGAAACCAACACGGACTTTGCTCTGTCCAAAGCAATCAGGTTGGTCTCGGTAAAGAGTGACCCCCCTAGCTGGCACAGCGGAGTGCCGGCCGCGTTCATCACTCTTATTGAACTACCGGGCACTCCAATAGATGCGAGCCGATCATGCTCATAAAAGCGTAACTGACGATTAGCCATCAGAAGATTCCCTGTTGAATCATGACCTCAAGGATGCGGGCAGCAAGGTAGCCCCGACAACTGGCAAAAATGCCAGGTTGGTGCGCTCCGGTAATTCTTTATGCCCAAGCCTGGGTTGAACGGTCGAGGGGCCGCAAAGCAGCCCCGCTAACCTCAGATGCTGAACCGCCCAACCATCCCCCGCAATTGCTGCCCCAACTGCTCCAACTCCCCGCTCGAGGCTGCCGTCTGCTCACTGGCCGCACTGGTCTGATCCGAAACATCCCGCACATTGATCACACTTCGGTTGATCTGCTCGGCCACCACGCTCTGTTCCTCACTGGCGGTGGCGATCTGCTGGTTCATGCCCTGAATACTCGACACCGTGTCGGTGATCTGGCTCAATGCGTGCCCGGCCCTGCGGCTCAGCTCCACGCTCTGTTCGGTCAGGCTCTTGCTACTGTCCAGCAAGCGGGTCACTTCGTCGGTACCGTTGTGCAGGCTGTCGATCAGTTGGCCGATCTCCTCGGTCGCCGTCGACGTGCGCTGGGCCAGGCCACGCACCTCATCGGCCACCACGGCAAAGCCGCGCCCGGCTTCACCGGCCCGTGCCGCTTCGATCGCTGCGTTCAGCGCCAGCAGGTTGGTCTGTTCGGACACCGACTTGATCACATCGAGGATGCTGCCAATCCGTTGGCTCTCGCCTGCCAGGTGCTGCATGGCCGCCAGGCAATGGTCCATCTGCCCGGCCAGTTGTTCGATACGGCCGATGGCTTCGGAGACTACCTGGTCACCCACCTGCGCCTGCTGGTCAGCGTTGGTCGCGGCCAGGGAGGCTTGCTCGGCGTTCTGTGCCACTTCCTGTACGGTGGCGCTCATCTGGTTCATGGCAGTCGCCACCTGGTCGGTTTCCTCGCGCTGCTGATTGATGCGCAGCTTGGTGTCTTCGCTACTGGCCGCCAACTGCGTGGCGGCCTGTGACAGCTGGCCGACACCCTGATCAATGCCGCCGATCAGCTCGCGCAGGCTCAAGGTCATCTCGCGCATGCTGGTTTGCAGCTGGCCCATTTCGTCGCGACGTTGCACGGTGTCGACCTGGCTCAGGTCCCCTTTGGCTATGCGGGCGGCCACAGCCAGCGTCTGGCGCAACGGCTGGGTGATCTGCAAGGTGATCAGCCAAGCCGCCAGAGCCCCTACCACCATTGCCAGTAGCGCCACACTGGTCAGCAGCGACCGGGCGGCCAGGGCCTCACTGTCGCGTTGTTCGACCTTGCGTTTGCCCAGTTCGAGGCTCACTGTTCGCAGCTCATTGCCCATGTTTTCCATGTTGTTCTGCAACTGCTCGACACGTACGGCGGCGCGGCGATACTGATCCAGGCTGGTGCGGTACTTGCTCAGCTCGACACCCGGTTGCTCACTGATGGCGCGTGGCAAGCCCAACGGCGCAAGGCCTTCAAGCAGTTGCGCAAGGCTACTGTCGGCGGCGTCGAGGGCGTTATCACCGACTTTGGCAAAATCCTCGACCGGGACGAAGGTGTAGGCTGGAACCAGGCTTTGCTGGTTGGCACCTTCGACATGCCGGCTGAGGGTGTCCATCAGGCCCAGCACACCACTTTGCTGACTGTCGTCAGGCATTTTCAGCAAGGCCTGGGTCTGCAGTTGGTCAATCGCCTCGCTGAGTGCATGCTCCTGCGACTGCAGGGCTTCGCGCAGGGCTACACGGCTGGCGACGCTGCGCTGCAGTTCGCTGAAGTTGTCGCGCAGGCTCTGCAACAATGCCATTTTTTCTGTCAGCAACTGCCGTGACTCATCGACGTTGCTGCGTTGCTGCAGGGTGGTCAGCATGCTGTTGAGCTGGTCGAGGATATTGCTGATGCGCGCTCTGCTGGCATCGTCGTTGAGCACGCGGTAGGTGATGCGTTCCGCGCGCAGGTCTTTTGTCAGGTCATTGATCAGGCCTATTTCGCTGAGTTGCTGTGAGCGCACGATGGCACCATCCAGGGCACGCCAGCCGCTGATGGTGGTGGCCAGGGTGAGCAGCAGGACCACGGCAAAGCCGAGGGCCAGCTTGGCGGCGACACTGATGTTGCCGAGCTTGCGGTTGAGGGAGCCAAGCATGGGGAATCTCCGAGCGAGTGAGAGAAAGGATGCAGGCGCATGGCTGGCATCACATCTCTGCCCATCGGCAGCGGAGCTGTAGGACTTGACCTGATAATCAAGTAGGAAAATTCGCCGCGAACAGTAGGATATATTTCGTCCTGTGCCGGTCTCTTCGCGGCGGCAATGGTGAACGGCGGGGGGAGATTGGCCAGCAGGCCCGTCCTCTTCGCGGGTAAACCCGCTCCTACGACGGCCTGTGCATGTGTGTAGGAGCGGGTTTACCCGCGAATACGGTGGCGGCGGCAACGGTGAACGGCGGGTGGAGATTGGCCAGCAAGGCCGGCCCATTCGCGGGTGAACCCGCTCCTACGAAGGCCTGTGCATTTGTGTGTAGGAGCGGGTTTACCCGCGAATACGGTGGCGGCGGCAACGGTGAACGGCGGGTGGAGATTGGCCAGCCGGCTTGGCCCATTAGCGGGTTTACCCGCGAAGAGGCCCGACCGGGCGACCGCTAGTTCAGATCACAGCCTGAACCGCCCAACCAACCCTTGCAAATGGGTACCCAACCGCGCCAGTTCCACGCTGGAGCTGGCCGTCTCCTCACTGGCTGCCGAGGTCTGGTCGGAAATATCACGCACATTCATCACGCTGCGGTTGATTTCTTCGGCCACCGCCGTCTGCTCCTCGGCCGCCGTGGCAATCTGCTGGTTCATCGCCTGGATCGACGACACCGTGCGGGTGATGGTTTCCAGCGAGCTGCCGGCGCGGCGGGTCAGCTCGACGCTGCTGTCGGTCAGTTGGCGGCTGTTGTCCATCACGCTGGCCACCCGTTGGGTGCCGCTTTGCAGGCCGGCAATCAACTCTTCGATCTCTTCGGTCGACTGCTGTGTGCGCTGGGCCAAGCTGCGCACTTCGTCGGCAACCACGGCAAAGCCACGCCCGGCCTCACCGGCGCGGGCGGCTTCGATTGCCGCGTTGAGGGCCAGCAGGTTGGTTTGCTGGGCCACCGATTTGATTACGTCGAGTACGCTGCCGATCTTGTCGCTCTCGGTCTTGAGCAGGTTCATCGCTTCGCTGGAGTTGACCACTTCGCTGGCCAGGCGCTCGATCTGTGCCACCGCCTCGCCCACCACGCGATCACCCTCGCGGGCCTGCTGGTCGGCCATCAAGGCGGCTTCCGAAGCCTGTTCGGCATTGCGTGCCACTTCGTGCACGGTGGCAGTCATCTGGTTCATCGCAGTCGCCACCTGGTCGGTTTCGACCTTCTGGTTGTTGACCCCGGCGCTGGTCTGTTCTGTCACCGCCGACAGCTCCTCGGCAGCGCTGGCGATCTGCGTGACGCCGTCGCCAATGCCGCCGATCAGTTCACGCAAACCTTGGGTCATGCGATGCATGCTGGCCTGCAATTGGCCCAGTTCGTCGCGGCGTTGCACCTGCAGGCTCTGGGTCAGGTCTCCGCTGGCCACACGCTCTGCGGCGCGCAGTGTTTGGCGCAGCGGGATGATGATTTGCCGGGTAATGGCCCAGGCGGCCAGCAGGCCAAGGGCCAGTGCCAGCACGGTGGCAACCGTGAGCAGTGTTTTGGCCTGCGCGGCAGCGGCATCGCGCACCTCGGTTTGCGAAGCGGTCATCATCTGGCTGGTCTGCAGCAGTACCGTGCCTTGTTCAACCATGCGTTGCAGCGCTTGCTCGCTGGCGAGCTGGGCATTGCCGAACTGGGTCACCGCATCGCGGTAGCCGCCCATGGCTGTGGCGGCATCATCCAGGCTGGCAGCATGTTCGGCTGGCACTTTGGCCGGCAGGGCGCGCAGTTCGGCCAAGGCCTGGTCGATGGCCTTCAGTGCCGTTTGCTGGTAATCGGCATTGCCGCTGTAGGTGTAGCCACGCACCTGGAAACGCGCTTGTTGCAGCAGGGCGCTGACGTCCACCGCGTGCTGGTACTGATTGATGTCAGCGCCTTGCAGCAGGCTACGCTGTACGCGGCCTATCAGATCCACGGCCTTATCGGCGCTGCTACCCAGTACATCACGGCTGGCTTCGCGGCGTTGGTCGGCCTGCTTCAGCTCGTTGAATGCCTGCTGGTAGATGCGCACTGCCTCGCGTTGCTGTTCGAGGCGTTGGCGATCGGCGGGTTGTTCGATCTGGCCAAGCATCAGCTGCACCTGGCGGTCGAGGTTGCTCAGGGCTTTTTCCAGTTCTGCCAGCGAAGCGTCGTCGCGGCGGCGATCGTACTGCTGGCGGGCGATGCGCAATTCCTGGGTGTATTGCTGGATGACCGAGATGTTTCCCAGTTTGTCGCCACGGTCGATGATGCTGTCCATGCCGTGCCAGCCGGTCAGGGTAATCGCCAAGGTCAACAGCAGCACCAGGCCGAAACCCAGCCCCAGTTTGCGGTTGACGCTCACATTGCCCAGCGATTGGGCTAACCATTGATACATGTTCGACTCCCCGGCGGCTTGGCAGCACAAATAATTGTATTGTTGCCAAGGCCATCGGCCCGGGAGGGGGAAACTTGATGGGCGAAGAAGGGGTGTTTGTGTCAGAAAATACGCGAAAGCAGCGCGGTGACGGCGGTCTCCACCCGCAAGATGCGATCACCCAGCTGTACCGGCGCCAGGCCTGCCTTGCCCAGCAGGTCGACCTCGTAGGGGATCCAGCCACCCTCAGGGCCGATGGCCAGGGTAACGGCTTGTTCTACGGCGCGCGGACAGGCTGGGTAAGGGCCGGGGTGGCCGACCAGGCCTAGGGTGCCGGCAGCGATGGTGGGCAGGCGGTCTTCGACAAAAGGCTTGAAGCGCTTTTCGATGATCACCTCGGGCAGCACGGTGTCACGCGCCTGTTCCAGGCCCAGGATCAGGTTCTCGCGAATGGTGTCGGGCTGAAGAAAGGGCGTTTGCCAGAAGCTTTTCTCGACCTTGTAGCTGTTCAGCAGGATCAGCCGCGGCACGCCCAGCGTGGCCACGGTCTGGAACAGCCGTCGCAGCATTTTGGGCCGAGGCACCGCCAGCACCAGGGTCAGCGGCAGCTTCGCCGGTGGCTGCTGGTCGAAGGCCACTTCAAGTTCGGCTTCGTGCTTTTCCAGGCGCAGCACCGTGGCCTTGCCCATCAGGCCGTTGATACGGCCCACGCGCAGGTTGTCGCCCACTGCCACGCGGTGGATTTCCTGCATATGGGTGAAGCGCCGATCAGCAAGAACGACGCGGTTGGCCGAGACGAAGTCGGCCTCTTCAAGAAGCAACAGGTTCACGGTTGGGTCGCTGGTGGCTGGTCGTTATGGTCGTCGGCGGTTTCGTCGTGGGCGCTGCGCTTGCGGATCAGGCTGCCGCACAGCACGCCGATCTCGAACAGCAGCCACATGGGCACGGCCAGCAGGGTCTGGGAGAAGATGTCCGGTGGGGTGAGGACCATGCCGACCACGAAGCAGCCGATGATCACATACGGGCGGACTTTCTTCAGATACTTCACGTCGACCACGCCGATCCACACCAGCAGCACCACCGCCACCGGGATTTCGAAGGCCACGCCAAAGGCGAAGAACAGCGTCATCACGAAGTCGAGGTAGCTTGCGATGTCGGTCATCATCGCTACGCCTGCCGGGGTGGCAGCGGCGAAGAACTTGAACATCAGCGGGAACACAAGGAAATAGGCAAAGGCCATGCCGGCGTAGAACAGCAGGATGCTCGATACGAGCAGCGGAATGGCAATGCGCTTCTCGTGACGGTACAGCCCGGGGGCGATAAAGCCCCAGATCTGCTGGAGGATGAACGGGATGGCCAGGAACAGCGCCACTATCATGGTCAGCTTGAACGGCGTGAGGAACGGCGAGGCCACATCGGTGGCGATCATCGTTGCATTGGCCGGCAAGTGCTCGCGCAGTGGCGCGGAAACCAGTGTGTAGATCTGCTGGGCGAAGGAGAACAGCCCGGCAAAGATCAGGAAAATGACGGCAACGCAGCGCAGCAGGCGGGTGCGCAGTTCGGTCAGGTGCGAAACCAGCGGCATTGGCTGGTCGTGTTCCGGATTCTCGCTCATGGGGCTCGCGGCGGTTGAGGCGGTTGAGGCGGTTCAGACGGTGCGGCCGGGGCAGCGGGTGCTTCGACCGGCTTGGCTTCGAGCCCGGCAGGTGGCTGCACGCTGGCCGTGGTGACCGGCGGCTGTGCGGGTGGCGTCATTGGGTTGAGGATACGCTTGGCTTCCTCTTCCATCTGCAGGATGTGCTCGTTATGCAGTTGGCGGCGGATGTCGTCGGCGCCTATTTCGCGCTCCACTTCCATCTTGATGCTGTTGAAGCTGCGCTTGAGCCGGCCGATCCACAGCCCTGCCGTGCGCGCGGCACCCGGCAGGCGCTCGGGGCCGAGCACCAGCAGGGCGACCAGGCCGACGAGCAGCAGCTCGCTGAAACTCATGCCGAACATGGGTCAGTCTTTCCGCTGCGGCTCTTGGACCGGGTGGGCCTGGCCTTCGATGGTGTGGCCTTGCTGCGGCTGCGCGGTGTTTTGCACCGGTGGCACAGGCTGCGCAGGCGGCGGAGTCTGCTCGGCCGGCTTGGTCTCTTCTTCGTTCATGGCCTTGCGGAAGCCCTTGATCGACTCGCCCAGGTCGCTGCCGAAGTTCTTCAGCTTCTTGGTGCCGAACACCAGGACCACGACGACCAGCAGGACGATCCAGTGTTTCCAGTCAAAGATACCCATTTCGTACTCCTGAAAATTGTGTGTACAGCATATCGATGCGGCAACCCGGCGCCTGTGGGAGCGGGCGTCCCCGATAAAACATCAGGCAGATGGCTGGCGTGCGGCCTTTTCATCATGCCCGGAAAGCCCGAAGCGGCGTTCCAGTTCATCCAGCACGGCTTGCGGATGCTGGCCCAGCGCGCTGAGCATCACCAGGCTATGAAACCACAGGTCGGCGGTTTCGTAGATGACATCGCTGTAATCCTTGCTGATCTGGGCATCCTTGGCCGCAATGATCGTTTCGACCGACTCTTCGCCGAGTTTTTCAAGGATCTTGTTCAGGCCCTTGTGGTACAGGCTGGCCACGTAAGAGCTGTCAGGCGCCGCTTGCTTGCGTTCTTCAAGCACTTCGGCCAGGCGGTTGAGGGTGTCGCTCATGTCAGTGTCCTGCGCTGTAGATAGCATCCGGGTCCTTCAGAACCGGGTCGACGATTTTCCACTGGCCGTCTTCAAAGACGCGGTAGAAGCAGCTTTCACGACCGGTATGGCAGGCGATATGGCCCAGTTGCTCGACCATCAGGATGATCACGTCGGCGTCACAGTCCAGGCGCAACTCATGCAGTTTTTGCACATGCCCGGACTCCTCGCCTTTACGCCACAGCTTGCCACGCGAACGCGACCAGTAGATGGCACGCTGCTCGGCGGCGGTCAGGGCCAGCGATTCACGGTTCATCCAGGCCATCATCAGCACGCGTCCGGTCTTGTGGTCCTGGGCGATCGCCGGTACCAGGCCATCGCTGTTCCACTTGATCTCGTCCAGCCAGTCTTTCATCGTCGACTCCAAAGCGGGCCCGCTCCTGTGCCGGGCCCTTTGCGCTAGTGTGCCAGCCACAGGCGCGGCTGGCTATTGGCGCACGATCAGGTAAAGGCCCGCAGCCAGCATCAGCCAGGCGGGCCAGGCGGCCGGGGCGGCCAGGCTGGCGGTTTCGGCAGCGCCTGCGGCCAAGACTGCGCCACCGCCAAGCAGGCCGGCACCCAGCAGGCGCAGCGCCCAACGGTCGCCCTGGCGGCGCCGTTCCGGCAATTGTGGATCGTGCAGGTGAGGCTGCGACAGGCGTTCGAGCAGGTCGCGGGTCATGCCGGCCAGGTGCGGCAGTTGCTCTACCTGGCTGTGCAGGTTGCCGAATACGGCCTTGGGGCTATAGCGGTCGCGCATCCAGCGTTCGAGGTACGGCTTGGCGGTGCTCCACAGGTCCAGGTCGGGGTACAGCTGACGGCCCAGGCCTTCGATGTTGAGCAGGGTTTTCTGCAGCAATACCAGCTGTGGCTGCACTTCCATGTTGAAGCGCCGTGCAGTCTGGAACAGGCGCATCAGTACCTGCCCGAAGGAAATATCTTTTAACGGTTTCTCGAAGATCGGCTCGCACACGGTGCGAATCGCTGCTTCGAACTCGTTGACCTTGGTGTTTGCCGGCACCCAGCCCGAGTCGATGTGCAACTGGGCGACGCGGCGGTAGTCACGCTTGAAGAACGCAAACAGGTTGCGCGCCAGGTAGTCCTGGTCCTCGGCGGTGAGGCTGCCGACGATGCCGCAGTCGATGGCAATGTACTGCGGGCTCCACGGTTTGACCGTGCTGACGAAGATGTTGCCGGGGTGCATGTCGGCATGGAAGAAGCTGTCGCGGAATACCTGGGTGAAGAACACTTCCACGCCGCGCTCGGCCAGCAGCTTCATGTCGGTGCGCTGGTCGGCCAGGGTGGCCATGTCGGTCACCGGTACGCCGTAGATGCGCTCCATCACCAGCACCTTGGGGCGGCACAGGTCCCAGTACACCTGGGGCACGTACATCAGCTCGGAGTCTTCGAAGTTGCGCCGCAGCTGGCTGGCGTTGGCAGCCTCGCGCAGCAGGTCGAGCTCGTCGTAGATGGTTTTTTCGTAGTCGCCGACGATTTCCACCGGGTGCAGGCGACGGGCATCCGCCGAGGCGCGTTCGGCGGCCTTGGCGATCAGGAACAGCCAGGCCAGGTCCTGGGCGATGACCGGCTTCAGGCCCGGGCGCACCACCTTGACCACCACCTCTTCGCCAGTTTTAAGGCGCGCAGCGTGCACCTGGGCCACCGAGGCCGAGGCCAGTGGCTCGACGTCGAAGCGGCTGAACACCTCGCCGACCTTCGCACCGAGCTGTTCCTCGATCAAGGCCACGGCTTTTTTCGGGTCGAACGGTGGCACACGGTCCTGCAACAGCATCAACTCGTCGGCGATGTCGGGGGGCAGGAGATCGCGGCGGGTGGACAGCAGTTGGCCGAACTTGATGAAGATCGGCCCCAGGTCCTGCAGTGCCAGGCGCAGGCGCGCGCCACGGCTGAGTTCGGTGGGCTTGCGTGGCAGCCAGCGCCACGGCATCAACAGGCGCAGGCTGGCCAGCCACCAGGGCAGCAAGGGTTGGTCGAACAGCAGGTCATCGAGGCGGTAGCGGATCACCACACGCTGGATGCAAAAAAGACGTCGGACGGCGAGCAGCTTCATGCGTTATCGCTGGTATCAAGGGATCGGGACAGGCGCCTGAGGCGCGCTTCGAGGCGTTCTGTATCAAGCTTCAAGGCATCGAGCTCGCTGAAGGCGGCTTCGGCCTCGCGCTTGCCGACCAGGGTACGGGATTCTTCGGCCAGGTATTCGGACAGGTTCTGGCTGAAACGTGCCAGGCCTTGGCGAGTCCAGCGAGCGCGCAGGCGGATATGGCCGGCCAGCATTGCCGTGGCGACCGGGCCAAGCCAGCGTTGCAGCTCGTGCTCCCAGTCCAGCTCCAGGTCCTGCAGCACACCGAACAGGTCGAGCAGTACGGCGCTGTCGCCGTGCAGTTCGACCTGCGGGCTGTGCAGCACGGCGGTCTTGTCCTTGGCCAGGGCCAGTTGCGCCAGGCTACCGGCGGGGGCGCGCAGGCTGCAGTCGACCTCACCCTGCCAATGGGCGGCGAGCATCAGGCCCTCCTCATCGGGCAGGATGAACACCTGCAGGGCCGGTTGGCGGCAGTCGATCTCGATGACCTTGCCTTCCAGCGCGGCCAGCCGCGGCAGGGCCGTGCTGTCCAGGCGCAGGACGCGGTTCAGGCCATGTTCGACGCTGGCGAGCAGCCCGGCCAGCAACATCAGGGCTTGATCCCCCGGTGCACGGCAACGATGCCGCTGGTCATGTTGTGGTAGGTGACGCGGTCGAAGCCGGCCTCGACCATCATGCTCTTCAGGGTTTCCTGGTCCGGGTGCATGCGGATCGACTCGGCGAGGTAACGGTAGCTCTCGGCGTCATTGGTGATCAGCTTGCCAGCCAGCGGCATGAAGGCGAACGAGTAGGCGTCGTAGGCCTTGGACATCAGCTTGTTGGTCGGCTTGGAGAACTCCAGGATCAACAAGCGGCCACCGGGCTTGAGCACGCGCAGCATCGAACGGATGGCGGCGTCCTTGTGGGTGACGTTGCGCAGGCCGAAAGCGATGGTCACGCAGTCGAAGTGGTTGTCCGGGAACGGCAGCTTTTCAGCGTCGGCCTGGACGAACTCGATGTTGCCGGCCACGCCACGGTCAAGCAGCCGGTCACGGCCAACCTTGAGCATCGAATCGTTGATGTCGGCCAGCACCACTTGCCCGGTCGGCCCGACAAGACGCGAGAACTTGGCCGCCAGGTCACCGGTACCGCCGGCGATGTCCAGCACGCGGTTGCCGCTGCGCACGCCCGACAGCTCGATGGTAAAGCGCTTCCACAGGCGGTGCATGCCGCCGGAAAGCACGTCGTTCATCAGGTCGTACTTGGCTGCTACCGAGTGGAACACTTCGGCGACTTTCTTCGCTTTCTGGCTTTCAGGCACGTCCTGGTAGCCGAAATGGGTGGTGGGTTCGGCGTGGTCGCCTTTGCGCTGGTCGTTCATATCGCTTCACCGGAAAAAATTACCGCCATTCTAGGGCGAACGGGCGGATTTGTCTTGGCGGGGTGTGCCAGTCGGCAGGGGCGGGCATAATGCTCATTATGTCTACATCTTCAGGAACGCCCGCATGACCCAGATCAGCGTCGAACGCAAACACTCCCTCGGCCGTGATGCCGCCCGCGCCAAGGCCGAAGCGCTGGTCGACAAGCTCAGCCGTGAGTACGACCTCAAGGCCACCTGGAACGGTGACCGCGTGGACGTTGCGCGCAGTGGCGCCAATGGCAGTGTGCACATTGGCGACGACAGCATCCGTGTCGAATTGAAGCTGGGCATGATGCTGTCGATGATGAGCGGCACCATCAAGGGTGAGATCGAGCGGGCGCTGGACAAGGCCCTGGCCTGAGCCAGAGCCGCTCTCAGATTACTGCGGCGCGTCCGCCGGAAAGGGAATGATGCCAATCACCTGCTCCAGGCGCAGATCGCCGCGGTAGATCGCGATGCGCTCGCGTGCGTCTGCGGCCTGCTCGAGCATGGCCTTTCGGCCCCTTACGCCTGCATCCCAGAATTTGAGGTGGCCCTTGACGAAGTCATGCCCCCTCGCTTCGAGGCTGGGGTAGTGAAAATGCGCCTCCCACAATACCCGCTGTGGCGCTTGCACATCGCGAATCTCGTAGACGTCGAGGTAATCATTGGCGTGACGTAGCTGCCGGCGAATCACGGTCTGCCTGATCCGAATTCGCTTCTGCTCAGCCAGGAAGCGAAGGGCCTTGCCGTCGGGATGGCGGGTGTTCAGATACGCGTCGGTGAGCAGCCGAAGCCTTTCGTGATGGACGCGCTCTACCGCTGCCCGAAGGAGGTCGACCAAGCTGGAATCCAGTGGATTGTTCAGCTCGGTCAGTTGCTGCTGCACTTCGCGCATGTCACCTGCAGGCCATTCCAGAAAGTCGGCCAGGCTGTTGGGCTCATCGGCATAGTGCGCGGCGAAGGCGATTTTCCCATCCACCTCTGCCAGCAGGCGGCTTGCGCGCTGGCGCAGCTGTGCCCGGTCGTGCTGGGCCGGCCGCGCTTGCTCAGGCACGGCATGCCACACCCCGTCGCGTTGCGCGAAACTGCCCGCAGGCTCCTGGTTGAATGCACTGCGCTGGATGGCCCGATTGCCCATTTGGTCGATTTCCACCAGCAGCGGTCGACCTCGGTCAACACGGATGACCCGGCGCCTGATCGTTGCGGGGCGATGGTAGGGCGTTGGCGAGGGGGGACTGATGCCGCTGTCGAGGTTGGTCAGGGTCGCGCTCAGTTGCTGCTCCGTGATCTGGGTAATGCTGGACAGTTCGCGTATGTATTCGTCCAGCACGTCAGCGACCAGCGCAGGCGAGTCCAGTGTCCTCATGTATTGGGCGCGATCCAGCACGGTACGGTATTTCTGAAGGATATCCTCAAGCAGTTCGGCTTTGACCTGGGCCGTCTCTTCGGTGGCTGCCAGCCCGTCGTGGCTCCATATTGTGCGGCTGAATTCGATGCCGCTGAGCGGCGCGCGCATCGCAAGCAAATCCTCGGCCGTGTCCGCAGTGAGGCGGGTCTTGTCCACGGCGAGGTAGGCCAGGTCACTGAGCAGCTGGGCCCGAATGACCAGTGTCGAATACGTCCTGCGTTCAATGGTCTTGGCTAGTTTCGTGGCTTTATTGGGAAAATCGATCTTGGGGTCCTGCAGTGTTTCCGCCAGGATCCGATCCAGCCGCTGACTGACGACAAGCAGGCGGCGGCTGGCCTGGCTGGAATCGCGGACCCGTTCGCGATAATCGAGGTATTGCTGTATCTGCTCGGCAGTCTCTGGAACGCGGGGCAGCCCGATGGACTGTGCGCTCAGCGCCTGGTGGTCGACCTGCTCCAGCAAGCGGCGGCACAGCAGCATGTCGTTTTCGATGGCTGCACCGTACCAATTGCCGTATCGGCGTCGGTTCGGGGCTCGGGTGTCGAATTTGCTGAACCTGGGTTCGGCCATCTCCTTGAATACTCCGATGTTTCCATGCAGCAGCGTGCTCTGCCGTTCCAGGTAGAGCGCGGATGCCCGGATTTCCGGCAAATGGCGCAGGCGTTGGGCTTTGAGTCCTTGCCTCTGAACCTGCAATGCTGGCGGCGGTGAAGCGCGCTCATGTGCAGGCAGTGCGTCGATAGCCATGCTGTACTCCAGAGCGAGGTCGTCATAAGCCTGCAGTTGCACTTGGCTGCGTTCCATCAGTGGCGCCATCTGATTAAGCATTTGTTGATTCGCCGTGGCGGTTGCACTCAACGTGTCGAACCGTTGGCGGTTTTCAGCGTTGATGGTGTGCCTGTCCTTTGGCATGCCGCCAAAGAGGCTCACGTTCAAAGTCCATTGTTCATGCCAGCGCGTAAGCCATGGCCCTTTTTGCCGTTCACGACCCACGATGTGATAACCGTCCGGGTCGCCATTCCATTGCGACACCCATTCGCTGCTGCTCGGCTCGGGCCCGATGATCTGCATGCCGTTCCAGGTCTCGATGACCTCATAGGCGTCATCGCCGAGCTTGACGTAGTACCGGCCGGCGATGCTGTACAGCCCCCGCAGACGGCCCTTAGCCAGTGGCACGTGCCCTTCCAGCGGCTGCGAAGCCTGCAATTGGGCCATTGACTGACGCACCTGGGGCGACAGCTTGCTCAGGCTCTGCTCCTCACGCCAGGCATTTACCCGCATGATCCTGGGCTGCGGCGGCTCGACGGGGGCCTGCCAGGGTTTCTCCTGTGGCTGCTCGACCGCTGGCGGCGGGGAATCCTCCTTCGGCGCAGGGCCTGAAAAACGGAGCGTAGCGGCCTCTTCGCTGTTGGTGGGTGGCGTTGCAGGGCGGTGGGCAAGGAGCAAGGCCAGGTTGGTGATCAGGTCTATGGCTGCGACGATCTTGTTGTCACCGCTGCGCTTGATCAGCGCCTCCACGTCTTCCTTGGCTGCCGACAGCGCCACCACCAGCCACACCAGCGTGGTCATCGGGCCATGCCAAAGTTGGGTGACGGTATTGAAGATCGCCCAGGTAGCCTCCTTCACCAAAGCCCGCACTTCCTGGGCATTGGAGACGCTGTTGCTGGCTGAGGCCAATAACATGGTGTCGATGCGGGCGTTGAACAGGTGGGTGTCCAGATCATCCGTCCAGGCTTGGAACGAGGCCTGAACCGGGCGTCTTAGGCGTTGCAAAAGACTGTCCAGCAGCTCGACCGGCACATTGAGCAGGTGCGTCAGCTTGGTCATGTTCGGGTGCAGGTGCGGGTGCTTGAACCCGTCGTTCTGGTAAGTCGGACGCGCGTCATCCTCGAGCCAGGCCAGTACGCTCTCTTGCAGTTCGCCCCTGCTGCGGATTGCGTCCATCAGCAATTCGAGGTTCGGAAATTCCTGCAACGCTCTGTCGGCATAGAAGGGGCGGTACAAGACCCAGCTGCCGCTTGCCGGTATTTCGATGATGAACATCCCGTGCGCCACATCGCTTGCCGAAGCGCCAGGCGCGCAAAGGAACGCCAGGGGGGCGATGCGCAGAAGGTCCACGCCATTGTCCATGCCCTGGCAGAACCTGAGCATTGCCTGGCTTGCCGCTTCGCCAAGCTGTCGCTCGATCTTGGCCTTCAGCGTGCTGAACCGAAGGGCGTAACGCCATTCCCTGGCATGCTGGCGGATTCGCTCGGCTCTGCGCGGCTGGGTGTTGACTTGGTCCTTCAGGTAGGAGGGGTAGTGGCCGCCGATGTCGACCTGATGAATCAGGCCCCTGATCTGGTCGATGCTCAGCCAGTCGGTCACAGGCGAGCCGTCCTCGAAGTTCATCCCGCTCATCACCTCGCCAGCCTCCAGCCGCAGGCGTGAAATCGCCAGGTCGGTCAGGGAAACCGAGTACAAGAACAGTGACTGCCCTTGTGTAGCGGCGCCGATGATGGCCTGGGAAATGCGGATGCGCACCTTGTTCGGGTCGTGTACCGCCTTGTCTGGGTAGCTGGTCTGCAGGGTCTCACGCAAGCGGCGAGCGGCGTAATCACGGATATCTTCAACATCGCCCAGCGATGTGCGACCCTTCGACCGACCTTGGTTCGCCGCCAGATCGAGCAGTGCAGTGTGATAGGCGTAGCGGTCATCAGCGCTGGCATTGAGCAGCCATCGCGGTGGGCTGACAGCGGGTGCAGTTTGTTCCTGCGAAGGCAGGTCGAAGAAGTAAGCTGACGGGTCGCTCACCTGGCGCAGTTGTCGCTCCAGTTCGTCGACGGTTGCCAGGCCACCAAGACGCAGGCGTCCGATGTCGTCAAGGATATCGTTCAGCAGCTGCCTGGCCTGGAAGGCGAAAGGGCGTCCGATCACCGGTGTGTGCGCCCAGGACAACGCTTCGAAGCGATAGCGTTGCGCTAGCTGCCGTTGCAGCGCGGTGGCAAAGCTGGGCAGGTCGACATGGCGGTGAACCGAACCGCAGGGTTTGCATTGCAGAACCAGGTTGCGGGTGCCACTTGTGGTGATGAGCAACAGATCCGGTAGGGTGACGGTGCGTGCCTCGCCATCCGTTCCGAGCGTGACTTGTATCGCCTCGACAGCCAGGCTGTCGAACACCCCGTCGAGCAGGGCGTACATTGCAGCTTTTTCATCATCTGCCAGGCCTTGGCCAGGGAGGTTCTCGAGCAAGGCGGCCTTGATGGTGTGTTCCAGCCAGAGCATGCGCGAGACTTGGCTGTCTTCGTCGAGCCCGTTCCAGAAGCCGATCTGGGCTTGCTGGAAGGCGGGTATCAACGCACCAAGCACTGTATCGAAGTCATCGTTGAGCTTCGTCAGGTCCGGGATGATTTCGGGTTGGCGGAGGTTGTCCGAGCCTTGCTCCTGAATTTGAAACACATGGGGTGGGCTGATGCTCAGCTTGTCTGCGGCGCTTAGTTGCACACGTTCCTTGGCCAGAAAATGCCTGAGAAGCTCGTCCGGCAGCCCGCTCTGACGTGGGAGATCACCTGTACTGGCCGGTGCATGCAAGATGACGAAAGGATCGAGCGATGTGATGTGAGGGTGGTTGCGGTGCAACCATGGATACCGGTCGCTGAAAGTCTGGAATGCTTCTTTTGATAAAACGTCCCGCAGGCTGGGTCGTTTGGAGAAACAGGCTGCCACGCTTTGCTTGAACGTCAGCCTGGGTGGGTTTGCTACAGCAGTCATGGCGTCGATGTCCGTGAGGTGAAGCCTGCGACGCTAGCGCTATGGTCAACGGGGCTTGCGGTATATAGATGCGACAACGACGACCTTAGGGTGAGGTTTCTAATTTTCTTCCCTACCTTAATGCTCAAGCCCAGCCTCCATGGGCGGTTTTCCACCACTCATGAGCATGAGGTACACAGCATGGCCAAAGTGATTGTGAAGAAAAAAGACGAAGCCCTGGGCACGCTTGGCGAGGTGCGCGGCTATGCGCGCAAGATCTGGCTGGCCGGTATCGGCGCCTACGCCCGCGTCGGTCAGGAAGGCTCTGACTACTTCAAAGAGCTGGTCAGGGCGGGTGAAAGTGTCGAGACGCGCGGCAAGAAGCGCATCGACAAAGAGCTCGATGCCGCCAACCACCAGCTTGACGAAGTCGGTGAAGAAGTGAGCCGCGTACGCGGCAAGGTAGAAATTCAACTCGACAAGATCGAAAAAGCTTTCGACGCACGGGTCGGTCGCGCCTTGAATCGCCTGGGTATTCCGTCTAAACATGACGTTGAGGCGTTGTCGATCAAGCTTGAACAGTTGCATGAGCTGCTTGAGCGCGTCGCGCACAAACCATAAGGAGAGCAGGATGGCTGGCAAGAAGAACACCGAAAAAGAAGGCAGCTCCTGGGTCGGCGGGATCGAGAAATACTCCCGCAAGATCTGGCTGGCGGGGCTGGGTATCTATTCGAAGATCGACCAGGACGGCCCGAAGCTGTTCGACTCGCTGGTGAAGGATGGCGAGAAGGCCGAGAAGCAGGCGAAAAAGACGGCTGAAGATGTTGCCGAGACTGCCAAGTCTTCGACCACTTCGCGGGTGTCAGGCGTGAAGGACCGTGCGCTGGGCAAGTGGAGCGAACTTGAAGAAGCCTTCGACAAGCGCCTTAACAGCGCCATCTCGCGCCTTGGCGTGCCGAGCCGCAACGAGATCAAGGCACTGCACCAGCAGGTGGACAGCCTGACCAAGCAGATCGAGAAGCTGACCGGTGCTTCGGTTACGCCGATTTCGTCGCGCGCTGCAGCAACCAAGCCGGCTGCAAGCAAGGCTGCGGCCAAGCCACTGGCCAAGGCAGCAGCCAAGCCTGCGGCGAAAACGGCGGCGGCCAAACCTGCTGGCAAAACCGCAGCGGCCAAACCCGCAGCCAAAACCGCAGCGGAAAAACCTGCCGCCAAGCCCGCGGCAGCCAAGCCTGCGGCGAAGCCGGCAGCGGCCAAGAAACCTGCGGTGAAGAAGGCGGCGGCCAAACCAGCAGCCGACAAGCCGGCGGCCCCAGCGGCCAGCGCTGCGCCTGCTGCGACCACAGCACCGGCACCTGCCGCCACCTCGGCCGGCAGCACGCCATCGGCAGCGACCGGCACCGGTACCCTGATCTGATACCGCGTCGCTTTCTTCGCGGGCTCGCCCGCTCCCACAGGTACAGCGCAGATCCGAACATCAGCGCAGACCCTGTGGGAGCGGGCATGCCCGCGAAGGCCCCACCACGGATCTGCTCGGCCTACCCCTCCAGGTACTTCACTGCCAGCTGCTCCGCCGCCGCCCGGGCCTGGGCCTGCAGATGCGGCGCCACCAGCATCATCACCTGATACACCACGATCCCCACATCCCCCTCGCGCCCCAGCACACGCTGGTAATCCAGCGAGAACATCAGCGTCAGTGTGATCTGCTCGACCAGTTGCCCCAGCGCCTGGGTATCACTCTCTACCAGCCCCTGGCTCTTGAGGCTGGCCAACAGCGCCGCCAGCGTGCGTTTGATTGCATTGATCAGGCTGCGCATGCCTCGGGCGAGCTTGGGCAGGCGACCGGTCAGGTTGGACAGGTCCTGGAACAGGAAGCGGTACTGAGCCATGCGCTCGACGATCAAGTGCAGAAACAGCCAGTAATCCTCTGCGTCCAGCCGCACCTCCAGCGGCGGGTCCAGCAACGGCATCAACGCTTCCTCAAAACGCTCGAACAAGCCCAGTACCAAGGGCTCCTTGCCATGGAAGTGGTAGTACAGGTTGCCTGGGCTGATGCCGAGTTCGTTGGCAATTTCCAGGGTGGATACGTTGGGTTCGCCCTGCTGGTTGAACAGTTGCAGGGCGCATTCAAGGATACGGTCGCGGGTTTTCATCCAGTCAGCAGCTCATCGGGTCAGCACGTAGGTGCCTGGCGCGGGGCCCAGCGGTGGATAAGTGGCGTTGCCCAGTTCAGTGCGCGGCGCCTTGAGCAGGCCGGAGCGGGCGGTGATCCACTCCAGCCACAATGGCCACCAGCTGCCTTCGCTGCGCTTGGCGTCGTGGAACCAGGCGCGTGGGTCGCTGCTCAGCTTGGGGTTGGCCAGGTAGTAGGCCTTGGGGTTGCCTGGCGGGTTGATGATGCTCTGGATATGCCCGCTGTTGGCCAGCACGAAGCGCCGCTCGCCACCCAGCAGCAAGGCCGAGCGGTACACCGCATCCCATGGTGTGATGTGGTCGTTGCTGCCGGCCACGGTAAAGCTGTCGATATTGACCTGCTGCAGGTCGATCGGCGTACCGCACACCTCCAGCCCGGACGCGTAGGTCAAGGGGTTGAGCTTGAAAAACTCCAGCAGGTCGCCATGCAGCGCGGCGGGCAGGCGCGTGCTGTCGGCATTCCAGTACAGGATGTCGAACGCCGGCGGTGTCTTGCCGAGCAGGTAGTTGTTGACCCAGTAATTCCAGATCAGGTCGTTGGGCCGCATCCAGGCGAAGATCCGCGCCACTTCGCCACCGTCCAGCACGCCACGCTGATAGGAGCGTCGCTTGGCCGCTTCGATGGTCTGCTCATCGGCGAACAGGCTGGCCGGGCTTTCGAACTTGCTGTCCAGCAAGCTGACCAGATACGTGGCACTGCGCACCCGGCGCAATTGCTTCTTGGCTTGCAGATGGCCTTGCAGTGCGGCCATGGTCAGGCCGCCGGCACAGGCGCCCATCAGGTTGGGGTCGCGGTTGCCGCTGATACTGCGGCAGGCATTGAGCGCTTCCTCCAGGGCTTGCACGTAGCTGGAAAGGCCCCATTCACGGTGGCGTGGGTCGGGGTTGCGCCAGCTGATCATGAACACCTGCAAGCCGCTTTTGAGCATGTACTGGACGAAGCTGTTGGTGGCGCTGAGGTCGAAGATGTAGAACTTGTTGATCTGAGGCGGTACGACCAGCAGTGGGCGTGCGTGCTGCTTTTCGCTCATCGGCGAGTACTGGATCAGCTCCAGCAGCTCGTTGCGAAATACCACTGCGCCAGGGGTTGCGGCCAGGTTAACTCCCACTTCGAAGGCGCGCTCGTCCACCTGACGCGGCAGCCCATCGTTGTGACGCAGGTCGTCGAGCAGGTGGGCCACGCCGCGCACCAGGCTCTGGCCGCCGGTGTTGAACAGCTCCTTGACCGCCAACGGATTGAGCAGTGAGTTGCTGGGCGCCAGCGCATCGTTGATCAGGTTGAACAGGAAGTGGGCGCGGGCTCGATCATCGTCGTTCAAATGGCTTTCATCGATCCACTGGCGTGTCTGCTTCTGCCAGGCCAGATAGGCCTGCAGGCCGCGGCGATAGAACGGGTTCTGGCTCCAGGTCGGGTCACTGAAGCGTGCGTCACGCGGGTTCGGCTGGTAGGGCGTGTCCCCCAGCATTACCCGCCCCAACTGCCCGCCAAGCGCCAGCAGATGATGCGCGGTATGCAGCGGGTGGCGCAGGCCGTGGCGGCCGACGTTGCGCAGCGTGGAAAGCAGGTCGCGGCCGCGCAGGCCGAGGATGGCGTTCTGCACGTTCATGCGGGTGGCGGGGAGCGTTGTCGATCCTTTGGCCGGTTTGTCTGTCATGGCAACACTCCCTCGTCTGATCCATTTCCCCTGTCAGGCCGCAGCTGTTTCACCCCCCCGAGGCCGGACGGGGATGCATGACCGCACGCTGACGTTCTTCCTGCAGGAACTTCATGATGATCGGGGCGACGGCTTCGGCACGGGTGATCAGGAACAGATGGCCGTCGTCGATAATGTGTAGCTGGGCATTGGGAATCCGCCAGGCCAGCAGGCGCATGTTGATCAGCGGGATCAACGGGTCGTCGTCGCCAGCCAGTACCAGGGTGGGCTGCCGGATCTTGTGCAGCCAGTGGATGCTGGTCCAGCCCAGCCCGGCGAACAGCTGCCAGTAGTAGCCCAGCTTGCCGCCGGAGCGTACCTTGGCGGCATGGTGCATGGCCAGGTCGGGGTCACGTCGGAAGCCGCCGCCATAGATCATCGGCGCAATGCGGATGACATGCGATGGCTGCACGTAACGCCGGGGGCTGGCCATCATCCACAGCACCTTGGGCTTGCCTGGCACCATTACCGCACCGGCAGCGGTGGCGGCCAGCACCAGCTTCTTGCAGCGCTCGGGGTAATCGTGAGCAAACTGCTGGGCCAGGGCGCCGCCCCAGGACACGCCGATGACGTTGACCTGGCCGTAGTCGAGGTAGTCGAGCATCCGCGCGGTCAGCTTGGCCAGCCCAGGGAAGCGGTACGGGTTGCGTGGCGTAGACGAGCCGCCGACCCCGGGCACATCGAAGGCGATGACTTCCAGGTCCGGGTCAAGTGCATCGATGAACGGGAACACCAGCTCGAGGTTGGCGCCGATGCCGTTAAAGATCAGCAACGGCGTCAGGTGCGGCTTGCCGGGGCGAACAGCGGTGCGGATGGACTGGTTGTCCAGCTCGACGGTCCTGAAAATATAGGGTTGCGGCATGCACGTGACTCTTGGGTGAAGTAAACACCGTGGCGCCGTGCAGGCCGCCACGGCGCTGTAACTCAACGCTCGTGAACGTAGGTGCCTGGGGAGGCTTCGCCGGCGGCATAGGTACGGTTGCCCAGGCGGGTCGGTGCCTTTTTCAGCGCGCCGGCACGCTCGCCCAGCCAACTCTGCCAGTGCAACCACCAGGAGTCTGCATGCTTGATGGCATTTTCCTGCCAGGCCACCGGGTCACCCGGGCGATCGGCACCGGTCATGAAACGTGCCTTCGGGTTGCCCGGCGGGTTGAGGATGCTCTGGATATGCCCGCTGTTGGACAGTACGAATTCGATCTTGCCGCCGAACAGATGTGCCGAGCGGTAGCATGACGGCCATGGGGTGATGTGGTCGTTGGTGCCGGCGAGGCTGTAGATGTCGCATTTGACCTGTTTCAGGTCGATCGCGGTGCCGCACACTTCCAGGGCGTCGGGGCGGGTCAGCGGGTTGCTCTTGAACATTTCGATCAGGTCGCCGTGGAAGGCGGCCGGCAGGCGCGTGGTGTCGTTGTTCCAGAAAAGGATGTCGAACACGGGGGGCTCATTGCCGAGCAGGTAGTTGTTTACCCAGTAGTTCCAGATCAGGTCGTTGGGGCGCATCCAGGCGAACACCTTGGCCATTTCGCTGCCTTCCAGCACGCCCGCCTGATAGGAGTGGCGCTTGGCGGCCTCCAAGGTCTGCTCGTCGACAAACAATGCAACCTGGTTGTCCATGGTGGTGTCCAGCACGCTGACCAGCAGGGTCAGGGCGTTGACCTTGTTCTCGCCAATGGCGGCATAGTGGCCCACCAGTGCGGTACAGGTGATGCCACCGGAGCAGGCGCCGAGCATGTTCAGGTCCTTGCTGCCGGTAATCGACAGCACCGCGTCGACGGCTTCTTTCAGCGCATCGATGTAGGTGGACAGGCCCCATTCGCGCTGGGCCTTGGTCGGGTTGCGCCAGCTGATGATGAAGGTCTGCTGCTGCGAGCGCAGGCAGAAGCGCGCCAGGCTCTTTTCCGGGCTGAGGTCGAACACGTAGAACTTGTTGATCTGTGGCGGCACCACCAGCAGCGGACGGGCATGCACTTGTTCGGTGATGGGGCTGTACTGGATCAGTTCCAGCACATCGTTGCGGTACACCACCGCGCCTTCGCTGGTGCCCAGGTTCTTGCCCACTTCGAAGGCATCCATGTTCACCTGGCTGGGCATGCCGCCGTTGTTGACCATGTCCTTGGCCAGGTTGGACAGGCCATCGAGCAGGCTCTTGCCGCCGGTTTCGAAGAAGCGTTTGACCGCAGCCGGGTTGGACAGGGTATTGGTCGGCGCCATGGCCTCGGTCATCAGGTTGATGACGAACTGGCCGCGGCTGATGTCCTGGGGGGACAGGTCGCTGCTGCTCACCCAGTCCTGCAACTCCTTGCGCCAGGCCAGGTAGGTTTGCAGGTAGCGGCGGTACAGCGGGTTGTTGCTCCAGGCCGGGTCATTGAAGCGACGGTCGTCGCTGTCCGGGGCCAGGCTGGATTTGCCCAGCAACACGTTCTTCAGCTCCAGGCCAAAGTGAGCCACATGCTTGGCGCTGTGCAGCGGTTGGCGCACGGCCTGGCGCAGCACGGTGCGTGCCGAGCTCAACAGGTCCTTGCGGCGGATGCCGATGACCGGGTTCAGCCCCAGGGTGTTTTCCGAGGCCTGCCGCTGCAGCTCATCGTTGTTCTTGTTACTCATCTACGACGCTCCGTTGTCCTGAGACGAGTACCGGTTGCTGTGGCGGGTGCACAGCCCTGAGCCCGGTACTGCTACTCGGGTGACCAGTGATAAGGAACAGCGGTGCTGCGTGGGTTCTGCCGACCTGCAAAGTCATGCAGGGAACTTGCCACACCCATTGGTTACCCGACTTTCGTGTAATGCGCAAGACAGCCCTTCACTGGGCTGTCTGCAAGTCATTCAAACAGATGAATTTAGAAAATGCGCTCTAAACCCCGCAGGCCTTGCGCTAGAGCATGAGCTTGACCACAGATTCGGCTGGGTCGCGGGATTTGCCGGCCTTGTGCAACTCGTCGAGGTATTCCGCCCACAGTTGTTCCTGGCGCAGGCACAGTTGCTCAAGGTATTCCCAAGTGAACAAGCCGCTGTCATGGCCGTCGTCGAAGGTCAGTTTCAGTGCATATTGGCCGGCAGGTTCCAAGCCACTGAGGCCGACGTTGATCTTGCCGAACTGCAGGATGGGGTTGCCGTGGCCCTGGACCTCGGCGGAGGGAGAGTGCACGCGCAGGAATTCGGCGGGCAGGTGGTAGACCTCGCCGGGCGCGTAGGTGAGGCTGAGGGTCTTGGAGGCTTTGTGCAGGTTGATGGCGGTAGGCAGGCGGGCCATGGGCAGAATCTCTCGGGAGCTGATGAAGCACAGCTTCCAGCTTATGGGGGAGGGATTCAAGGGCCTCTTCGCGGGCAAGCCCGCCCCCGCACGGATCACCACAGGCCCAAGGGTTGTGGTGGCGCGTGCACGAGCGGGCTTGCCCGCGAAACTGTCGAAACCGGTCTTACAGAATGTAACGCGACAGGTCTTCGTTCTGTGCCAGCTCACCCAGGTGGCTGTTCACATACGCCGCGTCGATCTGGATCGGCGCTTCGTCATGGGTGCTGGCCAGGTCGCCCGCACTGAACGACACTTCTTCGAGCAAACGCTCGAGCAGGGTGTGCAGGCGGCGGGCACCGATGTTTTCGGTCTTCTCGTTGACCTGGTAGGCAATCTCGGCCAGGCGCTTGATGCCGTCGGCGAGGAACTCGATGTTCAGGCCTTCGGTCTTCAGCAATGCCTGGTACTGCTCGGTCAGCGACGCGTGCGGCTCCTGCAGGATGCGCTCGAAGTCTTCCGGGGTCAGTGCCTTCAGCTCGACACGAATCGGCAGACGGCCTTGCAGCTCGGGCACCAGGTCGCTCGGCTTGCTCAGGTGGAATGCACCCGAGGCAATGAACAGAATGTGGTCGGTCTTGACCATGCCCAGCTTGGTGTTGACGGTGCAGCCTTCGATCAGCGGCAGCAGGTCGCGCTGTACGCCTTCACGGGACACGTCGGCGCCGCCAACGTTGCCACGCTTGGCAACCTTGTCGATTTCGTCGATGAACACGATACCGTGCTGTTCGACTGCTTCCAGGGCCTTGGCCTTGAGCTCTTCCTCGTTGACCAGGCGGCTCGCTTCTTCATCGCGAACCATCTTCAGCGCTTCCTTCACCTTCAGCTTGCGCGCTTTGCGCTTGCCCTTGCCCATGTTGGCAAACAGGCTCTGCAGCTGGTTGGTCATTTCTTCCATGCCGGGCGGCGCAGCAATTTCGACACCGACGGCATCGGCCACTTCGATCTCGATTTCCTTGTCGTCCAGCTGGCCTTCGCGCAGGCGCTTGCGGAACAGCTGGCGGGTGTTGGAGTCGCTGCTGGTCTGTGCGGCTTCCTCGCTGAAGCTGGTGACGCGTGCCTGGGGCAGCAGGGCGTCGAGGATGCGGTCTTCGGCGGCGTCTTCGGCGCGGTGGCGCACGCGGATGATTTCCTGCTCGCGCAGCATCTTCAGCGCGGCATCGGCCAGGTCACGGATGATCGACTCGACGTCGCGGCCCACGTAGCCCACTTCGGTGAACTTGGTGGCCTCGACCTTGAGGAACGGCGCGTTGGCCAGTTTGGCCAGCCGGCGGGCGATTTCGGTCTTGCCGACGCCGGTAGGGCCGATCATCAGGATGTTCTTGGGGGTGACTTCGGCACGCAGCTCGGCAGGGAGCTGCATGCGCCGCCAGCGGTTGCGCAGGGCAATAGCCACGGCGCGCTTGGCGTCGTCCTGGCCGATGATGTGGCGGTTGAGTTCGTGGACGATCTCGCGGGGGGTCATGGACATGATCAATACGGTCCTTGGGCAGGTGAGTCAGCGTGGAAAAGCCCCTTCACCGGGAAGGGGCGCCAGAACAGCTGAATCAGTCGGCCAGGTCCTGCTCCTCGATGGTCAGGTTGTGGTTGGTGAACACGCAGATGTCGCCGGCGATGTTCAGGGCGGTCTCGGCGATTTCGCGGGCCGAGAGGTCGGTCTTGTTCAGCAGGGCACGGGCTGCGGCCTGGGCATAGGCGCCGCCGGAACCCATGGCGATCAGGCCATCTTCGGGTTCGACCACGTCACCGTTGCCGGTGATGATCAGGGATGCATCCTTGTTGGCCACGGCCAGCATGGCTTCCAGGCGGCTCAGGGAGCGGTCGGTACGCCATTCCTTGGCCAGCTCGACGGCGGCGCGTACCAGGTGGCCCTGGTGTTTTTCCAGCTGACCTTCAAAGCGCTCGAACAGGGTGAAGGCGTCGGCAGTGGCGCCGGCGAAGCCCGCGATGACCTGGCCGTGGTACAGGCGGCGCACCTTCTTGGCGTTGCCTTTCATCACGGTGTTGCCGAGGGATACCTGGCCGTCGCCGCCCATGACGACTTTGCCGTTACGGCGGACAGAAACGATTGTGGTCAAGGGGAGAGTCTCCACGCAGCGGGGCGAAAGTGCCTGATGCAGACTCATATGGGGGTGGGGGGAAGGATTTCAACCGGGGGGGATGAATGGTCGCGCTTGGCGGGGGGCTATGTGAAGGCATTCGCGGGCACGCCCGCTCCCACAGGGTTACCACATGCCTTGGAATTGTGGTGATCCTGTGGGAGCGGGCGTGCCCGCGAAGCATGGTACTCAGGCCTCGTGGCAGATGTGCCCATCGACCAAGGTATAACGCACCGCGCCCGGCAGGCAGTGGCCGATGAACGGGCAGTTCTCGCCACGGGAGAACCATTGTTCGCCAGCAACGGTGGACGCTTGCGGGTCGAACAGCACCAGGTCGGCCGCGCCACCCACTTTCAGTTCCCCAGCCGGCAGGCGCAGGGCGGCAGCCGGGCCGCTGCTCAGGCGGGCCAGCAAGGTTGGCAGGTCGAGCAGGCCGTCCTGCACCAGGGTCATGGCCAGTGGCAGCAGCAACTCGACGCTGCTGATACCCGGCTCGGTGGCGCCGAACGGGGCCAGCTTGGCATCGCGCTCGTGCGGCTGGTGATGGCTGGAGATGGCCTGGATCACCCCCGACTTCACCGCCTCGCGCAACCCGTCACGGTCGGCAGCGGTGCGCAGCGGCGGCTGCACGTGGTACAGGCTGGAGAACTCGCGCAGCGACTCGTCCGTGAGGATCAGCTGGTACAGCGCTACATCGGCGGTTACCGGCAGGCCCAAGGCCTGGGCCTGGGCGATCAGCCGCGCACCACGGGCGCTGGTGATCTGGCTGAAGTGCGCACGCACGCCGCTCTGTTCCACCAGCAGCAGGTTGCGCGCCAGGGCCACGGTTTCGGCGCTCTCCGGGATGCCCGGCAGGCCGAGGAAGCTGGCCATGGCACCTTCGTGGGCCAGGCCGCCCTGGGCCAGATCGCGGTCCTGGGAGTGGAACACCACCGTCAGGTCGAAGGTGGCGGCATACTCCAGGGCGCGGGCCAGGGTACGGTTGTTGGGGATTTCCTTCAGGCCGTTGCCAAACGCTACGCAACCGGTGTCACGCAGGGCCACCAGTTCGGCCAGTTGCTCGCCCTCCAGGCCCTTGGTCAGGGCGCCGACCGGGTAGACCTTGCTGTTGGCGGCTTCGCGGGCGCGGTCAAGGATAAGTTCGGCTACCGCCGAGGTGTCCAGCACCGGCTTGGTCTGTGGCGGGCAGCACAGGCTGGTGACACCGCCGGCAACGGCAGCGCGGGTTTCACTGGCGATGTTGCCTTTGCGGCTGTAACCCGGCTCGCGCAGGGACACGCCCAGGTCAACCAGACCGGGCGCAGCGACCAGGCCATCAGCCTGGATCGTGCGGCTGGCGCTGAAACCGGCCGGTGCGGCGCCGATGGCGACAATGCGGCCGCCGTCCAGGTGCAGGTCGGTGACCTGGTCCAGGCCGCTGTTGGGGTCGATGACCCGGGCGCCGAGAATACTGATGGTCACTGGGCGTTCTCCTGGTCCAATTGACGTTGCGCGTTCTGCCCGCTCATGGCCATGGACAGCACGGCCATGCGCACGGCGATGCCGTAGGTGACCTGGTTGAGGATCACCGAGTGCTTGCCATCGGCAACCGCCGACTCGATTTCCACGCCACGGTTGATCGGGCCCGGGTGCATGACGATGGCGTCAGGCTTGGCCCCGGCCAGGCGCGCGGTCGTCAGGCCGAACAGGCGGTAGAACTCACCTTCGCTGGGCAGCAGGCCACCGGCCATGCGCTCACGCTGCAGGCGCAGCATGATCACCACGTCGACGTCTTTCAGGCCTTCGGCGAGGTCGGTGTAGACCTTTACGCCGTACTGCTCGATACCGATCGGGATCAGGGTTTTCGGCCCGATCACGCGGATGTCCGGGCAACCCAGCGCTTTGAGCGCGAGCATGTCGGAACGGGCCACACGCGAGTGCAGGATGTCGCCGACGATAGCCACGGACAGGTTTTCGAAGCTGCCTTTGTGACGGCGGATGGTGAGCATGTCGAGCATGCCCTGGGTCGGGTGCGCGTGGCGGCCGTCACCGCCGTTGATCACGGCCACTTCCGGGCACACGTGCTCGGCGATGAAGTGCGCGGCGCCGGAGTCGGAGTGGCGTACGACGAACATGTCGGCGGCCATGGCTTCGAGGTTGCGCAGGGTGTCGAACAGGGTCTCGCCCTTGCTGGTCGAGGAGGTCGACACGTTCAGGCTGATCACGTCGGCCGACAGGCGCTGGGCTGCCAGTTCGAAGGTGGTACGGGTACGGGTCGAGTTCTCGAAGAACACGTTGCACACAGTCTTGCCGCGCAGCAACGGGACTTTTTTCACAGCCCGGGCACCGACTTCCAGGAAGGAGTCGGCGGTGTCGAGGATCTCGGTGAGCAGTTCGCGGGGCAAACCGTCAAGCGAGAGGAAGTGGCGCAGCTGGCCCTGATCATTGAGCTGCAGCGGGCGCTTGGCGTCGATTGGCGTCATCGCGGGGGACTCTTAAAGGGCGGAAGCGGAGGCGAGGTCCTGGCGCTCGAGGGCGAGCGGTGCGGGTCCGGTCAATTTTACCCGTTCATGGGCGGCCAGCGACAGGGTGGCGCCGAGCACGTTCGGGCGAATCGGCAGTTCGCCGGCATCCAGATCCAGCAGGCAGACCAGGGTGACGCTGGCCGGGCGGCCGTAATCGAACAGTTCGTTGAGCGCCGCGCGGATGGTACGACCGCTCATCAGCACGTCATCCACCAGCACCAGGTGCTGGCCTTCGACCTCGAACGGCAACTCGGACGGGCGCACTTGTGGGTGCAGGCCGTTCTGGCTGAAGTCGTCGCGGTAGAACGACACGTCCAGGGTGCCCATTGGGCTGGTGTCGCCCATGGCATCCTGCAGGGCCTGGGCAACCCAGACGCCGCCGGTGCGGATACCGATGTAACGGGGCTCGGTGATTGCCCGGCGCGCCAGGTGGGCACGAAGGTCGACAGCCATCTGCCGGATCAGCTCGGCGGGATTGGGTAGGCTCATTGCGGGCTCCTCGGAAGGGTGCGCCGGGTGGGCCCGGCGGCAAAGATGATCAGGTATTGGCCTCCAGCCAGCCTTGCAGCAACAAGGCGGCGGCAATGGCATCGACCGGGTTGTCGCGGTAGCTGCCACGCTGGCCGCCACGGGCCATGCGCTCGCCTTTGGCCTCGAAGGTGGTCAGGCGCTCGTCGTGCGTGTGCACGGGCAGGTTGAAGCGGCCGTTCAGGCGGCGGGCGAACTTTTCGGCGCGGGCGCTCATTTCGCTGGGTGTGCCGTCCATGTTCAGCGGCAGGCCTACGACAATGGCATCTGGCTTCCATTCGGCAATCAGCTTTTCCACCTGGGCCCAGTCCGGTACGCCGTTCTGCGCCTTCAGGGTGCACAGTTCGCGGGCCTGGCCGGTAATCACCTGGCCGACGGCCACGCCGATCTGTTTGCTGCCATAGTCGAAGCCCAGCAGCAGGCGTAGATCAGCCATCAGGCGTGGCCCGCCTGGCTGGTCAGCAGGTGCAGGTTGATCCCCAGGCTGGCGGCCGCAGCCTCAAGGCGCAGGTCGCTGGCCATGCCGAAGACGATTTCCGGGTCGAACGGGCAGTTCAGCCAGGCGTTGTCGGCCAGTTCCGCTTCCAGTTGGCCCGCTTCCCAACCGGCATAGCCCAGGGTGATCAGGCTCTGTTTCGGGCCCACACCGGCGGCGATAGCCAGCAATATGTCCTGTGACGTGGTCAGCGACAGCCCTTCCAGCGCCACGCTGGCCTGGAAACTGCACTCGCTGCTGTGCAGCACGAAGCCGCGGTCGGTTTGTACCGGGCCACCCTGGTAGATCGGCACCTGCAAGGTGCTGGCCGGCGGCGTTTCGTCCGGGCGCAGTTGCTCGAGGATGTCGGCCAGGCTCAGTTCCTGTGGTCGGTTGACCACCAGGCCCATGGCGCCATGCTCATTGTGCTCGACGATATACGTGAGGGTCTGGGCAAAGTTCGGATCGGCCATGTGCGGCATGGCGATCAGGAACTGGTGCTTGAGGTAGCTGGGTGCGAGGGTTTTCATGGGGGATAGTGTGGCGCCAGGTGGCGAGACTGACAAGGTGGGCTTTGTGTCGCTTTTGCCGGCCCCTTCGCGGGCATGCCCGCTCCCGCCGATACTCCACAGGCTTCAGCGCCGGTGAGCAACCTGTGGGAGCGGGCGCGCCCGCGAAGAGGCCGGCACAGGCAGAAAATCAGTTACTGGACAAACGGTCCCCACGGGCAAAGCGCCAGGTGCGGATGATCTCCAGCCGGTCGAACTCGGCCAGATCCCCGGTAAACGGTGCAAACGGCGCGGCCAGCCGCACGATGCGTTGCGCCGCCTGGTCCAGCACGGGCTGCCCGGATGATTCCAGTACCAGCACCTCGTACAGCGAGCCATCGCGGTTGATCGACACCATCATGCGCAAGTTGCCGTAGATCTGCTGTCGGCGTGCTTCGTCGGGGTAGTTGAGGTTACCCACGCGCTCGACCTTCTTGCGCCACTCTTCCTTGTACCAGGCGCCCTTGTCGCGCATGGTCGACGCGGCGTTCAGGCGATGGATGCGCGGGCGCTTGGCGTACATCTGCTGCTCGTTGGACAGCTCCGCCTCCAGGCTGGCGATCTGGCTGGACAGCTGCGAGCTGTCGAAGTCCGGTGCCGGTGCGGCTGGCTTGGGCTGCGCCTTGCTTTCCTTGGGTTTGGGCTCGACCTTGTGCGGCTTGGGCGCCGTCGTCACCACTGCCGACTTTTTCGGGGGAGGGGGTGGGACCACCTCTGGCCTGGCCGCAGGCGGTGGGGTGATCTTGTTGATCTTGCTGTCCTGGAACGGCGCCAGCTCGGTGGTCTTGGGCACCGCTTTCTTGTCCAGGGTGCCGCTGCCTTGCTGGTTGTCCTGGGCCTGGAAGTCAGCCTTCTCGGGCGGTTTCTCGCTCTTGAAGGTGGCCAGGGTGATGTCCATGGTGTGGCGGATTTCGGCAGGCTTGACCACGGTGAAGCCGACGCCAAGGATCAGCGCCAGGTGCACCAGCGCAGCCAGGAACAGGGTGAAGCCAAGCCGGTCCGCAGGGCGAACACGGGGAGGCAGCAGGTCGGCAGGGACGTCAGCGGGGTGCGTCATCAGGTATCCAGCAACCGCAGGGCGGGGCAGCAGCTCAGTCGAATAGGACCGGCATCATACCCCACTCTACGGCTTTACTTCGCGTTGGCTGTCAGCGTGCCTTTAGCTTGCGATCAATGGCATCCATCAGCTTGCCACCGATATCGGTGTTGTAGGCGGCATCGATTTCGCGGATACAGGTGGGGCTGGTGACGTTGATTTCGGTGAGGTAGTCGCCGATCACGTCCAGGCCAACGAACAGCAGGCCCTTCTCGCGCAGCGTCGGGCCGACCTGAGCGGCGATCCAGCGGTCGCGCTCGGTCAGTGGGCGGGCTTCGCCACGCCCGCCCGCGGCCAGGTTGCCACGGGTTTCGCCGCTGGCCGGAATGCGTGCCAGGCAATAGTCCACTGGCTCGCCATCGATCATCAGGATGCGCTTGTCGCCGTCCTTGATTGCCGGCAGGTAGGCCTGCGCCATGATCTGCTGGGTGCCCAGTGCGGTCAGGGTTTCCAGGATCACCGACAGGTTGGGGTCGCCAGCCCGGTGACGGAAGATCGACGTACCGCCCATGCCATCCAGTGGCTTGAGGATTACGTCGGCATGCTTGGCGGTGAATTCGCGAATGATGTCCGGGCGGCGGCTGACCAGGGTCGGGGTGGTGCATTGCGGGAACAGCGTGGCGAACATCTTCTCGTTGCAGTCGCGCAGGCTTTGCGGGCGGTTTACCACCAGTACGCCGTCGTTCTCGGCTTGTTCCAGCAGGTAAGTGCTGTAGACGAACTCCATGTCGAAGGGCGGGTCCTTGCGCATCAGGATCACGTCCAGCTCGGCCAGCGGGCTGTCCTGCTCCTCGCCCAGTTCGAACCAGCGTTCAGGGTCGGCAAACACCTTCAGCGGGCGCATGCGGGCGCGGGCCTTGCCTTCACCCTGATACAGGTCTTGCTGTTTCATGTAGAACAGGCTCCAGCCGCGTGCCTGGGCGGCCAGCAGCATGGCCAGCGAGCTGTCCTTCTTGTAGGAGATGGACGCGATGGGGTCCATCACAATGCCGAGGCGAACGCTCATGGGGGGTCCTCTTGGCGGCAGGTGGCCGCGGTGGATCGAAAGAAAAGTGGCTCAGGGTGGCGCCGCGAACGCCGACGGTCAAGGGGCGCGGCAGATGGAATGGCCACCCGGAGTATGCTAAAAATGCAGCTGCAAGCCTTGAGCTACAAGCCTCAAGAAAAGAGCATCCATGCGCCGAGCTGCTTTCTTGCAGCTTGCCGCTTGCAACTTGCGGCTTCAATCCTACTGGTAGGCGTCTATGGAACAACCCCTGAAGGTGATGGTGATCGACGATTCCCGCACGATCCGCCGCACCGCGCAGATGTTGCTCGGTGAAGCGGGCTGCGAGGTGATCACCGCCAGCGATGGCTTCGATGCCCTGGCCAAGATCGTCGACCATCAGCCCAGCATCATTTTCGTCGATGTGCTGATGCCACGCCTGGACGGCTACCAGACCTGCGCGGTAATCAAGCACAACAGTGCCTTCAAGGACACCCCGGTTATCCTGCTGTCGTCCCGCGATGGCCTGTTCGACAAGGCCCGCGGCCGGGTGGTCGGTTCCGATCAGTTCCTGACCAAACCGTTCAGCAAGGAAGAACTGCTCGACGCGATCCGCGCCCATGTGCCCGGGTTTGCCGCACCTCAACAACACGCACCCTGACCGAGCCCCGCCATGGCGCGGTCCTACTTTCCTGATGGGGAAACAGCATGGCCCGAGTTCTGATTGTCGACGACTCGCCGACAGAGATGTACAGATTGACCGAATGGCTGGAAAAGCACGGCTACCAGGTGCTCAAGGCCAGCAACGGTGCCGACGGCGTGGCCCTGGCCCGGCAGGACAAGCCCGACGCGGTGCTGATGGACATCGTCATGCCTGGCATGAACGGCTTCCAGGCCACCCGCCAGCTCAGCAAGGACCCGGACACCAGCGCTATTCCAGTGATCGTGGTAACCACCAAGGACCAGGAAACCGACCGTATCTGGGCCACGCGCCAGGGTGCCCGTGACTTCCTGACCAAACCGGTGGAAGAGGAGGCGCTGATCGCCAAGCTCAAAGAAGTGCTGGGGGCTTGACCACCCGCCCGCAAGGCGCGTCGCTGACCGCCTTTGAGTTGTTGCTGGACATCGACCGGCGCTGTCGCCTGCTGGTTGCCGACCAGCCGCCGCAGGACAACCGCGTGCAGCAGTGGAGCGGCATTGGCTTTCGCATTGCCGGGCAGTGGTTCGTCGCGCCCATGGGCGAAGTGGCCGAGGTGCTGCGCGAGCCGCGCAGTAGCCGCGTTCCCGGCGTGCAGCCGTGGGTGTGCGGGGTGGCCAACCTGCGTGGCCGGCTGTTGCCGGTGATGGACCTGAGCTGCTTCTTCGGCCTTGGCCACGCCGCACCGGGCAAGCAGCGGCGAGTGCTGGTGCTGGATCACGACGACCTGTTCGTCGGTTTGCTGGTCGACGAGGTGCTGGGCCTTCAGCACTTTGCCCTCGACAGCCTGCAGCTGTCGCCGCCGCAGCCGCTGATCCCTGCCGCTGCACGCTTTGTGCAGGGGTATTTTCCGCGTGAACGTAACTGGGCGATCTTCAGCCCCTTTGCCCTGGCCCAGGCCCCGGGCTTTCTCGATGTGGCGTTATAGGACCTGCGAACGTGAACAAGCCTGCCACCCCCGTCACTGCCACCACCGTGAGCCCACGTACCCGCAGCATCGCGCAGATCACCGTGCTGTTCCTGATCCTGATCCTTTCGATCATCTTGCTGTTCGCCAACTTTGCTTACCTGAATACCCAATCCAACTACGACAAGCAGTACATCGGCCATGCCGGCGAGCTGCGCGTGCTGTCGCAGCGTATCGCCAAGAACGCCACCGAGGCGGCCACCGGCAAGGCCCTGGCCTTCAAGCTGCTGTCGGATGCGCGCAATGACTTCGAACGGCGCTGGGGTTACCTGCGCCAGGGTGACAAGTCCACTGGCCTGCCGCCTGCGCCACCTGCGGTGCGTGACGAGATGGAATCGGTACGCCGCGACTGGGAAAACCTGCGCAAGAACACCGACATCATCCTGGCCAGCGAGCAGACCGTGCTGTCGCTGCACCAGGTGGCAGCGACCCTGGCCGAGACCGTGCCGCAGCTGCAGGTGGAATACGAAAAAGTGGTCGAGATCCTGCTGCAGAGCGGTGCCCCGGCCAATCAGGTTGCGGTGGCCCAGCGCCAGCTGTTGCTGGCCGAACGCATCCTTGGCTCGGTCAACACCGTGCTGGCCGGTGACGACAGCGCCGCCCAGGCGGCCGACGCCTTCGGCCGTGACGCCGGGCGCTTTGGCCAGGTGCTGGAGGGCATGCTCGATGGCAATGCGACAATCCAGATAACCCGCGTCGAAGACGCCGATGCGCGTGCGCGGCTGGCCGAAATCGCCGAGTTGTTCCAGTTCGTTGCCGGTTCGGTGGATGAAATCCTCGAAACCTCCCCCGAACTGTTCCGTGTGCGGGAGGCTGCGGGCAACATCTTCAGCCTTTCGCAAACCCTGCTCGACGAAGCGTCGCACCTGGCGAACGGTTTCGAGAACCTGGCTGGCGGGCGCACCCTCGACACCGTTGGCGGCTATGCGCTGGGGCTGCTGGCGCTGGCCTCGATCATCCTCATCGGCCTGGTCATGGTGCGCACCACCAACCGCCAACTGCGCGAGACCGCAGAAAAGAACGAACGCAACCAGCAGGCCATCATGCGCCTGCTCGACGAAATCGAAGAGCTGGCAGATGGCGACCTGACGGTGACCGTATCGGTGACTGAAGACTTTACCGGCGCCATTGCCGACTCGATCAACTATTCCGTGGACCAGTTGCGCGACCTGGTCGCCACCATCAACCACAGTGCAGTGCAGGTCGCTGCCGCCGTGCAGGACACGCAGAACACTGCGCGGCAGCTGGCCAAGGCCTCCGAGCACCAGGCTGCACAGATCAGCGAGGCGTCCGAGGCGGTGGGTGACATGGTCGAGTCGATCGATCGGGTTTCGGCGCATGCTTACGAATCGGCCAAGGTGGCCGAGCGTTCGGTTGCCATCGCCAACAAGGGCAACGAGGTGGTGCACAACACCATCAACGGCATGGACAACATTCGCGAGCAGATCCAGGACACCGCCAAGCGGATCAAGCGCCTGGGCGAGTCCTCACAGGAAATCGGCGATATCGTCAGCCTGATCGACGACATTGCCGACCAGACCAACATCCTCGCCCTGAACGCCGCCATCCAGGCCTCGCTGGCCGGTGAGGCCGGGCGTGGGTTTGCCGTGGTTGCCGACGAGGTGCAGCGCCTGGCCGAACGCTCATCGTCTGCCACCCGCCAGATCGAGGCGCTGGTGCGTACCATCCAGGCCGATACCAACGAAGCGGTGATCTCCATGGAGCAGACCACCGCCGAAGTGGTGCGTGGCGCACGCCTGGCCCAGGATGCCGGGGTGGCGCTGGCCGAGATCGAAGGGGTATCGCAGAACCTCGCCGACCTTATCCACAGCATCTCCGACGCTGCCCAGTTGCAGACCTCGTCGGCCGGGCAGATCTCCCACACCATGGCGGTGATCCAGCAGATTACCGCGCAGACCTCCGCCGGCTCCGGTGCCACCGCCGACAGCATCCGCCACTTGGCCCGCATGGCCAGCGAGATGCGCCGTTCGGTGTCCGGTTTCACCCTGCCACCCCCTACCGAGCCGCGTTGAGGAATAGTGACCATGGCTTCTGCAGTAAGCCCCGAGCGTCACGAAACAGTGGCGCTGGCCTGGACCAAGGCCGCCATCCTCGATTGCCTGGGCCAGGCACGGCAGGCGCTGGAGCGCTTTGCCGGCGAGACGGGTGACCTGTCGATGATGGCTTTCGTGGTCGACAACCTGCACCAGGTGCACGGCTGCCTGCGCATGCTCGAACTGCGCGGCGCCACGCGCCTGGCGGAGGAGCTGGAGCTGTTTGCCAGGGCGTTGGCCGACGGCCAGGTCAGCCCCCGGGGTGATTGCCTGGGTGCATTGTTCCGCGGCCTGGAGCAGTTGCCCTCGTACCTGGAGCGGTTGCGCGGTGCTCGCCATGACCTGCCACTGGTGATGCTGCCGTTGCTCAACCAGCTGCGCGCCTGCCGGGGGGAGGAACCGCTGGCTCAGGCCAGCCTGATGACCGGCGCCGCCCAACGCTTCGCGGGTGACGATGACCTTGCCAACCTCGACCTGTCGCTGGGCAACTGGCGTGACCAACTGCAGGCCGGGTCGGGGCGCGATGCGCTGCGTTCGGTGGTGACTGCACTGTGCGATGACTTGATGCGCATCAAGGAGCGCCTGGACCAGTTCGGGCGCGGCGACCGTCAGCACCGCGAACAGCTCGATGCGCTGTTGGCGCCGTTGCGCCACGTGGCTGACACCCTGGCGGTACTGGGCTTTCAGCAACCGCGGCGGGTGATCATCGACCAGGTGCTGGCGTTGCAGGCATTGGCTCAGGGCGAGCGGGCGGTGGACGACGCGGTGTTGATGGATGTGGCGGGGGCCCTGCTGTACGTGGAGGCCTCCCTGAACGGCATGGTCGGTCCTTTGGAGGAAAACGGCCAAGGCAGCCTGCCGGGCTCGGACCTGGCCGAAATACGCCAGCTGGTGCTGAATGAATCGCTGAACGTGTTGCAGCAGGCCAAGGATCTGATCGGCGATTACCTGGAGTCCGACTGGCCGCGGCAACGCCTGCAGCCCTTGCCGGGGCTGTTACAGCAGATCCGCGGGGCATTGGCCATGTTGATGCTGCCGGCCGTGGCCGAGCTGTTTGTCGGCTGCGCAAGCTATGTGCAGCGTTGGTTGCAGCACCAGGAGGAAGAGCCGCCGATTGATGAGCTGACGCACTTGGCCGAGGCACTGAGCGCTGCCGAATGCTACCTGCAATGGCGGACGGCAGACCCGCTGGCCGATGGCCAACCCTTTATCGAGATGGCACGGGCCAGCCTGGCGGCGCTGGGTGTGCAGTGCGCGGTGGTCGGGGCCAGCGCAGACCTGGACGGCAGTGGCGACGGCATCGATGACGAGCTTCGCGAGGTGTTCCTTGATGAAGCGGGTGAGCTGCTGCCGGAAATCGAGCGCCACTGGCTGCGCTGGCGTGCCGACAACCAGCAGCGCGAGGCACTGGGCGAAGTGCGTCGCGCGCTGCATACACTCAAAGGCAGCGGCCGCATGGTGCATGCCGAGGCGGTGGCTGAACTGGCCTGGGGCGCCGAGCACCTGCTGAACCGGGTGCTCGAGGGCCGCAGCGTGCTCAGCCCGGAAGGGGTTGTAGCGCTGCAGCAGGTGTTCGTTCACCTGCCTGACCTGCTGGCCGACTTTGCCGCCGGCCAGTTGCCGCAACTGACTGAAATCGAGCAATTGGCCGGGCATCTGCACAGCCTGGCCGAAAACGATGCCCCGGCGGCTGCCGGTGTCGATGGCCTCGATCCGCAGTTGCTGGGTATTTTTCGCAGCGAGGCGCAGGGCCATCTGGCCAGCCTTGAGGTTTATCTGCAAAACACCGGTGGCCACGACACGCCGGTCAGCGATGACTTGCAGCGTGCCTTGCACACACTCAAAGGCAGTGCCGCCATGGCCGGTGTGATGCCGGTGGCCGAACTGGCCACTGCCTTCGACCGCCTGGCCCGTGAGTACAAGGGCCATCAACTGCCACTGCAAATGGCCGAAATGGAATGGCTGGAGGCTGCGCGGTCGTTGTTCCATCTGGGCTTGGCGCAACTCGATAGCACGCCCCTGGCCGCCATCCCCGGTGCCGCGGAACTGATCGAGCAGGTTGGCCAGGCCGTGGACCGCCGCCTGGCCAGCCTGCATGAAGACCCGCACCATGCCGGCCGCAGCAAGCGTGATCCGCAGTTGGTCGCCAGCTTCCTGGCCCAGGCCATGGACATCCTGCTCGATGCAGAGACGTTGTTGTCGCGCTGGCAGCAACAGCCCGCCCAGCGCGACGCACTGGATAACCTGCTCGACCAGATGACCACCCTGGGGCACGCCGCGCACCTGGCCGACCTGTGGCAGATGGATGACGTGTGCGAGGCGTTGCTGGACCTGTATGGCGCTGTGGAGGAGGGCAGCCTGCCTGCCGATGCCCGCTTCTTCAGCCAGGCGCAGCGGGCCCATGAAGCCTTGCTGGACATGCTGGACGAAGTGGCGGCCGGGCAGGATATTCCACCGCGCCCGGAGCTGGTCGACAGCCTGCGCAACCTGCTGGACCAGGCCTTGGCGCCAGATGCCACCGGCCTGGTGGGCATCGATACGGTCACACCACTGCACCCGGACATGGACCTGTCCGATACCTTGGGGTTGCCACGCCCGCCGTTGCAACCGCAGGTGGCCGAGCCGCTTGCCGAGGAGCCGGAAAGCCCCGGCGAAGAGCTGCTGGAAGTGTTCCTGGAAGAAAGCTCGGACATCGTCGAGAGCGCCGCGGCGGCCCTGGCGCGCTGGCAGGCCGACCCGCGCAGCAGCGTCGAGGTGGACAACCTGATGCGCGACCTGCACACCCTCAAGGGCGTGGCGCGCATGGTCGAAATTACCCCGATCGGCGACCTGGCCCACGAACTGGAGTTCCTCTATGAGCTGTTGGCTGCGGGTAGATTGCCGCCAAGCGCGCCACTGTTCGCACTGCTGCAAAACTGCCACGACCGGCTGGCGCATATGCTTGACGCTGTGCGCCTGGGGCAGCCGCTGCATGCCGCTACAGCGCTGATCGACTACATTCGCAACTTCAGCAGCGCCGCACTGACAGACAGTGCCGCGGGCCAGGGGCCGCCAGAAGCTGCCACCGCCGAAGTACCGGCAGCAGCGCCAGAGCGGGCACCGGGTGACATGGTCAAGGTCGACGCCGAGCTGCTCGACGACCTGGGTAACCTGGCCGGCGAGCACTCGATCATCCGGGGGCGCATCGAGCAGCAGGTCAACGACGCGCAGTTCGCCCTCAACGAGATGGAAACCACACTCGAGCGCATGCGTGATCAGTTGCTGCGTCTGGATGTCGAGACCCAGGGGCGAATCTCCAGCCGGCAGCAGTTCGAAGGCGATGCCTATGACGACTTCGACCCGCTGGAAATGGACCGCCACTCCCAGCTGCAGCAGCTGTCACGGGCCCTCTTCGAGTCTGCCTCGGACCTGCTCGACCTGAAGGAGACCCTGGCTCAGCGCGCTCAGGAGGCCTACAGCCTGCTGCAACAGCAGGCACGGGTGAACAGCCAGTTGCAGGAGGGCCTGACGGCCACCCTGATGGTGCCGTTCGAGCGCCTGGTGCCGCGCTTGCAGCGCGTGGTGCGGCAGGTGGCCAGCGAGCTGGGCAAGCAGGTGGAACTGGTGGTTGGCAATGCCGAGGGCGAACTGGACCGCAGCGTGCTGGAACGTATGGTGGCGCCGCTGGAGCATATGCTGCGCAACGCCGTTGACCACGGCCTGGAAAGCCGCGCAATGCGCCTGGCCGCCGGCAAGCCGGAGCAGGGCACCATCCATCTGAATTTGCTGCATGAGGGCGCCGATATCGTCATCGAAATGACGGATGATGGTGCCGGCGTGCCCCTGGAGGCGGTGCGGCGCAAGGCCATCAAGCGCGGCCTGCTGGACCCGCAGGCGCAGTTGAGTGACCACGAGATCCTGCAGTTCATCCTGCGGCCAGGCTTTTCCACCGCCGAAAAGATCACCCAGATTTCCGGGCGCGGGCTGGGCATGGATGTGGTGCACGAGGAGGTCAAGCAACTGGGTGGCTCGATGAGTATCGAGTCGGCGCAGGGCAAGGGGGCGCGTTTCCTGATCCGCCTGCCGTTCACCGTGTCGATCAACCGTGCGCTGATGGTGCACCTGGGCGAAGAGCAATACGCCATTCCGCTCAATACCATCGAGGGCATCGTCCGCGTGCCACCTGCCGAGCTTGCGGCGTGCTACCAGCTGGACTCGCCGCGCTATGTCTATGCCGGCCACGAATACGAGCTGCGCTATCTGGGCGAGTTGCTGCAAGGCCTGCCGCGCCCCGCGCTGCTGGGGCAGAGCGTGCCGTTGCCGGTGCTGCTGGTGCATTCCAAGGAGCAGTCGTTCGCCATCCAGGCCGACAGCCTGTCGCCCAGCCGCGAGATCGTGGTGAAAAGCCTGGGGCCGCAGTTTGCCGCGGTTGCCGGGTTATCGGGGGCGACACTGCTGGGCGATGGCCGGGTGGTGCTGATTCTTGACCTGCTGGGCCAGCTGCGCGGCCAGCAGCGACGGCTGGCCCGCTTGCCTGGTGGCGGTAGCCAACGCCAGTTGCTTGGCCCGGCACCGCGCCGTGCCTTGCTGGTGATGGTGGTGGACGATTCGGTAACCGTACGCAAGGTAACCAGCCGCCTGCTGGAGCGCCACGGTATGAGCGTGCTTACGGCCAAGGATGGTGTCGATGCCATGGCCCTGCTGGAAGAGCACCGGCCTGACGTGTTGTTGCTGGACATCGAAATGCCGCGCATGGACGGCTTCGAGGTGGCCACACGCATCCGCCGTGACGCACGGCTGAAAGACTTGCCGATCATCATGATCACCTCGCGCACCGGCCAGAAGCACCGGGACCGCGCCATGGCCATCGGCGTCAACGAATACCTGGGCAAGCCGTACCAGGAATCGCTGCTGTTGCAGAGCATCGCCCATTGGAGCCAGGCCCATGCTTGAACTGATTTCCGGCCAGCGCAGCAGCCTGACCGGGCTGTTGCTGCCGTTGGGCGACCGCACGCTGGTGTTGCCCAACGTGGCGGTGGCCGAGTTGAGCGGTCAGCGTAACCTGGTGTGCCAACACGGCGACCCCGCCTGGCACCTGGGGTGGATCGACTGGCGTCAGCAACGCCTGCCGTTGATCGGTTTCGAGGCCGCGTGCGGTGGTGAGACGCCGTGCGGCGAGCGGGCTCGCGTGGTGGTGCTCAATGCGTTGGGCGATACCGGTTTGCGCTACCTGGCGCTGTTGCTGCAGGACATTCCGCGCTCGTGCAAGCTCGACAGTCAGCTTAACTACGTGGATGTGGCGCTGGGCAGGTTGGAGCTGGCGGCGGTGCAGGTGGGTGAGCAGGTGGCGCGGGTGCCGGACCTGGTCGCATTGGAAAGGCTGGTGCGTGACGCGGATCTGCAACCTGACCTTGGTTAGGATGTGAGGCGCAGGGCCTCTTCGCGGGTAAACCCGCTCCTACAATGGCTGCGCGCTCCGTTGTAGGAGCGGGTTTACCCGCGAAGGGGTCATCAGCATCACAACAGGAACCCAGCCCACCTCAGGAGGTCTGTGTTTGCATGTATTACGGTGAACGCTTCAACGCCTGGACCCACCTGGTCGGTGCCGTCCTCGCTGCTATTGGTGCCATCTGGCTGATCGTGGCCGCGGGCCTGCAAGGCGACCCGTGGAAGATCGTCAGCTTCTCCATCTACGGCGGCACGCTGCTGTTGCTGTACAGCATTTCCACCCTGTACCACAGCACCCGTGGGCGGGCGAAAGTGATCATGCGCAAGCTCGACCACCTGTCGATCTATCTGCTGATTGCCGGCAGCTACACGCCGTTTTGCCTGGTCAGCCTGCGCGGCCCTTGGGGATGGAGCCTGTTCGGCGTGGTCTGGGGGCTGGCGATCATCGGCATGTTGCAAGAGATCAAGCCGCGCTCCGAGGCGCGGATCCTTTCGATCATCATCTATGCGGTAATGGGCTGGATCGTGCTGGTGGCAGTCAAGCCACTGCTGAACTCGCTGGGCACGGCCGGCTTCGCCTGGCTGGCTGCCGGCGGCGTGTTCTACACCGTCGGCATCATCTTCTTCGCCTTCGACAGCCGCTTCCGCCACTGGCATGGCATCTGGCACCTGTTCGTCATCGCTGGCAGCCTGATGCACTTCGTGGCGGTGTCGTTCTACGTGCGCTAGTTAAAAATCGCCCCACAACTGCTGTGCCACCGACATCGCCACCACCGGCGCGGTCTCGGTGCGCAGCACGCGCGGCCCAAGGCGTGCTGCGTGGAAACCGGCGGCTTTGGCCTGCTCGACCTCGGCTTCGCTAAGGCCGCCTTCGGGGCCGATCACGAAGGCCAGGGTGGCGGGCTTTTCATGGCTGGTGAGCGGCTCGGCCACCGGGTGCAGGACCAGCTTCAGGTCAGCCTTGGTGCTGCTCAACCATTCAGCCAGGGTCACGGGTGGGTGGATGACGGGCAAGGTAGAACGCCCGCATTGTTCACAGGCGCTGATCGCCACTTGGCGCCAGTGGGCCAGGCGCTTGTCGGCGCGCTCATCTTTCAGGCGTACTTCGCAGCGCTCGCTGACGATCGGGGTGATTTCGTTGGCACCAAGCTCGGTGGCCTTCTGGATCGCCCAGTCCATGCGCTCGCCACGGGAAAGGCCCTGGCCCAGGTGCACATGCAGCGGTGAATCGGCCTGGCCGGCAAAGGCCTGGTCAAGGCTGACGCGGACAGTTTTCTTGCCCACCTCGAGCAACTGACCACGGTATTCCTGGCCGCTGCCATCGAACAGCTGCACGGCGTCGCCGGGTGCCATGCGCAGCACGCGGCCAATGTAATGGGCCTGGGCCTCGGGCAGGTCGTGCTCGCCAAGGCTCAGGGGGGCGTCGATGAAGAAGCGGGACAGTCTCATGGGTTTGCTCGGTAAATAGAGAGACGCAGATCCCCTGTGGGAGCGGGCGTGCCCGCGAATCAGGCGCCGCGGTGCCTGGCAAGGGCTTCGCCCTTGTTCGCGGGCTCGCACGCTCCCACAGGAAAAGTGGTGTGGCGAATTGCCGGGCCTAGCCCGGGTCGCGGAAGTCGGGGTGGAAGTTGGCCGGCACTGCGACACTGACGCTGTCGCGGGTGGCGATATCGATGCCTTCGCTGGCCACTTCGGCAAGGAAGTCGATCTGCTCGGGGGTGATCACGTACGGCGGCAGGAAGTACACCACGCTGCCCAGCGGTCGCAGCAGGGCGCCGCGGGTCAGGGCGTGCTCGAACACCTTCAGGCCACGGCGCTCCTGCCAGGGATAGGCAAGCTTGCCTGCCTTGTCTTGCACCATTTCGATGGCCAGGGCCATGCCAGTCTGGCGTATTTCGGCAACGTGAGCATGATCGGCCAGGTGTGCAGTGGCTGTGGCCATGCGCGTGGCCAGGGCCTTGTTGGCCTCGATCACGTTGTCCTGCTCGAAGATATCCAGGGTCGCCAGCGCTGCAGCGCACGCCAGCGGGTTGCCGGTGTAGCTGTGCGAGTGCAGGAATGCGCGCAGTGTCGGGTAATCGTCATAGAACGCCTGATACACCTTGTCGGTGGTCAGGCAGGCGGCCAGCGGCAGGTAGCCGCCGGTGAGGGCCTTGGACAGGCACAGGAAATCCGGGCGGATGCCGGCTTGCTCGCAGGCGAACATCGTGCCGGTACGGCCGAAGCCCACGGCGATCTCATCGTGGATAAGGTGCACGTCGTAACGGTCGCAGGCCTCGCGCAACAGCTTGAGGTACACCGGGTGGTACATGCGCATGCCACCGGCACCCTGGATCAGCGGCTCGACGATCACGGCGCTGATCGAGGCGTGGTGTTCGGCCAGGGTCTGCTCCATGGCCTGGAACATGTTGCGCGAGTGCTCCTCCCAGCTCATGCCCTCCGGGCGCAGGTAGCAGTCAGGGCTTGGCACCTTGAGGGTGTCGAGCAGCAGCGCCTTGTAGGTTTCGGTGAACAGCGGCACATCACCAACCGACATGGCGGCAATGGTTTCGCCGTGGTAGCTGTTGGTCAGGGTGACGAAGCGCTTCTTGTCCGGTTTGCCGATGTTCTGCCAGTAGTGGAAGCTCATTTTCAGCGCCACTTCGATGCACGACGAGCCATTGTCGGCATAGAACACCCGGTCGAGACCGGCCGGGGTCATGGCGACCAGGCGTTCGGACAGCTCGATCACTGGCTGATGACTGAAACCGGCCAGGATCACGTGCTCGAGCTGGTCGACCTGGTCCTTGATGCGCTGGTTGATGCGCGGGTTGGCATGGCCGAACACGTTGACCCACCAGCTGCTCACCGCATCCAGGTAGCGTTTGCCCTCGAAGTCTTCCAGCCACACGCCTTCGCCGCGCTTGATAGGAATCAGCGGCAGCTGCTCGTGGTCTTTCATCTGGGTACAGGGGTGCCACAGGACCTTGAGGTCGCGTTGCATCCACTGATCATTGAGGCCCATGGGCACTTCTCCTGGCTTTGCGGCTTGGTTCGACCGCGTAAGCCTAAGCAATGCCGCAGGGCAGGACAACCGCTGCCGTTCAATGGCGGTGGGTGCCGGTCCATTCGAGCTTGCGGATATGCACGGTGCCGGCGTGCGAGGTGGAGATGGTCAGGCGCCGAAAGGGGCCGTCAATCACCTGGTAGTAGGGGTGTGTAGCGATCGGGCCCGGGCGAGCGTCCCGGAAGCCGCTACCTTCGAGGGTGAGCCAGTAGAAAATGCGGGGGGATGGCGCAACCAGGTCATAGTCGATGTTCTCGGCATCGAACAACATGTGCAGGTCTTCGCCCAGAAAGTCGCTGACTACGTAGTACTCCAGCCGCAGGGACTCGACCTCTTGAGCGAAAGCAATGGAAATTTCGCTGTGTTCGCCAATGACCAGCTCGGTACCGTCCTCGCCCTTGAAGGCTTCGTGAAAGCCGGTCCAGGACGTGCTGCTGGCGTGGAAGCTCAGGCCTGAGGCTGTGCGAAGTGTCTGCCTGTGTAACAGAAGCTGCCGCTCCACTTGGTTGAAGCGCTCCTCGAAGATCATGCGCAGGCCCTCCTGGCGGGCTTTTTGCCATCTTCGCCAGCTTCGCCTACCACCCTGTGACATGGCTACTGGCAAAAATGTCAGTTGCCAAAAGGACTTGATGTCACTGCGCTGGCAGGGTGCTCGGACCTGACGTATTCTTAACGCATCTTCCTGGGGCATTCCTGCCTCTCCCCGTTTCTGTAACCTCTGACTCGGAGTTCGCCGACATGGCTGCTGCTTGGGTGCGCCTGTGCGCGTTGGTATTGATTGGTGTGTCCAGCGGCGCTGCGCTGGCAAAAGACAAGACGCCCACGGCGATTGTCGTGGGGGGTGGCCTGGCAGGCCTGACGGCAGCCTACGAGCTGCAGAACAAAGGCTGGCAGGTGACCCTGCTGGAGGCCAAGGCGGGCATGGGCGGGCGTTCGGGCCTGGCCACCAGCGAGTGGATCGGCAACGCCAAGGCACAGCCGGTGCTCAACCAGTACCTCGACCGTTTCAAGCTTGAAACACTGTCGGCGCCCGAGTTCGTGCGTACCCCGGGTTACCTGATCGACGGCGAGTACTTCAGCGCCAGCGACCTGGCCACCAAGCAACCGGCCACTGCCGAGGCGCTCAAGCGTTACGAGAAAACCCTCGATGACCTGGCCCGCTCGATCGATGACCCGCTGAACCCGCAGGCAACCAGCACGCTGTTCGCCCTCGACCAGATCAACGTCTCCACCTGGCTGGACAAACTGCAACTGCCGGCCACCGCCCGTCAGTTGATCAATCAGCAGATCCGCACCCGCTACGATGAACCGTCGCGCCTGTCGCTGCTGTACTTCGCCCAGCAGAACCGCGTCTACCGCGGCGTCAGCGACCGCGACCTGCGCGCTGCGCGCCTGCCCGGTGGCAGCCCGGTGCTGGCCCAGGCTTTCGTCAAGCAGCTGAAAACCATCAAGACCAACTCGCCGGTTACCGCCATTGTCCAGGACAAGGATGGTGTCACGGTAAAAGTCGGCAGCGTCGGCTACAAGGCGGATTATCTGGTCATGGCTGTGCCCCTGCGCGCACTGGCCAAGATTCAGATGACCCCTGGCCTGGACAGCCAGCACCTGGCGGCGCTCAAGGGCACCAACTATGGTTGGCGCGACCAGATCATGCTCAAGTTCAAGAAGCCCGTTTGGGAAAGCCGTGCACGCATGTCGGGCGAAATCTACAGTAACGCCGGCCTCGGCATGCTGTGGGTCGAGCCGGCGCTCAAGGGTGGTGCCAATGTGGTGATCAACCTGTCCGGCGATAACGCTCGCCTGCTGCAGGCCTTTGGTGAAAAGCAGATGGTCGACCAGGTGCTGATCCGTCTGCATGCGTTCTACCCCCAGGCCCGTGGCGCGTTCACCGGTTACGAGGTCAAGCGATACAGTGCTGATGCTGGCACGGGTGGTGCCTACCTGGCCTACGGCCCAGGGCAGATCAGTAAATACTGGCGCCTGTGGGAACGTCCGGTGCAGCGCATGACCTTTGCCGGTGAGCACACGGATGCCCTGTACCCGGGCACCCTGGAAGGCGCCCTGCGCAGTGGCCAGCGTGCGGCCAGCCAGGCACAGGACCTGTTGGCCGGCAAGTCGTTCGACCCGGCCAAGGCGCTGCCGGTTGCGGCGGCGGCAGGTGCGGTGGCCGCCAAGGAGAGCAAGGGCGGGTTCTTCTCCAATATGTTCGGCGGTTCGTCCGACAAGGGCGACAAAGCTGACAAGGCGCCGGCCAAAGCTGAGCCTAAGCAGGCCGAAGAGGCCAAGCAGGACAAGCAGGACAAGCCAGGCTTCTTCAAGCGCCTGTTTGGCGGGGCGCAAGCGCCAGAGGCGAAGGTTGAGCCAATTGCCAAGGCTGAGGAAGTGGCGCCTGCACCTGCGCCCGCTCCACAGGCGGCTCCGGCTCCTGCAGCGCCTGCGCCTGTGGCCAAGGAAACGGCTGCCAAGCCTGCGGCAACCAAAGCCGCTCCCGCCAAGCATGCGCCCGCGCACAAGCCAGCCCACAAGCCTGCCGAGACGAAGAAGGCGACAGCCAAGTCGGAGCCTGCGAAGAAGCCTGTAACCAATACCCAGGCCAAGGCGGGCTGATCGATCGACAGTGCCGGCCTGTTCGCCTGAGGGCCGGCACTGCAACCCCAACTCTCCTACTATCGTTAATGTTTTCTTAATGGTCAGCTAACAGAATAAATATCGGATTCCTCGATAATCCAAAGCAATTTTTTCCGCTTTTCTTCGATACGTTACGCGTTAGTCTGTGCATAGCTTTCACGGGGAAACACGCAACATGCAACTGCGCAATTCACCTTCTCGCTACGGCGTGGTCAGCATCATCCTGCACTGGGGCGTGGCGCTGGCAGTTTTCGGCCTGTTCGGCCTGGGCTTGTGGATGGTCGGCCTGGACTACTACAGCCCTTGGCGCAAAGCTGGCCCGGACTTGCACAAGAGCATCGGCCTGGTGCTGCTGGCGGTGATGCTGCTGCGGGTAGTCTGGCGTTTCATCAGCCCGCCACCACCGGCACCAACCAACCATGGTGCGGTCACACGCCTGGCGGCCACGCTGGGCCACCTGGCCCTGTACCTTGGGCTGTTTGCGGTGATGGTTGCCGGTTACCTGATTTCCACCGCCGACGGCGTCGGCATTCCGGTGTTCGGCCTGTTCGAAGTGCCGGCACTGATCAGCGACCTGCCTGACCAGGCAGATGTGGCGGGTGTGGTTCATTTGTGGCTGGCTTGGGGGCTGGTGATTTTTGCCGTGCTGCATGCCCTTGCCGCGCTCAAGCATCATTTCATCGACCGTGACGCGACCCTGACTCGCATGCTGGGCCGCAAAGCTTGACTCTCAACCTCAATTACACAGGAAGGAACAGGATGTTGAAAAAGACTTTTGCCGCTCTGGCGCTCGGTACCGCTCTGCTCTCTGCTGGCCAGGCCATGGCTGCCGAGTACAAGATCGACAAGGAAGGCCAGCACGCGTTCGTTGACTGGAAAATCAGCCACCTGGGCTACAGCTTCATCCACGGTACTTTCAAGGATTTCGACGGCAGCTTCACCTGGGACAGTGCCAAGCCTGAAGCCAGCAAGATCAGCGTCGACTTGAAAACTGCCAGCCTGTGGTCGAACCACGCCGAGCGTGACAAGCACATCGCCAGCGCCGATTTCCTCGACGTGAAGAAGTACCCGGACGCCAAATTCGTCTCCACCAGCGTCAAGTCGACTGGCGACAAGACGGCTGACGTGACTGGCGACCTGACCATGCACGGTGTCACCAAACCGGTGACGTTCAAGGCTACCTTCAACGGTGAAGGCAAGGACCCATGGGGTGGTGAGCGCGCAGGCTTCAACGCCACCACGACGCTGAACCTGAACGACTTCGGCATCAAAGGCCCAGGTGCTACCTCGCAGACCCTGGACCTGGATATCAGTGTCGAAGGTGTGAAGCAGAAGTAATTTCTGCCAGCTGAAAACCGAGGGGGCCGCTTTGCGGCCCTATCACGACACAAGGCCGCGCCCGCAGAGATCAAGAAATTCTCTGCAGGCGCGGCCTTGTGTCGTGATAGGGCTGCGAAGCAGCCCCCTCGGTACTTCTATCAGCCCTTGCGGGTCAGCAGCGCTGGGCGCTCACCGCGTGGGCGGCTTGGCAGGTCATCCAGTTGCTCAGGCGTCGGGAAACGGTCCAGCTTGGACTCCTTGCGAATGATCACTGGCTGTTTTTCCGGCTGACGCGGGTTGCGCACGGCCGGCTCTTGCCGGGCAGCATCGTCACGCGCTGGGCGACCACGGCCACCGCCGCCATCACGACGGGCACCGCCACCGTTGTTGGCGCGAGGCGGGCGTTTTTCTCCGCCACCACTGCGTGGCTGGCCGCCATTGCGAGCTTGGCCCTGGCCGCCAGCGTTGCTGCGTTGGCCATTGCCTTGCCCCTGACCTTGGCCAGCACCACCCGGGCGGCGGTTGCGGCCCTGGTTCTTGCCTTGGTACGGGCTGACATAGTCGGCGCGGTTACCGAAGTTATCGAGCTCGTCGTCCAGGAATTCTTCCGGGTCGCGGTCTGCCGGCGGCTTCGGAACGCTGTTACTGCTGGCCTGCTGCGGGCGTGGCTTCTTGTCACGCGGCTTGCGCGGTTGCTGCTTGTCGCCGCTCTTTTCCTTGTCGTCCGGCTTGGCCGCAGCTTGCTGCCTGGCTTTGCCTTTGTCCTTGCCTTTGTCCTTGCGGCCGCCGTTGCTGTCTTTAGCACCTTCGCCACGGGCTTGCTGGTTGCGGCCGCCGCGGCCGTTGTTCTGTGGGCGCTCGCGTGCTTCGGGCTTTTCGGCTTCGACCTGGCTGGCGTCGAAGCCCATCAGGTCGCCATCCGCGATGCGCTGCTTGGTCACCCGCTCGATGCTCTTGAGCAGCTTCTCTTCATCTGGCGCGACCAGGGAAATTGCTTCACCCGACCGACCGGCACGGCCGGTACGGCCAATGCGGTGGACGTAGTCCTCCTCGACATTCGGCAGCTCGAAGTTGACAACGTGGGGCAACTGGTCGATGTCCAGGCCGCGGGCAGCGATGTCGGTGGCGACCAGTACGCGCACGCTGTTGGCCTTGAAGTCGGCCAAAGCCTTGGTGCGGGCGTTCTGGCTCTTGTTGCCGTGGATCGCGGCGGCGGTCAGGCCTTGCTTTTCCAGGTACTCGGCCAGGCGGTTGGCGCCATGCTTGGTTCGAGTGAACACCAACACCTGTTCCCAGGCACCCAGGGTAATCAGGTGCGCCAGCAGGGCACGCTTGTGGCTGGCAGGCAGGCGATACACCCGCTGCTCGATACGCTCGACGGTGGTGTTCGGCGGGGTGACCTCGATACGCTCCGGGTTGTGCAGGAGCTTGTCGGCGAGGTCGGTGATGTCCTTGGAGAAGGTGGCCGAGAAGAGCAGGTTCTGGCGTTTGGCCGGCAGGCGGGCGAGGACCTTCTTGACGTCGTGGATGAAGCCCATGTCGAGCATGCGATCGGCTTCATCAAGTACCAGGATTTCCACGTGGGCCAGGTCGACCTTGCCTTGACCGGCCAGGTCGAGCAGGCGGCCTGGGCAGGCGACCAGCACATCAACGCCTTTGGCAATGGCCTGGATCTGCGGGTTCATGCCAACGCCGCCGAAGATGCAGGCGCTGACCAGTGGCAGGTCACGGGCATAGACCTTGAAACTGTCATGCACCTGGGCTGCCAGTTCGCGGGTCGGTGTCAGGACCAGCACGCGAGGCTGGCGTGGGCCGTGGCGCTGCGATTTGTCGGGATGGCCGGCCGGGAACAGGCGCTCGAGAATCGGCAGGGCGAAGCCGCCGGTTTTACCCGTACCTGTCTGTGCGGCAACCATCAGGTCGCGGCCTTGCAACACGGCGGGAATAGCCCGCTGTTGCACGGGGGTCGGCTGGGTGTAGCCCGCAGCCTCGATAGCGCGGACAAGAGCCTCGGAGAGACCGAGGGAAGCAAAGGACATGGGCGATCCTGTTCTCGTGTGGGCTGGGCCCGTTGGGATGTTCTGCCTGGCGCGACGGGCATCGATGAAATGCGATCGCGTCCGGTCCAGCTGGGCTTTCACTGCACATCCGGGAAACGGAGGCTGGACGCGAAGGGGCGTCGGTACCGATCGGGATGCCTGTTGCGAGGCCGAGCGTCCGGGCGTGAGCCGGGCGGGAAGGCCCGAGTATAACAGAGCTATCGCGCTGTGCTGCTTTCCTGCTGCTCAACGGCGTTGAGAATGTTTCCAGTGTCGCTTGTATAACGGTTGCTGATCGCTGCATAGGCCGGCTCCTGCTTGAACCGCTGCAGCTCTTCGGCAAAGGCCACGGCCAGTGCCTCGCGCCCAGGCTTGCGCACCAGGCCCAAATACTGCGCCTGGCGGCTGACTACCAGCGGCAGTTCTTCGACTTGCTGTTGCAGGCCGAGCTGGCGGAGCAGGTAATGCCCGACCCTGCGGTCGGTGATCGCCAGGTCGATACGGCCCAGCACCAGCTTGCCGAAGTTGGCTTCGTGGGTGGGTGCGGCTTCGCGCTTGAAGTGCGGGGCCTCGGTGAACGCTTTACCGTAGGCGTAGCCGGGTGATGTGCCGACGGTGAGGCCGGCGAGGTCGTCCAGGTGGGTGACGGTATGGCGGCGCGTGCGGCTTTGGAACAGGACGAATTCGACCTCCGACATGGGTTCGGAGCCGTACACCATGTAGGGTTGGCGCGCCTCCGTCTGGAAAATGTCGAGAATGCCATCGGCCAGGCCCTGCTCAGCCATCGCCAAGCAGCGCTTCCAAGGCAGGAATTGCCACTCCACCTCGACGCCGAGGCGTGCGAAGACCTGGCTGGCGACTTCGTAGTCGATGCCGCGCGGTTGGCCGTTGTGCTGAAACACATAAGGTGCCCAGTCGTCGGTTACCAGGCGCAAGCGTTCGCCCAGAGCCAACGGGCTCAGGCAAACGAGCAGCAGGATCCAGAACAGACGGGCGATATGTGGCATGGCCGGAGATTACGCGCTCGGCCGGTGTACGGTAAAGGCATGCATTATCGATGTGGGAGCGGGCGTGCCCGCGAACACCGGCGAAGCCGGTGCCAACGATCGGGTTGCTCTCTTCGCGGGCACGCCCGCTCCCACCAGACCGCGCAAGGCAATGAGTTTTGCGGGCACATCAGGCTTGAGTGGTTCGCAGCAGATGCGCCTCGATATCCTTGCGCCGCTCGCCCAGCGATAGCCGTAGCCCCGGATGGCGCAGGCACTGACGCAGCCGCTCGGGCTCCACGTGGCCGTAGCGGTCATTGAGGTTTTCCAGGGCCTTGTCCCACCAGGCGGACGCACAGGCGCGGTCGAACTCATTGGGGTAGGGGTAGCAGCCATAGAGCAATTCGCGGGCGAACTGGCGCTCGTGACTGGGCAGGGTCAGGCTCAACGCCTTGTAACCCAGGCGGTGCAGAGTGGGTGGCCGCGGCAGTTGGTCGTTGACCAGCGCAACGTCGGCCAAGGCCGAGGGGCTGAGTGGGTCGTGCTCGTGCTTGCGCAGCCAGGCCTGGATCTTGGCGCGGAACTGCGCCTTCCGGCTCCAGTAGTGATGGATGACATCGGTACACTCGGCCAGCTCCAGGTTGCGGTAGGCCGCTACTGCCAGGCAGAACTCCTCGAGGGTATAGGCCTCCCGAGCCAAGGGGTAGAATTCGTCCATCATGGCGATGGAGCGGTCCAGGGTGTCGCAGTTCTCGGCAGTGAGGCCGATAACGCCGGAATTGACGAGCGGCATCTGGCAGTCGGCCAGTCCCCGGGACTCGAGAATGGCCAGCAGGTTCTTGTACAACAGGCACTTCTGGTCAGCGCCGTAGCGCGTGCCGATGGCGTTGCACAGCAGGCGGTTGGGCGCCACGCGGGCGAACAGATGCAACGGCGAAGTGCGGAAGAAGGTGTCGGTGTCGATCAGCACTGCCAGCGGGTGTTGCTGCAGTACCTGGCGCAACAGCACATGCTTGCTGCGAAAGTGATAACCGTGCGGGGCATTCCATGCCTGGCGCGTGGCCTCGTCCAGCAGGTGGACGGTGACGGGCAGCCTGGCGTAGGGCTGCGCATTGTCGGTGTAGACCTGGATGTCCATGGCCTCGCCGGCTGCGCTGCCTAGCTGGGCGAGGGCGCTGACGATGCTGAAGCAGGCTTCCTGATGGTAGGTTGCCGGGCCAAAAGCCAGGTAAACAAGCTGTGGGCGCGAAGGTTGGGTGTGCTGCATGGCAGGCAAGACCTGTTTAACCCGAAAATGAATAAGGCTTTAGTCTATGACCAAAGCCTTAATCATTTCTTAAGCAGACTTTGCCAAAAGATTTCAGCGCGGCAGCTTCAGGTTGTTCCAGATCGCCAGGCTCGGTTCAGCCTGGTTCAAGGTATAGAAGTGCAGGCCCGGCGCGCCGCCTTGCAACAGCTGTTCGCACATGCGGGTAATCACTTCTTCGCCGAACGCCTGGATGCTGGCGGTGTCGTCGGCATAGGCTTCCAGCTGCTTGCGGATCCAGCGCGGGATCTCGGCGCCACAGGCATCGGAGAAGCGGGCCAGCTTGCTGTAGTTGGTGATCGGCATGATGCCCGGTACCACCGGAATGTCCACGCCCAGCTTCTGTGCACGCTCGACGAAGTAGAAGTAGCTGTCGGCGTTGAAGAAGTACTGGGTGATGGCGCTGTCGGCACCGGCCTTGACCTTGTGCACAAAGTTGGCCAGATCCGCCTCGAAGTTGCGCGCCTGCGGGTGCATTTCCGGGTAGGCAGCCACTTCCAGGTGGAAGTGATCAGCGGTTTCCTGGCGGATGAACTCGACCAGGTCACTGGCATAGCGCAGTTCACCACTGGCCATGCCCATGCCCGACGGCAGGTCACCACGCAGAGCGACAATGCGTTTGATGCCGGCTGCCTTGTACTCGGCCAGCAGGGCACGCAATTCGGCCTTGGTGTCGCCCACGCACGACAGGTGCGGCGCGGCAGGTATCTTCACTTCGCTTTCCAGCTGCAGCACGGTGTTGAGCGTGCGGTCGCGGGTCGAGCCACCGGCACCGTAGGTGCAGGAGAAGAAGTCCGGGTTATAGGTGGCCAGCTGGCGGGCGACGCCCATCAGCTTTTCGTGACCGGCATCGGTCTTGGTCGGGAAGAACTCGAAACTGTAGCGGCGTTCTTGTGACATCAGGCGTTCCTCTGGCAACAAGCGTCTGGCGGCAAGCTGCAAGTAAAAGCCAGATCGGTGATGGCCGGTCTGGCTTGGGCGTCGTTCAAGATCTGTGTTTCCGGAGCTGCAAGTGGCAACGGCACGGTATGCCTTTGCCTGCCACTTGCAGCTTCAAGCTTGCCGCTTAGTAGCGGTAGGCGTGCGGCTTGAACGGACCTTCGACGGTCACGCCGATGTAGTCGGCTTGCTGCTTGGTCAGCTGGGTGACCACGCCGCCGAAGCCGCGGACCATTTCCAGGGCCACTTCTTCGTCGAGTTTCTTCGGCAGCACTTCAACGGTCAGGCGCTCGGCTTTCTTTTCGGCCGGCAGGTCAGCGAACTTCTGCTCGAACAGGAAGATCTGTGCCAGAACCTGGTTGGCGAACGAGCCGTCCATGATGCGGCTTGGGTGGCCAGTGGCGTTGCCCAGGTTGACCAGGCGGCCTTCGGCCAGCAGGATCAGGTAGTCATCGTTCTGCGGGTCGAAGCTGCCAGCGCCGGTACGGTGGATCTTGTGAACCTGCGGCTTGACCTCTTCCCAGGCCCAGTTCTTGCGCATGAAGGCGGTGTCGATCTCGTTGTCGAAGTGGCCGATGTTGCAGACTACGGCACGCTTTTTCAGGGCCTTGAGCATGTTGGCGTCGCAGACATTGACGTTACCGGTGGTGGTCACGATCAGGTCGATCTTGCCCAGCAGGGCCTTGTCGATGCTGGCTTCGGTGCCGTCGTTGATACCGTCGATGAACGGCGAGACCAGCTCGAAGCCGTCCATGCAGGCCTGCATGGCGCAGATCGGGTCAATTTCGGAGACCTTGACGATCATGCCTTCCTGACGCAGGGACTGGGCCGAGCCCTTGCCCACGTCACCGTAGCCGATCACCAGGGCCTGCTTGCCCGACAGCAGGTGGTCGGTACCACGCTTGATGGCATCGTTCAGGCTGTGACGGCAGCCGTACTTGTTGTCGTTCTTGCTCTTGGTGACCGAGTCGTTGACGTTGATCGCCGGGACTTTCAGCTCGCCCTTGGCCAGCATGTCCAGCAGGCGGTGTACGCCGGTGGTGGTCTCTTCGGTCACGCCGTGCACGCGGTCCAGTACCTGCGGGTACTTCTTGTGCAGCAGTTCGGTCAGGTCACCACCGTCGTCGAGGATCATGTTGGCGTCCCATGGCTGGCCATCTTTCAGGATGGTCTGCTCCAGGCACCACTCGTACTCTTCTTCGGTTTCACCTTTCCAGGCGAAAACCGGGATACCGGCGGCGGCGATCGAGGCGGCGGCCTGGTCTTGAGTCGAGAAGATGTTGCAGGACGACCAGCGCACTTCGGCACCCAAGGCAACCAGGGTTTCGATCAGCACGGCGGTCTGGATGGTCATGTGGATGCAGCCCAGGATCTTCGCACCCTTGAGCGGTTGCTCGGCCAGGTACTTGCGACGCAGGCCCATCAGCGCAGGCATTTCCGATTCGGCAATGATGGTTTCGCGACGGCCCCAGGCGGCCAGGGAGATGTCGGCGACTTTGTAATCGGTAAAACCAGCAGGCATGTTTGCAGCGCTCATGAGAGCCTCCATTCGTAATGTGCGAATGGGCGCCGTTGTGCGTTAAGCGCTCGCGGGAGCGAGCAACGCCCCATCCGAGCCTGACAGGCCTAGCCTGCTGCAGCGCCCCTCGGACAGGTGGCGGGCATGGCTCCGCTGTGGGCAACCATGTAAAACGGCGCAGATTATAGCTGCCCCCGCCGGCTTGCCCAAGGTTTTCCGTCGATTAATCGCGACGATAGTCGATGTTCAATGGAGCGAAGGCAGCCGCTCTGCCATCATTGCTACACGTTAGCCAAGCAGGTCAGGAGTACAGATGAACTTTCACACCCGCAAGTGGGTTAAACCCGAAGACCTCAACCCCAATGGCACCCTGTTCGGTGGCAGCCTGTTGCGCTGGATCGATGAAGAGGCGGCGATCTACGCCATCGTCCAGTTGGGCAACCAGCGTGTGGTGACCAAGTACATGTCGGAAATCAACTTCGTCAGTGCTTCGCGTCAGGGTGACATCATCGAGCTGGGCATCACCGCTACCGCGTTCGGCCGCACCTCGATCACCCTCAAGTGCGAAGTGCGTAACAAGATCACCCGCAAGAGCATTCTGACTGTCGACAAGATGGTGTTCGTCAACCTGGGCGAGGATGGCTTGCCGGCAGCCCATGGGCGCACCGAGATCAAGTACGTGCAGGACCAGTTCCCGGATTCGGCAGTCGAATAGACCCTGGTTGCCTGTGCCGGCCTCTTCGCGGGTGAACCCGCTCCTACAGGGGGACGCGCCCCCGTAGGAGCGGGTTTACCCGCGAATGGGCCGCAAAGCGGCCCCGGCATTCTCAAGGCTGGGCGCTGACCTTGCGCACCACCCGCCCAATGCTCAACCCCTGCACCAGAATCGACGACAACACCACGATGTAGGTGATCGACAGCAGCAGGTCCCGTTCCTCGCCCAGCGGTAGCGACAGTGCAAGTGCCACCGACACGCCACCGCGCAGGCCACCCCAGGTCAGCACCCGCACCGTGCCTTTGGGCACCGGGCGCCAGCGCCGCAGCAACACGATCGCCGGGGCCACCGTCAACAGGCGCGACAGCAGCACTGCCAGCGCCAGCACGCCGCCGGCCGCCAGGTGCATCCAGTTGAACGGCAGCAGCAACAGCTCCAGGCCGATCAATGCGAACAGCAGGGCATTGAGCATGTCGTCGATCAGCTCCCAGAAACCGTCCATGTAACGGCGGGTCATGTCATTCATCGCCAGGTTGCGCCCCAGGTTGCCGATGATCAGGCCTGCCACCACCATGGCGATCGGTGCCGACACATGCAGCTCGTAGCACATCGCCGAACCACCGATTACCAGCGCCAGGGTCAGCATGACTTCCACCTGGTACTGCTCGACGCTCTTGATCATGCGGTAGGTGGCGTAGCCGATCAGGCCACCGAACACCACGCCGCCAATGGCCTCGCGGGCGAACAGGATCGCCGTGTCGGCCATGCTCGGTGTTTCACCCAGCTGGATGATGCCCAGCAACACGGTGAATACCACGACTGCCGTGCCGTCGTTGAACAGTGACTCGCCGACGATGGTGGTTTTAAGCGGTTTGGGCGCATTGGCAGTACGCAGCGCGCCAAGCACGGCAATCGGGTCGGTTGGTGAGATCAGTGCACCAAACAGCAGGCAGTAGATCAGGGGCACCTGCCAGCCGAACAGGGCAAACACCCAATGTGACAGGTAGCCGATGACCACGGTGGCAATCAGCACGCCCAAGGTAGCCAGCAGGCCGATTGGCCAGCGGTAGCTGCGCAAGTCGCTGAGGTTGACGTGCAGGGCGCCGGCAAACAGCAGGAACGCCAGCATCCAGTGCATGAGCAGATCGTTGAAGTCGATCTGGTTCATCAGCCCTTCGACGCGCTCTTCCAGGCCAGGGAAGCCGACAAGGCTCAGGCCTTGCAATATCAGGGAAAACAACAGCGCCGTAACCATCACGCCGATAGCGGGGGGCAGGCCGATGAAGCGGTAATTGACATAGGTAAGAAGGGTGGTGAGGCAAATAAACGCGGCAACTAATTCAAGCATCCCGAATCCTGTAACAGTGGCTTCCAAGTCGTTACCCGAGTGACTCGGGCAGTTCTTTGATGACCTGGCACGGGGTTCGGGGCACAGGGTTTGACCGAATTAGTCCAAATCGTTCCCGTGACAGTCTGCACTGGTTACCCTGTGGGAGCGGGCGTGCCCGCGAACACCGGCAAAGCCGGTGCCATACACCGAGTTGCATTCTTCGCGGGCATGCCCGCTCCCACAAAGCCCCCCTGAACGCTATATATTCACAGCCATGAAAAGCCATAAGGATAAGAAGGCGTGTTGGCAACATCTCTGGTGCTGGTTGCCGCCCTGCTGCATGCAACCTGGAATACCTTGATCAAATTCAGTGGCGAGCGCTTGCTGGTAATTGCCAGCATGGACACGGTAGCGCTGGCCTTCGCGGTGCTGGCGGTGCCCTTCGTCGATGTTCCGCCTGCTGAAATCTGGCCCTGGTTGGTAGCCTCGGCACTGGCTGAGCAGTTGTACCGCTATCTGCTGATCAAGGCCTACCGCGTGGGCGACCTGGGGCTGGTCTATCCTCTGATGCGCGGGCTGTCACCGCTGGTGGTGCTGGGGCTGACCCTGGCCTTTGCCGGGGAATCGCTGAGCCAGCAGCAGATCATCGGTATCCTGTTGATCCCCTGTGGCATGGCCTGCCTGTTGTGGCAGGGCGGCGGCGGTGACCGGCTGCCATGGTCGATGCTGCCGGTGGTTGCCTTGATTGGCCTGTGCATTGGTTGCTACACCTGGTTCGACGGCCAGGCCGTGCGCCTGTGGGGCAAGCCGTGGGATTACCTGGTCTGGCTGACCCTGCTCAGCGCCTGGCAATTCCCGTTGTTGGCGGGCGTAGCGCGGCGGGCGCCATTCGTACTGTTCTGGCGAACCCAATGGCGCCTTGGGTTGGCGGTAGGGTTCTGCGTATTGTTCAGCTATGCCCTGGTGCTGTGGGCCATGCACCTGGGGTCAGTGGCCGAAGCGGCGGCACTGCGGGAGTTGAGCGTGATACTGGTGGTGCTGCTGGGTATGCGCTACCTCAAAGAACCTTTTGGCGGGCCGAGACTCCTAGCTTGCGGGCTGGTGTTGGCCGGCATGCTGGTAATGAAGCTTTGAACTGAAGACTGAACAAGGAGTCCTGTCCATGACTGTTGCCCTGTGGTGCATCCTGATTGCGCTGCTGTTGAACCCGCTTTGTGCCTTGATCGCCAAGGCGAGCAGTGGCCGCTTCGGCCTCAAGGACAATCACGATCCGCGAGCCTTCCTCGATACCTTGTCGGGCCTCCCGCGGCGTGCCCATGCAGCGCAGCAGAATGGCTACGAAGCGTTTCCGGCATTTGCTGCGGCGGTGCTTGTGGCGGATATCGTGGGCAATGCAGAGCAGGTGACCCAGGATGTGCTGGGGGTGATGTATATCACCAGCCGCTTGCTTTACATCATCTGCTACCTGGCCGACTGGGCTGCCTTGCGGTCGCTGGTGTGGTTTGCCAGCCTGGCACTGATCGTGTCGTTCTTCGTGGTTTCCATCTGAAACCGAGTGGTCTTCTTCGCGGGCAAGCCCGCGAAGAATCCATCGCCGATCAAGGTACCTTAGGTACCTCAGGTAGCGGCTGGCCTTTAGGCCAGAGCATCCAGATCTGCCCCTGCTGTTTCATGTTCCCGGCCAGTTCGCCGGCTTCCGGCCCGGTGCCCCAGAACAGGTCGGCACGCACTTCGCCGGTAATCGCCCCGCCGGTGTCCTGCGCGCCAACCGGTCGTACCACCGGCGTGCCGTCCGGGCGTGTGGTAGACAGCCACAACAAGCTGCCCAGGGGAATCACCTTGCGGTCGATGGCCACGCTGTAGCCGGCGGTAAGCGGTACGTTCAGCGAGCCGCGCGGGCCTTCGTTGCTGTCCGGGCGGGTGCTGAAGAATACGTAGCTGGGGTTGCTGGCCAGCAGCTCTGGTACGCGCTGCGGGTTGGCCTGGGCCCAGGCATGAATGGCGCCCATGCTCACTTCTTCTTTTTTCAGCTGACCTTGCTCCACCAGCCAGCGGCCGATCGGCCGATAGGGGTGGCCGTTCTGGTCGGCGTAGCCCAGGCGCAGTTGACGGCCGTCCTCCAGTTGCACCCGGCCAGAACCCTGGATCTGCAGGAATTGCAGGTCCATCGGGTCGGTCAGCCAGGCCAGCACCGGTGCCTTGACGCCGTTACGGTTGATGACTTCGGCCGTGTCGTAGGGCTTGAGCACCCGACCCTCCAGGCGGCCGCGCAGGCGTTTGCCCTTCAGTTCGGGGTACACGCTGGCCAGGTCGACCACGATCATGTCATCAGGGATGCCGTAGACCGCCACATGGTTGGTTGCCGATTGGCTCAGGCTGCCTGGGTAGACCGGCTCGTAGTAGCCGGTAATCAGGCCGTTGGCATTGTTCTCTGCAGAGCGCAGGCCGTACACCTGCAGGTTCTGTTCAAGGAAGGTTCGCACTTGGGCGGCGCTGGCTGTGGCGCTGCCGGCCGCTTCGCAGGTGGCGGCCCACACCGGGTCGCGCTTGAGTTTTTCGCAGCCGTTGCGCCATGCATAAAAGCCTGCCAGCAGGTCTTCATCGCTGACGGCCGGCAAGTCTTTCCAAGTGGCCGGGGCATAGGTGGCGACAGCGTGGGGCTCGGGCTTGGCGCTCTCGCCGCCGTTGCAGCCGGCCAGCAAAGCCAGCACCGGCAGTGTCCAGGCCAGGTGGCGCAGGGCAGATTTCATGTGTGCATTCCTGTCATGAGCGAACATGAAGGTTCGCCCCTGTCTTTTATGTGGCTATTGGTGTTTGGCCCAGGGGCAGCGATACTGGCCGCCCATTTGCGTAGGCCGAAGTGAGCGTGATGTTTAAGCGATTGACCGTTGTTCTGCTGGCAGCACTTGCCCTGGGAGGGGCTCTGACGGGTTGTGACCGGGTTGACCCGAATTCGCCGCTGGGCAAACGCAAGGTGATCTTCAAGGACATGCTCAAGACCAGCGAGGACCTCGGCGGCATGCTGCGTGGCCGGTTGCCGTTCGACGGGGTGAAGTTTGCCGACGGCGCGCTGAAGCTGGACAGCCTGTCGCATCAGCCGTGGCAGCATTTTCCACAGGTGCGCGATGGTGGTGACAGCGCCGCCCGTGCCGAAGTGTGGGAGCGCCAGGCGCGGTTCCATGACCTGGCCCGGCAGCTTGAGGGCGTCACCGGCGAACTGGTCGATGTCACCCGCAACCAGCCACTGGATGCTGCGCAATTGAAGGCACCGATGGACAAGGTCGAGGCTGCGTGCAAGGCCTGTCATAGCGAATTTCGTAATCATTGAATGGCTGTGCTGTTTGCGCAAACCTTCGAGGCGTGTACAAATTCCACAAAGACCAGGCTTGCCGGCCAGATGCCTTAGCGGTCGAGAGCGTCGACCGCTTCCTGCAGCTCTTTACGCGACTCGGCCAGCTTGTCCTTGCGTTTGTTGATCTTCTCGGCGTCGCCTTTCTTCTCTGCCTTCTTCAAGTCCTTTTCCCGCTGCGCCACTTCGTGACGCGCATCGAGCACCTTCTGCTCACGTTCCTTGCGCAGGCTGGCGTCGGTGCAGTTGTCCACACCGCGCAGGGCTTCCTCCAGCCCTGCAACCTGGTCGCTGTTGCCGTGGTCACGGGCAATTTTCAGCTGGTTTTCGATGGCGCTGCGCTTGGCGGCGCAACCGGTCAGGCCGGCATCCGGCTGGGCAGCCTGAGCAGTGCCCGCGGCCAGGCCCAGTGTTGCGAGCAGGAAAAGAGTCGAAATACGTTTCATGAAAAGCCTCCCTAACGGGGCGGGGCAGCAAAAGTTGGGGGAAATCCTGCCTTGGTTTTGCCCATTTAGAAACCCTTGGTGAGGTTTTCTGCCGGAGTCTCGGGTTTTTCCTACGCACTATTTGGTAAAAAATCATTGCTCAATGCGCTGGGGTGGGGTCCGGAAACCTTCTATGCCGGCTTCGGCCAACTGTGCGGCAATGGCTTGCACCTCGGATGCCGCGAAAAATTCCACAAGTTGGCGCGAGCGTTTTGCGCCGATGCCGGGCACGGTTTGCCATTGCCCGGCACTGCGTGAAGCCAGCGCCTGCCAGTCGCCAGTCAGTGGCAAATGCTTGCCAATGGGCACGCCAAGGGCGCGCAGCCACTGATCGAATGGGCGTGAGCGGGCTTCGTCGAAACTGCCCATCAGGTGTGCCGCAGTGAGCCTGCTGATACCGGGGGCCTGCTGCAGGCGCTCGGCATCGAGCTGCAGCCAGTCGGTCATGGACGTTACCAAGCCAGCTTCGACCAGCCGACGCCATGTGCCCGGCCCGGTGCGTGGCAAGGCCAGGCCCTGTTTACCGCCAAGCCAGGTGAGTCGGGCAATGAACTGCTCATCACAGCCCTCGCTGGCTTGCCAGCAGCTGTGGGCATGATGCTGGTCGGGTGCTGGTGCGGTTATCGGTTGGCGCTCTACAGCGCGGTGCACGACGTGTTCGAGCCGCGGAATGGTCAGCCCGGCAAGGCTGATGGCCACCTGATCGCCAGGGCGAATATCCAGGCGTTGCCAGCGCGCCAGCGACCCAAGGCTGACTTGGCTAATGCGCCGGTCATCGAGGGTAACGGGTTGCAGGTGAAGAACGGGCGTGACCCTGCCAGTGCGGCCGACCCGAAAGCGCACGTCGCGTACTTCGGCCAAGGCTTGTGCATAGGGGTACTTCCAGGCCGCGATCCAGTATGGCGCCTTGGCCTGCCAGCGCTCGGCAGGTGGCCGACTGCCCTGGCGCAGGATCACACCGTCGGTGGCGAAGGGCAGAGCAGAGCGATACCAGTGCTCGCGCCAGTGTGCTGCATCCTCCAGCGTGTCGATGGCGATGCTGTAAAGCTGGCTGTCCGGAAAACCCAGTCGTGCCAGCTGGGCGAGGCGTTCGGCCTGTTGCTCGGGGCCGTGCGGCCAGCCCCACACGAACAGGCCGATAGCGTTGCCTTGTGCGCCAGTCAGTTGCTTGCGTGCGAGCAGCCCTGCCACGGTACCCCGGGCGTTGGCGCTGCCTGCCTTGGCTTGCACATGTTCGTCCAGGCGCAGATACAGCTCACCTTGCAAGTGCAGGTCGACCGCCTCGGGCAACTGCCGTGTGACAGCGCCGAGCTGTGGGATGTGTCGGCTCCAGTCATGGCCGTGTACACCGTCCCCCCGGCTGGTCAGCTGTACCAATCGGCCCTGTTGGTAAGTGAGGGAAACGGCTACGCCGTCGACCTTGGGCTGTACCCACACGCCGGTCTTGCCGGCCATCCATCGCGCCACGGCCTGGCGGTCTGCCAGCTTGTCGACGCCGGTATGCGGCACAGGGTGGGGGACCGGGCCGCGAGCGCTGGCCAGGGGGGAGGGGCTGGTGCCAACCGCGAAGCACTGCTGCAGGTGGTTCAGGCGCTCGCGGCTCTGGTCGTACAGTTCGTCGGCCACCAGGGCTATGCCCTGGCGATGGTAGTGCTCGTCCCATCGGGCAAGCGTGGCGCGCAGTTGCGCAACTTCGGCCTTGACCTGTTGCGGGCTCCAGTGTGGGCATGAGGCAGCCCTGGCCAATGGGGTGTTCAGCACAAATAGCAGGGCGAACAACAACAGGTACGGCATGGCCTGGCATCCTTGCATGGCGGGGAAGCGCTTAGCGTAGGCGGGTGGCGGGGCGGGCGGTGCGTGCAGTTGTCAGGTGATATTTCGCTGGTGTTCGTCTCCAAGCCCGAGGCGGAGCAAAAAACGAGCGCGGCGCTCGATCTCACGGGCGATGGACATGCCGTGACAGGCACAAAAAAGCCCCTGCCGATCGCTCGGCAGGGGCTTTCGTCTGGCGCTGCAGGAAGCTCTTACAGGCCGGCAGCGTCACGCAGCGACTGGGCGCGGTCGGTGCGCTCCCAGGTGAAGGTGGTGAAGGTGTCGTCGCCGACAGTCTTCTGCTGCGGGGTGCGGCCGAAGTGGCCGTAGGCAGCGGTTTCCTGATACATCGGGTGCAGCAGGTCGAGCATGGTGGTGATGGCGTATGGACGCAGGTCGAAGCACTCACGCACCAGCTGGATGATCTTGTCGTCGGAGACCTTGCCGGTACCGAAGGTGTTGATCGAGATGGAGGTCGGCTGGGCCACGCCGATGGCGTACGACACCTGAATCTCGCAACGCTCGGCCAAACCGGCGGCGACGATGTTCTTGGCCACGTAGCGGCCGGCGTAGGCAGCGGAACGGTCGACCTTGGACGGGTCCTTGCCGGAGAACGCGCCACCCCCGTGACGGGCCATGCCACCGTAAGAGTCGACGATGATCTTGCGGCCAGTCAGGCCGCAGTCACCCACCGGGCCACCGATGATGAAGTTGCCGGTCGGGTTGATGTGGTACTGGGTGCCTTTGTGCAGCAGTTCGGCCGGCAGGGTGTGCTTGACGATCAGCTCCATCACGGCTTCTTGCAAGTCTTTCTGCGAAACCTCCGGATTGTGCTGGGTCGACAGCACCACGGCGTCGATACCGACCACTTTGCCGTTCTCGTAGCGGCAGGTGACCTGCGACTTGGCATCCGGGCGCAGCCATGGCAGCAGGCCGGACTTGCGCGCCTCGGCCTGGCGTTCTACCAGACGGTGCGAGAAGCAGATCGGTGCAGGCATCAGGACTTCGGTTTCGTTGCTGGCATAGCCGAACATCAGGCCCTGATCACCGGCGCCCTGGTCTTCTGGCTTGGAGCGGTCCACGCCCTGGGCGATGTCTACCGACTGTTTGCCGATGATGTTCATCACGGCGCAGGTGGCGCCGTCGAAGCCGACGTCGGAGCTGTTGTAGCCGATGTCGATGATGACTTTGCGCACCAGGTCTTCCAGGTCGACCCAGGCCGAAGTGGTGACTTCGCCGGCGATGATGGCGACACCGGTCTTGACCAGGGTTTCGCAGGCTACGCGGGCGTATTTGTCCTGAGCGATGATGGCATCAAGGACTGCGTCCGAAATCTGGTCGGCGATCTTGTCCGGATGCCCTTCGGACACGGACTCGGAGGTGAAAAGGGAGTATTCGCTCATCTCGAAGGTTCCTGAAATTTACCGATGGTGTATGTCGCCAGCCGTCCGCTGAAAATGGCGGACCTGGATCTGGAAACCGTTACGCAAGCCCACGTACAGGCTGTCCGCATGGGCCAGCCCGGCAGCGTTGGCCCAGCGCGCCAGGTCGTCCTGTTCGAAGCCCAGCCAGAGGTCGCCGCAGGCTTCGCGCGCCCACCCCTGGTCATGGCTGCACAGTTCGGTGACCAGCAGGCTGCCGCCTGCCTTCACCCGTTTGGCCAGCTGGCGCAAGGCCAGGGCCGGGTCGCTGAAATGGTGCAGCACCATGTTCAGCACAACGCAGTCGGCGGCCACATCCGTTGCACCCAGTGCATCGGCCAACTGCAGGTTCACGTTGTCGAGCCCTTCGCGCTGGCACACCTGGCGCGCAAGCTCGAGCATGGTAGGGCTGTTGTCCAGGGCGGTGACCTGGGCGAAGCGCCGGGCCAGGTCGGGCAGGAAGCCACCGTCGCCGGGGCCGACTTCCAGCGCGCTGGCGGCCGGGTCGAAATGCAGTTTGTCGAGCAGCGCCAGCAGGCTGTCGCGGTACTGCGGAAGGCCGGCGATCAGGTCCTGCTGGGCACGGAACTTCTCTTCCACGCGCAGGAAGAAGTCCTGGCTGGTGGCCGCCCGTCGCTGCTGGACATGGGCTATGCGCGCCTGCACATCGGGCGGCAGGGCCAGGTCGTCGACTTCTTCGAGCAGCGCCGCGTGCAGCCGGCCACCCAGGCGCAGGCCATCGGGCAGGGCACGGCGGTAGAAGATGGCGTTGCCTTCGCGGCGGGTTGCCACGAGGTCGGCCTGAGCCAGCACCTTGAGGTGATGGCTCATGCCCGACTGGCCGATGTCGAAGATCTGCGCCAGCTCCAGCACGCCGAACGAGTCATTGGCCAAGGCGCGCAATACGTTCAGGCGCAGCGCATCGCCACTGGCTTTGCACAGGGCTGCCAATGTTTCGCGTTGCTCGGGGATCGATTGCGCACGCAGATTCATGGGGCGGCAGTCTAGACAGGCATCGATGCCCTAGCAAGGCCAATATCAAAAAGTTTTGATATTGGCGATGAGCTGCAAGCCGAAAGCCTCAAGTTACACGCTTTGGGGCACCCCGAGTCGCGCTCTGCTTCTTCAGTTGCGGCTTAAAGCTGGCGCCTGGCGCTTAAATGTTTGCCCCAAGCGCCCCCAGTGGGCGAAAATGGCCGCCTTTTTCGTGACACCACCTATTCAAGCCCCCTAGGAGATCAGCGATGCCCAGCCGTCGTGAACGTGCCAACGCCATTCGTGCCCTCAGCATGGATGCCGTGCAAAAGGCCAACAGCGGCCACCCAGGTGCCCCCATGGGCATGGCGGATATCGCCGAAGTGCTTTGGCGCGACTACCTGAAGCACAACCCGAGCAACCCGAGCTTCGCCGACCGTGACCGCTTCGTGCTGTCCAACGGCCACGGTTCGATGCTGATCTACTCGCTGCTGCACCTGACCGGCTACGACGTCACCATCGATGACATCAAAGGCTTCCGCCAACTGCACAGCCGCACCCCGGGCCACCCGGAATACGGCTACACCCCAGGTGTGGAAACCACCACCGGCCCGCTCGGCCAAGGTATCGCCAACGCCGTGGGCTTCGCCCTGGCCGAAAAAGTGCTGGCTGCCCAGTTCAACCGTGACGGCCACAATATCGTCGACCACAACACCTATGTGTTCCTCGGCGACGGCTGCATGATGGAAGGCATCTCCCATGAAGTCGCCTCGCTGGCCGGCACCCTGGGCCTGAACAAGCTGATCGCCTTCTACGATGACAATGGCATCTCCATCGACGGCGAAGTGCACGGCTGGTTCACCGACAACACCCCGGCGCGCTTCGAAGCCTACAACTGGCAGGTGATCCGCAACGTCGACGGCCATGACGCCGAAGAAATCAAGATGGCCATCGAGACCGCCCGCAAGAGCGATCGCCCGACCCTGATCTGCTGCAAGACCATCATTGGTTTTGGCTCGCCGAACAAGCAGGGCAAGGAAGATTGCCACGGTGCACCGCTGGGCAACGACGAAATCGCCTTGGCCCGTAAAGAACTGAACTGGAACCACGGCCCGTTCGAAATCCCTGCCGACATTTATGCCGAGTGGGATGCCAAGGCCGCTGGCGCCAAGGCCGAAGCCGAGTGGAACCAGCGCTTCGAGGCCTACGCCAAGGCCTACCCGGAGCTGGCTGCCGAGTTCAAGCGCCGTGCCAGCGGCGAGCTGCCGGCCGACTTCAGCGAAAAGGCCCAGGCCTACATCAACGAAGTGGCTGCCAAAGGCGAAACCATCGCCAGCCGCAAGGCCAGCCAGAACGCCCTGAACGCCTTCGGCCCGCTGCTGCCCGAGTTCCTCGGCGGTTCGGCTGACCTGGCCGGCTCCAACCTGACCCTGTGGAAAGGTTGCAAGGGCGTCGAAGCCAATGACGCCAGCGGCAACTACGTGTTCTACGGTGTGCGCGAGTTCGGCATGACCGCCATCATGAACGGCGTTGCCCTGCACGGTGGCCTGGTGCCTTACGGCGCGACCTTCCTGATGTTCATGGAATACGCCCGCAACGCCGTGCGCATGTCGGCCCTGATGAAGCAGCGCGTGATCCACGTGTACACCCACGACTCCATCGGTCTGGGCGAAGACGGCCCGACGCACCAGCCGATCGAGCAGCTGACCAGCCTGCGCAGCACCCCGAACCTGGACACCTGGCGCCCGGCCGACGCGGTGGAATCCGCCGTGTCCTGGAAAAACGCCCTGGAGCGCAAGGACGGCCCATCGGCGCTGATCTTCTCGCGCCAGAACCTGCAGCACCAGGACCGCGATGCCCAGCAGATCGCCGACATCAGCCGCGGTGGTTATGTGCTCAAGGACTGCGCCGGCGAGCCTGAACTGATTCTGATCGCCACCGGTTCCGAAGTGGGCCTGGCTGTTCAGGCCTTCGACAAGCTGACCGAGCAAGGCCGCAAGGTGCGCGTGGTTTCCATGCCATGCACCAGCGTGTTCGATGCCCAGGACGCTGCCTACAAGCAGTCCGTGCTGCCGCTGGAAGTCGGTGCGCGCATCGCCATCGAAGCTGCCCACGCCGACTTCTGGTACAAGTACGTCGGCCTGGAAGGTCGTATCATCGGCATGACCACCTACGGTGAGTCGGCGCCGGCTTCGGCATTGTTCGAAGAGTTTGGCTTCACCCTGGAGAACATCCTCGGTACTGCCGAAGAGCTGCTGGAAGACTGATTTAAAGATCTGCGGGCGGTGTCGCCTTCATTCGCGGGCAAGCCCGCTCCCACAGAGGTTGCATGAAACCCTGTGGGAGCGGGCTTGCCCGCGAATGCCACACCGCAAATTCCGCAGGCTGACGACAATTGAACTGTCTCGTGAGCCCCGAATGCCCCACCGTCCCTACAAAGTTGCACTCAACGGTTATGGCCGTATCGGCCGCTGTGTCCTGCGCGCGCTGTTCGAGCGGGGGGCAAAGGCCGGTTTCGAGATCGTTGCGCTGAACGATCTGGCCGATCAGGCCAGCCTCGAATACCTGACACGCTTCGACTCCACCCACGGGCGTTTTCCCGGCGAGGTCAAGGTCGACGGCGACTGTCTGCACATCAATGGCGACTGCGTGAAGGTAATGCGCAGTGCCACCCCCGAAGGCATCGACTGGGCTGCGCTGGGCATCGACCTGGTGCTGGAGTGTTCCGGTGCCTATAACACCCGTGCCGATGGCCAGCGTTTCCTCGAAGCCGGTGCGCCAAGGGTGCTGTTCTCGCAGCCCATGGCCAGCGAGGCTGACGTTGACGCCACGGTGGTCTACGGCATCAACCAGGCCTGCCTAACCGGTAGCGAGCGCCTGGTGTCCAACGCCTCGTGCACCACCAACTGCGGTGTGCCGCTGCTGCGTGTGCTGGACCAGGCGTTCGGCATCGAATACGTGCAGATCACCACCATCCACTCGGCGATGAACGACCAGCCGGTGATCGATGCCTATCACCACGAAGACCTGCGCCGCACGCGTTCGGCCTTCCAGTCGGTGATTCCCGTGTCCACTGGCCTGGCGCGTGGCATCGAGCGCCTGCTTCCGGAACTTGCCGGGCGAATCCAGGCCAAAGCGGTACGTGTACCGACCGTCAACGTCTCGTGCCTGGACATCACCCTGCAGACTGCCCGCGACACCAGTGCGGCCGAAGTCAACCGAGTGCTGCGCGAGGCTGCGCTGGAAGGTCCGCTTAAAGGCTTGCTGGCTTACACCGAGCTGCCGCACGCCAGCTGTGATTTCAACCATGACCCACATTCGGCGATCGTCGATGCCAGCCAGACGCGTGTTTCCGGGCCCCGCCTGGTAAACCTGCTGGCCTGGTTCGACAACGAATGGGGTTTTGCCAACCGTATGCTCGACGTTGCCGAACACTTTCTGCACGTCGTTCACCCAACCCGCAACAAACAGCCCTGAAGGACTGCATTCATGACCGTGTTGAAGATGACCGACCTCGACCTGCAAGGTAAACGCGTACTGATCCGCGAAGACCTCAACGTGCCTGTGAAGGACGGTGTGGTAGCCAGCGACGCGCGTATCCTGGCAGCGCTGCCGACCATCAAGCTGGCCCTGGAGAAGGGCGCAGCGGTAATGGTCTGCTCGCACCTGGGCCGCCCGACCGAAGGCGAATTCTCTGCCGAGAACAGCCTCAAGCCGGTCGCCGATTACCTGAGCAAGGCCCTGGGCCGTGACGTGCCGCTGGTTGCCGACTACCTGGACGGTGTCGCGGTACAGGCCGGTGAACTGGTGCTGTTCGAGAACGTGCGCTTCAACAAGGGCGAGAAAAAGAACGCCGACGAGCTGGCGCAGAAGTACGCTGCCCTGTGTGACGTGTTCGTCATGGACGCCTTCGGCACCGCCCACCGCGCCGAGGGTTCCACTCACGGTGTAGCCAAGTTTGCCAAAGTCGCTGCTGCAGGCCCGCTGCTGGCTGCCGAACTGGACGCCCTGGGCAAGGCCCTGAAGGCCCCGGCCAAACCAATGGCGGCCATCGTTGCCGGCTCCAAGGTTTCCACCAAACTGGACGTGCTGAACAGCCTGAGCAGTGTTTGCGACCAGCTGATCGTCGGCGGCGGTATTGCCAACACCTTCCTGGCCGCTGCTGGCCACCCGGTGGGCAAGTCGCTGTACGAGCCTGACCTGGTAGACACCGCCAAGGCCATCGCCGCCAAGGTCAGCGTACCGCTGCCAGTCGACGTGGTAGTTGCCAAGGAGTTCGCCGAGACCGCCGAAGCCACCGTCAAGGCCATCGCCGACGTAGCTGCCGACGACATGATCCTGGACATCGGCCCGCAAACCGCGGCCAACTTCGCCGAGCTGCTGAAATCGTCGAAAACCATTCTGTGGAACGGCCCGGTTGGCGTGTTCGAATTCGATCAGTTCGGCAACGGCACCAAGGTACTGGCCAAGGCCATCGCCGACAGCGCCGCGTTTTCCATCGCCGGTGGCGGTGACACCCTGGCAGCCATCGACAAATATGGCGTCAGCAAGGAAATCTCCTACATTTCTACCGGTGGTGGCGCCTTCCTCGAGTTCGTCGAGGGCAAGGTCCTGCCAGCTGTGGCAATCCTGGAAGAGCGGGCCAAGGCCTGATGACGTCGGCGCTTGGCAAAGGGAGTGGCCTGGTGGTCAAACAATTGCCTGTGATGATGCTGGCTGGTCTGTTGAGCGCTTGCGCGGGCAGCCCGGCCTCGGATACCGACCCGGCGCAGTCGCACAAGGGCGGTTGCTACCAGTCCGAATGGCAGGCCGAGACTGTGCCGGTCATCGGCAAGCGCGTGGGCCCGGAAGGCCTGGAAAAGTACGACGAAGACCACCAGCGCAAGGCGCCGGGTTGCCCTTGATCGGGTAATAGGCAACCTGAACGTTGATTTGTGGTCTTGAAGAAGGGGCCGCTGTGCGGCCCTTCGCGGGCTCGCCCGCTCCCACAGAGACCGTACTGTACCTGTGGGAGCGGGCGAGCCCGCGAAGGGCTGCACAGCAGCCCCAAATCGAGGAAACTGAATGAAAGCGCTTTTGGCCGTGACGGCCCTGGCGACACTGGCAGGATGCTCACTGCTGCAGCCGACGCAACCGGCCCCGGCAGACAACTGGACCCGTTGGGTCTGCGACACCCAGGCCGAGGTGCTTTGGCGCTTCGCCGATGCGCAACGTGACCAGGTTGACGTGCGCCTTGGCGGCGGCGACCAGGTCTATCGGCTCAAGGCTGAACCGGGTGCCTCGGGTGCGCTGTACAGCGATGGCATGCTGGCCTTCCACACCAAGGGCGAAGAAGGCCTGGTGTACTGGGTGGCAACCAACGATCTGATTGGGCGGGGCTGCAAGGCACCGTGACTGGCCGGGCCGCGAGGGTGGCCCACACTACTTGAACAGCAACCGCCCCTGCGGCAGGCTTGCACGAAACAAACGACGCTTGTCGGGAGAGAGATACACAATGGCACTCATTAGCATGCGCCAGATGCTGGACCACGCCGCCGAGTTCGGCTACGGCGTACCAGCTTTCAACGTCAACAACCTCGAGCAGATGCGCGCCATCATGGAAGCGGCCGACAAGACCGACTCCCCCGTGATCGTCCAGGCTTCGGCCGGTGCCCGCAAATACGCGGGTGCGCCTTTCCTGCGCCACCTGATCCTGGCTGCCATCGAAGAGTTCCCGCACATTCCGGTGTGCATGCACCAGGACCACGGTACCAGCCCTGACGTCTGCCAGCGCTCGATCCAGCTGGGCTTCAGCTCGGTCATGATGGACGGCTCGCTGGGTGAAGACGGCAAGACCCCGACCGACTACGAGTACAACGTCCGCGTTACCCAGCAGACCGTTGCCATGGCTCACGCCTGCGGCGTTTCGGTTGAAGGCGAGCTGGGCTGCCTGGGTTCGCTGGAAACCGGCATGGCCGGTGAAGAAGACGGGATCGGCGCCGAAGGCGTGCTGGATCACAGCCAGATGCTGACCGACCCGGAAGAAGCCGCCGACTTCGTCAAGAAGACCCAGGTCGACGCCCTGGCGATCGCCATTGGTACCAGCCACGGTGCCTACAAGTTCACCAAGCCACCAACCGGTGACGTGCTGGCCATCGATCGCATCAAGGAAATCCACAAGCGCATCCCCAACACCCACCTGGTGATGCACGGTTCGTCCTCGGTACCGCAAGAGTGGCTGGCGATCATCAACCAGTACGGCGGCGACATCAAAGAAACCTACGGTGTACCGGTCGAAGAAATCGTTGAAGGCATCAAGCACGGCGTGCGCAAGGTCAACATCGATACCGACCTGCGTCTGGCCTCTACCGGTGCCATGCGCCGCCTGATGGCGCAGAACCCGAGCGAGTTCGACCCGCGCAAGTTCTTCGGTGAAACCATCAAGGCCATGCGCGACGTGTGCATCGCGCGTTACGAAGCCTTCGGCACCGCCGGCAATGCCTCGAAGATCAAGCCGATCTCTCTGGAAGGTATGTACCAGCGCTACCTGAAAGGTGAACTGGCCGCCAAGGTCAACTGATCGACAGGTAACCCTGAAAAACCCGCAGCGATGCGGGTTTTTTTATGGGTGATGGAAACCTGTACATAATTCCGGCAGACCGACCGTTAGTCGGCTACCGTACAGTTTGACCATTGATAGCGTTCTGATTGCATTGCGTGTTGCAGCCTCAGGTCTAGAGTACTAATGGATCCAACCGTATTTTGAAGTCGGTCACATAACAGAGAAGCAGCATGGATGGCGCTCACCCTCAACAGCAGCAGCCACTGGATGGCAGCTCAGTTCTTCTGGTGGTAGACGACTACCCCGAGAACCTCATCAGCATGCGGGCCTTGCTGGCCCGGCAGGATTGGCAAGTATTGACGGCAAGCTCTGGGATAGAAGCCTTGAGCGCGTTGCTTGAGTACGAAGTCGACCTGGTGTTGATGGATGTACAGATGCCGGAAATGGACGGCTTTGAAGTCGCCCGGCTGATGCGCGGCAATCAGCGTACCCGACTGACCCCGATCATTTTCCTCACCGCCAACGAACAGTCCGACGCGGCCGTGCTCAAAGGCTACGCCAGCGGCGCCGTGGACTACATGTTCAAACCGTTCGACCCGCAAATACTCAAGCCCAAAGTCCAGGCGCTGCTCGACCAGCAGCGCAACCGGCGCATGCTGCAGCAGCTCAGTCGCGAACTGGAGGCGGCCAGGGCATTCAATGCGTCCATCCTGGAGAATGCCGCCGAAGGCATTCTGGTGGTTGATGCCCATGGCATCATCAGTTTTGCCAATCCAGCCATCTCCCGTTTGCTGGCGGCACCGGTGCAACGCCTGCAGGGCACCCAATTGCTCGACGTTGTGCAACTGACCAGTACCAGCCTGTGGCGCGAGTCGGACTTCTACAAGGCCTACCAGGGGCGGCAGATCTACCGCGTACACGATGCCCAACTGCGTACCCAAGGCGGTGAGCTTGTGCCGGTGGCGCTGTCCTGTGCGCCGTTGCCGGCCGATCAACAGGCCATGGTGGTGACCGTGCTGGACATGTCGGCAGTGCGTAACTTGCACCAGCAGCTGGAATACCAGGCCATTACTGACCCGCTCACCGGCCTGCTCAACCGCCGTGGTTTCTACCAGGCGGCTGAAGGTGCACTGTTGCGCAACGAGCGCTCTGACAAGGCGCAGGCGCTGATGTACATGGACCTGGATGGCTTCAAGCGCATCAACGACTCGCTCGGCCACGACGCGGGCGACCGGGTGTTGCGCTGGGTGGCCGAGCAGCTCAAGGACTGCCTGGGCAGTGAGGCCTTGCTGGCGCGTATGGGCGGTGATGAGTTCACTGCACTGTTTGACAGCTTGCCCTACCCGGAGCAGGCCGGGCGTTTTGCCGAACGGTTGCTCGAACGTGTTTCCATCAGCCATGAGGTAGACGGGCTCGATGTGTGCCTTGGGGTCAGCATCGGCATTGCCACCTACCCGGACTGTGGCGCCAATGTCGAAGGCCTGCTGCGTTCGGCCGATGCTGCGATGTACGCCGCCAAGCAAGCGGGGCGTCAGCAATACCGCTTCTACGACCAGGAACTCAACGGACGGGCGCGCTCGCGATTGATGCTCGAGGACAGCGTGCGCACGGCCATCGAGCAGCAGGACTTTACCTTGGTGTACCAGCCACAGGTCGCCTTCCACGATGGTCGCCTGCGTGGTTTCGAGGCCTTGCTGCGCTGGCAGCACCCCAGCGTTGGCGATGTGCCGCCGGGGCTGTTCATCCCGTTGCTGGAAGAAGCGCGTCTGATCAACCGCCTGGCCAGCTGGATCTACCGCCAGGGGGCCGCCCAGCGGCAGGCCTGGTACGACCGGTTTCCGCCGGACCTTGTGCTCGGCATCAGCCTGAGCCGCGCGCAGTTCGTCATGCCTGGCCTGGTCGAAGAACTGCGACGGGTCATCCAGCTTTACCAGCTTGTCCCGACTCAGTTGGAGGTGGAAGTGGCGGAAACGTCGCTGATGTATAACATCGACGCGGCCGTCAAACAGATACACCGCTTGCGTGAGCTGGGCGTGAGGGTGGCCCTGGATGACTTCGGTGCGGGTGACTGTTCGTTGCGCATGCTGCGCGACCTGCCTATCGACACACTCAAGCTCGACCGTCATCTGGTGGCACGTCTGCCCGATTCGGCGGTAGATGCTGCGTTGGTTCGCAGCGTGATCGGCCTGTGCGCCGACTACCGTATCACGGTGATCGCCGAGGGGGTGGAGACCCCGGCGCAGGCAGCCTGGCTCAAGGCCAATGGCTGCGAATACGTTCAGGGTTTCCTGGTGGCTTATCCGATGACCGCGACTGACGCTAGCGGCTTCCCGGCAATTTTCTCCTGGCCAGGGCCGTGATTGGCTAGAATCGGCATTCGTTACGCCGAATACAGCGCCATGACCGTACTACGTTACTTGCAAGCCTACCCCCCGCACCTGCAGGAGCAGGTGCGGCAGATGATCGACAGCGACCGCCTGGGTGAATACCTGCAGCGCCGTTACCCTGACCGCCATGACGTGCAAAACGACAAGGCGCTGTATGGCTATGCCCAGGATCTGCGCCAACAGTACCTGCGAAGTGCGCCAAACCTGGACAAGGTGCTGTTCGACAGCCGCCTCGATCTGACGCATCGGGCCCTGGGCTTGAACACGGCGGTGTCGCGGGTGCAGGGCGGCAAGCTCAAGGCGAAGAAGGAAATCCGCATTGCCTCGCTGTTCAAGGAGGCCGCGCCACAGTTCTTGCGCATGATTGTTGTGCACGAGTTGGCGCACCTGCGCGAGCGAGATCACAACAAGGCGTTCTACCAGCTCTGCCAGCACATGGAGCCGGACTATCATCAACTGGAATTCGACCTGCGCGTCTACCTGACCTACCGGGAGCTGCCGGGCAACCTCTAAGGAACATGCAGCATGGAAGTGAGCAAGACCAAGAGCAGCTTCTACCGCCGCCTGTACGTGGCCTGGCTGATCGATAGCCAGACCGCGACCAGCGTGCCCGCCCTGATGGAGGCCACCGGCATGCCCCGTCGCACAGCTCAGGACACTATCGCCGCGCTGGCCGACCTGGACATCGTCTGCGAGTTCGAACAGCAGGAAGGCGCACGCAACCACGCCGGGCATTATCGCATTCATGACTGGGGGGCGATCGACAAGCAGTGGATCATCCGTCACTTGCGGCAGATCCGCGAAGTGCTGGGTTACCCCTGATGTGCAAAGCCCGCACAGGGTGGGCTCATCCCTTGCGCATTCCAATGGACGCGATGCCGTTCTCCGAAGACTCCTCGCTCACCACCGCAAACCCATGGCGGGCATAAAACGCCTGTAAATGCGCCGGAGCCGACAGATAAACCGGCACCCCCGGCCAACAATGCTCCGCCGCTTCCAGCCCCTTGAGCAGCAAGCTTTCGTCGAGCTGCAAACCTCGCGCCTGCGGTGATGTCACCACTCGTCCGATCACCACATCCCCACCTTGTGACTGCGGATCCAGCAGGCGCAGGTAGGCCACCAGCTTGTCTTCCTGCCAGGCCATGAGGTGCAAGGTATCGCCAGTCAGGTCCTGACCATCGACTTCCTGGTAGGCGTGGCGCTGCTCCACCACGAGCACTTCAGTGCGTAGCTGCAAAATGGCATAGAGCTGCTCCTTGCCGAGATCGGTGTGGTGCTTGCAGAGCCAGTCGATTGACATGGGCACGAACTCCTTGGATGAGGCTCGATCATCGCATGCTGCACGTGCTTCGGCCAAAATAGAGGCTAAATGACACTATTGGCCGCTGCCCTCGGCAAGCGCTTTGTGTAATCTCACTGGCAGTGTTGCCCTCCATTGCGAAAGGACGTGAGCATGCGGCCACTGCTTTGTGTTCTGGGATTGCTGACAACGATGCTGGCAACACCTGCCCCGGGTCACGACAAGCTACGCCTGGTGGCTGACAACTGGCCACCGTTCACCGATGCCAAGATGCCGGGCGGCGGCCTTGCGACCAGCATCGTTACCACCGCACTGGCCCGTGCCGGCTACGCCAGCGGCTATGAAGAGGTGCCGTGGGCGCGGGCGTTGCTGGGGGTAGGTGAAGGGCGCTACGACGTGCTGATCAATGCCTGGTACAACGACTCGCGCGCCAATATCGGGCAATTCTCCAGCGCCTACCTGAGTAATCGTATTCGCCTGCTGCAACGTAAGGGCGAGGCGTTCAGCTACACGCGTCTGTCTGACCTTTATGCCTACAGCATTGCGGTAGTGCGTGATTACGCCTATTCACCGGAATTCGACGGGGATCCGCGTCTGAACAAAGTGCCGGTGCGCAACTTTTCTTCTGCGGTACGCATGTTGGCGGCAGGGCGGGTAAGCCTGGCGGTGGAAGACGAGTACGTGGCCCGCTACAACCTGCAGCGCGAGCCGCAGGAAGTGCGTGACAGGGTGATGCTGGTGGATCCGCCGCTGGGGGAGAACACCCTGCATGTCCTGGTCAGCCTGAAGCACCCGGAGCACAAGCGGATCGTCGAGCGCTTCGAGCAGGCGATAGCGGCGATGAAGGCCGATGGCAGCTATGCCCGGCTGCTGCGTCAGTATGGCTTTTGAGCACAGGCAATAAAACGATCAGGCCGGGGCATTTTCCTTGATCAGGTGTGCCGCCAGGGTCCGCAATGGCCCCAGCTGCCGGCATATCAACGCCAACTGCGTCTGCACCAACCGCTGATGCTCATCCAGATCTTCCGGCATCTGCTCCAGGGCATTGGCCAGCGCCTCTTCGGCATCACTGTGAATCGCCACCGGCAGCCGTGCGGCCAGGCCGTTGGCAATCTCGTCCAGGCTGCTGGCCAGGCTTTGCCCGGCGCCTTCGATCAACTGCTCCTGCACCTCCGCCGGCAACGCCGTGTCGCGGTGCGCGCCTAACCCCGAGAGGTAGCTGAGCAAGGTGTGCGACAGCACCAGGAAGCGAAAGCCAACGTCGGCCTCCTTACGGAAATGCCCCGGCTCCATCAGCATGTTGGCCAAGGTGGTGGACAGCGCCGCGTCAGCGTTGTGGGCATTGCGCCGGGCCAGGCGGTAGGCCAGGTCGTCGCGCTTGCCGTGGGCATACTGCTGCATGATCTGGCGCAGGTACACGCTGGCGCAGGCCAGGGTATTGGCCAGCGCCTTGTTCAGCCGTCGGCCCTGCCAGTCGGGCAGGAACAGGAACACCGCTAGGATGGCAATCAGGCTGCCCACCAGGGTATCGAACAGGCGTGGCAGGAACAGGCCGTAGCCATCGCCGATCTGGTTGAAGCAGAACAGCACCATCAGGGTGATCGCCGCAGTGGCCAGGGTGTAGCGGGTGGTGCGGTTGACGAAGAACACCACCCCGGCAACCACGGCGAACAACGACTGGATGACCGGGTTGGGGAACAGGTCGAACAAGGCCCAGCCCACGGTCAGGCCAACGGCAGTGCCGAAGATTCGCTGCACCAGCTTGCGCCGCGTGGCCCCGTAGTTGGGCTGGCAGACGAACAGCGTGGTGAGGATGATCCAGTAGCCCTGGGTCGGGTGAATCAGGTGCACCATGCCATAGCCGATCGACAACGCCAGCGGCAGGCGCAAGGCATGGCGGAACAACAGCGAAGTCGGTGTGAGCTGAGTGCGCAGGCGCGTCCACACGTCCTTCAGCGAGTGTGGCGAGCGGTCGAGCAGGCTGCTGTCGCTGGCGTCGGCCAGGCTATCCGGGTTGCTGGCGGCACTGAGCAGGCGGTCCAGTGTTGCCAGGTTGGCAGCCAGCGCCCGCAGCGACCGCAGCAGGCCGCGCCAGGCCGGGTTGCTCTGGATGCGCAGGTGTTCGAGCGAAGCGTTGAGGTCCTCGAGGGCTTCTGGATAACCGCTGGCCAGCACGAACGGTTGGCGCAGGCGGATCGAGCGGGCCAGTTCCTGGCAGGATGAACCCTGCTTACGCAACAGGCGCTGGCAGCGGAACATGACGTCGCTGTGGAAAAACGCCTCGGTCAGTGCGTTGTAGGGGTAGTGCGAGGCACTGACACGCTCGTGGATATCCTGGGCCAGGAAGTACAGCTTGAGGTAGCGGCTTACCTTCGAGTTTGGCTGGCTGTTGCCCACCCGGTGCAGGATGATTTCCTTGGCTGCATTCAGCGCGGCCACCACCTTGCCGTTCTGCTGGGCCAGTTCCAGGCGCCGTGCCTCGACGTCGAGCGTGCGGACCGGTTCAAACAGGCTGGCCTTGAGCTTGAGGTAGCTGCCCAGCTCGAAGAACAGTCTGGCCAGGCTCTGCTGTACCGGCTGGTTGGAAAACAGCGCCTGCCACAGCACCGACAACAGCCCGTACCAGGCCGCACCTGCCACCAGCAGCAGCGGTTCGTGCCAGAAATCGGTGACCTGGCCGCCGCGCTGGTCCACCCCGATCATGGTGTAGACCGCAGTGATCAAGGTGGCCGAAGCGATGGCGCCGTAGCGCTCGCCCAGCGCCCCGAGCATGGTCAGGCCAAAGGCAGCCAGGGCCAGGGCAATGACGAAGATCCAGGGGTAGGGGAACAGCAACTCGACTGCCAGTGCAGCGATGGCGAAGCACACCAGGGTAACGGCCAGGGCGCTGAGGCGGCCCTGCCAGCTGTCGTCGGTTTCGGCCAGGGCGCTGGCGATGATGCCGAGGAACAGCGGAATCAGCAGGGCCATCTCGTTCTGGTACCAGCACAGGGCCAGGCTGCCGGTGAGGGCAATGGTGACCCGGATGCTGTAGCTGAACTTGTCTTGGCCCCACAGGCGACGCAGTGACTGACGGAACGAGCTCGATGACATGATGGCCTGCCAGGCGGTGATCAGAAGAATACCTTTCAGGGCCGGTTATCGGGGGCCGCTTC